>JALOSD010000014.1 GCA_025458585.1 Burkholderiaceae bacterium | reverse complement strand
GCTGGATCGCGAGGGCGGCGCTGAGCACCTTGAACAGGTTCGCCGACGTCGAATCGGCGACGACGAGCTCGCCCGGCCCGGCGCCGACCAGACGCGCGATCTTGTCGCCCACGCGCTGCGGCAGCGTGATCCAGCCGGCTTGGTTCCAGCTCGTGATCAGGTCGCGGCCCCACTCGTCGGTGACGACCTGCTGCACGCGTGCAGCGGTCGCCTTCGGCAGCACGCCGAGCGAGTTGCCGTCGAGGTAGATCGTGCCGGGCGGCAGCTCGAACTGCTCGCGCAGCGGCGCCAGCGGGTCGCCCGCGTCGAGCGCCAGGCAGTGGTCGCGGGTCGTCATGGTGTTCCTTCAGAGCTCGCGCAGCACGGCGCGAACGGGCGATGCGTCGGCCTCGATGAGCCGCAGCGGCAGCGCGATCAGCTCGTAGTCGCCCTCGGGCACGTCGTCGAGCACGAGGTTCTCGAGCACGCGCAAATCCCGGCGGCGGATCACCTGGTGGCTCGCGAGTGTCTTGCTGTCGGCCGGGTCGATGCTCGCGCTGTCGATGCCGACCAGCAGCACGCCGAGGTCGGCCAGGCGCTCGACCGTTTCGGGGGCGTAGGCGGGCAGGTCGGGGTCCCAGCGGTCGATTGGCGCGCGATCGTAGGTGCGCACGAGCACGCGCGGCGGCAGGCCGGCGAGCGCGTGCTCGACGTGGCGCCACTCGACGAGCCGGGCGCCGACCGCGTGGATCACGCGGCACGGCCCGAGGTACGGCGCGAGGTCGAGCGCGCCGGCTGCGGCGCCGTCGGCGTCGTAGTGCAGCGGCGCGTCGGCGTGCGCCCCGGTGTGCGGCGACAGCGTGATCGTCGCGACGTTGACCGGGCAGCCGGGGCTGAGCGTCATCGCCCACTGCTGACGGTACTCGGCGTCGCCCGGAAACACCGGCGCGGCGACGTGCACCGGCGGCGAGATGTCCCACAGGCGGCGGTCGCGGCGCATCGACATGGAGAAATTTTGCATCTAAATAGTTTAGAGGTAAAGTAAATGCCGTCGTCACCCCGTTGCCGCACGCCGCCATGACCCGCAGCGCCCACGTCGACACTTTCGCGCGCGACCACCTCCCGCCGCGCGAGCAGTGGCCCGAGTTCGTCTTCGACCGGCCCGAGCTGCAGTTCCCGCCGCAGCTCAACTGCGCCACCGAACTGCTCGACCGCTGGGTGCAGCGCGGGCAGGGCGATCGCACCGCGGTGCTCGGCGCCGGCGGGCTTCGCTGGAGCTACGCCGGGCTGCTCGCACAGGCCAATCGCGTCGCGCACGTTCTGGTCGAGGACATGGGGCTGGTGCCGGGCAACCGCGTGCTGCTGCGCGGCGCCAACTCGCCGATGCTCGCCGCGTGCTGGCTCGGCGTCGTCAAGGCCGGCGGCATCGCGGTGGGCACCATGCCGCTGCTGCGCGGGCGCGAACTGCAACCGATCGTCGACAAGGCGCAGGTCACGCACGCGCTGTGCGACCGCCGCCTGTCCGGTGAGCTGGTTGCGACGCAGGCGCAGTGCCCGACGCTGAAGCACGTGCTGCACTACGGCCCGCACGACGCGCCCGACGAGCTTGAAGCGCGCATGGCGGCGAAGCCGGACAGGTTCGACGACGTGCCCACCGCCGCCGACGACACCGTGCTGATCGCCTTCACCTCGGGTACCACCGGCGTGCCCAAGGGCACGATGCACTTCCACTGCGACGTGATGGCCGCCTGCGCCTGCTGGCCGCCGCACGTGCTGCGGCCGACGGCCGACGACGTGTTCGTCGGCAGCCCGCCGCTGGCGTTCACGTTCGGGCTCGGCGGCCTGCTGCTGTTCCCGCTCGCCGCGGGCGCGAGCACCGTGCTGCTGGAAAAGGCCACGCCCGACGCGCTGCTGCCGGCGATCGGGCAGTACCGCGCCAGCGTCGTCTTCACGTCGCCGACCGCCTACCGCGCGATGGCCGCCCACGCGAAGAACCACGACCTGTCGAGCCTGCGCAAGTGCGTCTCGGCCGGCGAGGCGCTGCCGGCCGCGACGCGCAAGCTGTGGAAGGACACCACGGGCCTCGACATGATCGACGGCATCGGCTCGACCGAGCTGCTGCACATCTTCATCTCGGCCGACGAGGCGCACGCCAAGCCCGGCGCCACCGGCACTCCGGTGCCCGGCTACCAGGCCTGCGTGCTCGACGACGAGGGGCGTCCATTGCCGAAGGGGCAGGTCGGACGTCTCGCCGTCAAGGGGCCGACGGGCTGCCGCTACCTCGCCGACGAGCGTCAGAAGAACTACGTGCAGCATGGCTGGAACGTGACCGGCGACGCGTACCTGATCGATGACGACGGCCAGTTCGTCTACCAGGCGCGCACCGACGACATGATCATCAGCGGCGGCTACAACATTGCCGGCCCCGAGGTCGAGGGTGCGCTGCTGCTGCACCCGGCGGTGGCCGAGTGCGGCGTGATCGGCGTGCCCGACGCCGAGCGAGGCCAGCTCGTCAAGGCGGTCGTCGTGCTCAAACCCGGGCACCACGGCGATGCCGCGATGGCGGCCGAGCTGCAGGACTTCGTCAAGCGCACGATCGCGCCGTACAAGTACCCGCGCGCCGTCGAGTTCCGCGCCAGCCTGCCGCGCACCGAGACCGGCAAGCTGCAGCGCTTCCGCCTGCGCGAGCCGGCATGAGGTTCGAAGCCACGCGCCCGGTGCGCTTCGCCGACTGCGATCCGGCGGGCATCGTGTTCTTCCCGCAGTACCTGGTGATGCTCAACACGCTGGTCGAGCAGTGGTTCGACGAGGGGCTGGGCGTGCCGTATGCCGAGGTGATCGGCGCGCGCCGATTGGGGCTGCCCACGGTGCGGCTCGAGGTCGACTTCACTGCAATCAGCCGCCACGGCGAACGGCTCGTACAGCGGCTGTCGTTGTGCAGGCTGGGCCGCAGCTCGCTGACGCTGCAGCATGAGTTCCTCGGCGGCGACGAACTGCGCCTGCGCGCGACGCAGGTGCTGGTGTGCACCTCGCTGGCCACGCACCGCCCGCAGCCGATCCCCGCCGACCTGCGCGTCGCGATGCAACCTTACCTGGAGACCGCATGAAGACCGTCCTGCAACCGGCCGGCTGGGCCACGCCGAAGGGCTACGCGAACGGCGTCGCCGCGACCGGCCGCCAGGTGTTCGTCGCCGGCATGATCGGCTGGAACGCCGAGCAGCGTTTCGACAGCGACGACTTCGTCGCGCAGGTGCGGCAGGCGCTGGCCAACGTCGTCGCGGTGCTGGCGCAGGCGGGGGCCGCGCCACGCCACATCACGCGCATGACGTGGTACCTCACGGACAAGCGCGAGTACCTCGCGCGCGGCCGGGAGGTCGGCGCCGTGTTCCGCGAGCTGATCGGCGACTACGCGATCGCGATGACGGCCGTCGTCGTCGCTGCGCTGATCGAGGACCGCGCGAAGGTCGAGATCGAGGTCACCGCCGTCGTGCCCGACTGACGGCGCCCGGCGCGGTTACGATGCGGCGGATGGACGAACCGCCGCCGTCGCCGCTCGAAGGCCTCGAATTCGCGACCGGGGCCGATCCGGCGGCGAGCCTGATCGTGCTGCACGGCCTCGGTGCCGACGGCAGCGACTTCGTGCCGGTGGCGCAGATGCTCGACCTCGCCGCCGTGGGCGCGGTGCGCTTCGTGTTCCCGCACGCGCCGATGCGCCCGGTGACGATCAACGGCGGCTACGTGATGCGCGCTTGGTACGACATCCTCGCCGACGACCTCGGCCAGCGCAGCGCGCGCGAGGACGAAGACGGGTTGCGCGCGTCGCAGGCGCTGGTGCAGGCGATGATCGAGCGCGAGGTCGCGCGCGGCATCGACCCGCGCCGCATCGTGCTGATGGGCTTCTCGCAGGGGTGCGCGATGACGCTGCTCGCCGGGCTGCGCTGCCCGCTGCCGCTGGCCGGGCTCGTTGGCCTGTCGGGCTACCTGGCGCTCGCGGCCACGACGGCTGCCGAACGCAGCGACGCCAACGCCGCCGTCCCGGTGTTCCTCGCCCACGGCGCCGTCGACGACATCGTGCCGGTGGCGCGCGGCGAGGCCTCGCGCGACGAGCTCGTCGCGCTCGGGCACGACGTCGAGTGGCACGCCTACCCGATCGCGCACGCGGTGTGCGAGGAGGAGGTCGAGGACCTGAACCGCTGGCTGCTGCAAGTGCTGGCTTGACGTCGGACAAGCTGCGCGACGCCGGACCATCGCCGCCGCCTTGAGATGCGCCCCGGCGGGCCCATCTCGGAAGCAAGGAGGACCCGAGCCATGCCCCAGGCGATCCGTCCCGCCGCGGTGGCGGGCCTGTTCTATCCCGACGATGCGTCGACGCTGCGCGCCGAGGTGCGTCGCCACCTCGACCGCGTGAAGGCGGGGGCGGCGGCCGTGGCCGCGCCGAAGGTCCTGCTCGTGCCGCACGCGGGCTACGTCTACTCGGGCCCGGTCGCGGCGCACGCCTACGCGCTGCTCGCGCCGTGGCGCGAGCGCATCCGCCGCGTCGTGCTGCTCGGGCCGACACACCGCGTCGCGGTGCGTGGCCTCGCGGCGCCCACCGTCGACGCGTTCGAGACGCCGCTGGGCGCGGTGCGCCTCGACCGCGCCGCGATCGCGTCGCTCGCCGACCTGCCGCAGGTCGTCGCGCACGACGGCGCGCACGCCGCCGAACACGCGCTCGAAGTCCAGCTGCCCTTCCTGCAGACCGTGCTCGGCGACTTCGCGCTCGTGCCGCTGGCGGTCGGGCGCGTCGCGCCCGAGGCGGTGGCGCAGGTGCTCGAGCGGCTGTGGGGCGGCGACGAGACGCTGGTCGTGATCAGCTCGGACCTGTCGCACTACCTGCCTTATGCGCGCGCGCAAGCCGTCGACGGCGCGACGGTGCAACGTATCCTCGCGCTCGACCCCCACCTCGACCACGACGAGGCCTGTGGCGCAACGCCGCTGGCCGGCGCGCTGCTCGCCGCGAAAGCCCACGGCCTCGCCCCGCGCCTGCTCGACCTGCGCAACTCCGGCGACACCGCCGGCGACCGCTCGCGCGTCGTCGGCTACGCCGCGGTCGCCTTCGAGCCGGGCGGTGGCGCCCGTGCGGCGGCCTGCGACGGCATGGCTGCCGAGGCCGACCCTGCGCTCGGCCACGCGCTGCTCTCGCGGGCGCGCAATGCGATCGCCGACGCGCTCGACCTGCCGACGCACACCGAGCCGCACCACGCCGCGCTCGCGAGCCCCGGGGCGACGTTCGTCACGCTGCAGCAGCGCGGCGAGTTGCGCGGCTGCATCGGCTCGCTCGAACCGTACCGACCGCTGGAGCACGACGTGCGCGCCAACGCGCTGGCGGCGGCGTTCCGCGACCCGCGCTTCGCGCCGGTGGCGGCGCACGAGGTCGCGTCGCTGCGGATCGAGGTTTCGCTGATCGGCGTCGCGCAGCCGCTCGCGGTGCGCGACGAAGGCGAGGCGCACCGGCGGCTGCGCCCGCAGGTCGACGGCGTGATCCTCGAATGGCGTGGCCGCCGCGCGACCTTCCTGCCGCAGGTCTGGGAGCAGCTCGAGCGGCCGGCCGACTTCCTGCACGCGCTCAAGCGCAAGGCGGGGCTGGCCGGCGACTTCTGGGCCGCCGACCTGCAGCTGCACCGCTACGAGGTACGCAAGTTCAAGGAGACGACGTTCGCATGAACGCACGCGACGACATGTTCGAGACCACCCGCCCGGCGCAGTGGTGGCACAAGCTCGACGACGGGCGCCTGCAGTGCGACCTGTGCCCGCGCGACTGCAAGCTGCACGAGGGCCAGCGCGGGCTGTGCTTCGTGCGTGCCCGCGAGGGCGAGCGCATGGTGCTCACGACGTATGGCCGCAGTTCGGGCTTCTGCATCGACCCGATCGAGAAGAAGCCGCTGAACCACTTCCTGCCCGGCAGCAGCGTGTTCAGCTTCGGCACCGCGGGCTGCAACCTGGCGTGCAAGTTCTGCCAGAACTGGGACATCTCCAAGAGCCGCGAGATGGACCGCCTGATGGACCAGGCCAGCCCCGAGCGCATCGCGCAGGTGGCGAAGGAAAGCGCCTGCGCGAGCGTCGCCTTCACCTACAACGACCCCGTGATCTTCGCCGAGTACGCGCTCGACACCGCCGACGCGTGCCACGCGCTCGGTGTCAAGACGGTGGCCGTCACCGCGGGCTACATTCACGCCGCGCCGCGGCGCGCGTTCTTCGACAAGATGGACGCGGCCAACGTCGACCTGAAGGGCTTCACCGACGAGTTCTACTTCCGCCAGACCGGTGCGCACCTGGCGCCGGTGCTCGACACGCTGCAGCACATCGTGCACGAGACGGCCTGCTGGCTCGAGATTACGACGCTGCTGATCCCGGGCCACAACGACAGCGACGCCGAGCTCGCTGCGATGACGCGCTGGATCGCCGACCACCTCGGGCGTGACGTGCCGCTGCACTTCACCGCCTTCCACCCCGACTACAAGATGACCGACGTGCAGCGCACGCCGGGCACCACGTTGACGCGCGCGCGGCGCATCGCGCTCGACGCCGGGTTGCGCCACGTCTACACCGGCAACGTGCACGACACCGAAGGCGGCACGACGTCGTGCCCGGGCTGCGGCGAGCCGGTGATCGAGCGCGACTGGCATCGCATCCTGCGCTACGACCTCGACGACGCCGGCCGCTGTGCGCACTGCGACAGCGTGCTGCCGGGACGCTTCGCCCGCTTCGACGGCACGTTCGGTCGCCGCCGCATACCGGTGCGCGTCGCGATGGCCTGAGGGCCGGGCGGCGCCCGGCCCTGCGGGTGCTCAGTGATCCTCGATGCGCGTGTTCGTGCCTTCGGCGAGCGAGCCGGTGTCGGGATCGACCCAGTCGGCGAGGCCGAGCTCGTCCTCGGCTTCCTGCAGCGTCTCGCCGGGCTCGACGACGTCGTCGTCGGCTGCGGCCGTCATGTCGGCGAGCGCCTCCTCGGCGGTCGCGAACGGGCCGAACTGGTTCCTGCCGTCGGGTGCCAGCCAGTACCAGCCGTCGGGGTGCTGCACCAGCGCGTCGCGATCGGGCACGCTCAGGTCGTCCGGGGCGGCGGGCTCGTCGGCACGCGCGGTGGCCAGGGTCTCACGCAGCGAGGGCATGTCGGGGTCTCCACGTAGCCAAACCATCGTAGTCGGCCGGGGCCGCAACGGCTTGCTTCAGGTCAAAGGGCTCGTGAGGCGAGGATAACCCGCGACGCGGCGCCGCGCACCGATGCCCGGCCTTCAGCCGCCGAGCGGCGCCAATCCATGGCGGGCGCGCGCGCGGTCGCAGGCGTCGTCGCCGATGCCCAGCGGCGCGCGCAGCCCGAACTCGCGGCACGGCGACGGGCGCCACTCGTGGATCGCGCAGCGCACGCGCTCGCCGATGCGGCCCACCAGCGCGGCGCAGCGCGGCGGCTGGTGGTCGGTGCCGCGCAGGCGGCACGTGCGGCCGCCGAGGTCGACGGCGAGCGCGTCGGGCACCTGGCCGCCCTCGCTGTGCAGCTCGTCGCGCGCGAAGTCGACGCGAAAGCTCGCGCAGCAGGCGCCGCAGCGGGTGCAGGGGTTGTCGTGGCGCGTCATCGTGTCCCCGATCATCCCCGATGCCGCAGCGGGCGGCTGCGGCGTCAGGCCGACGCAAGCGCTGGCTCCACAATCGGCCATCGAGGACCACGCGAAGACCCCGAGGAGACAACGCATGAGCTACGCCGACTTCCACCGCCGCTCGATCACCGACCGCGACGCCTTCTGGACCGAGCAGGCGCGGCTGATCGACTGGCACCGGCCGTTCACGCAGGTGTGCGATTACACGAACCCGCCGTTCGCGAAGTGGTTCGTCGGCGGGCAGACCAACCTGTGCCACAACGCGGTCGACCGTCACGTGGCGGCGCGCGGGGGCCAGAACGCGCTGATCTGGGTCTCGACCGAGGTCGACAAGGAAATCGTCTACACCTTCGCCGAGCTGCACGCCGAGGTGCAGCGCACCGCCGCGATGCTGCTCGAGCTCGGCGTGACGGCCGGCGACCGCGTGCTCATCTACATGCCGATGATTCCCGAGGCGGTGTTCGCGATGCTGGCCTGCACGCGCATCGGCGCGCTGCACTCGGTGGTCTTCGGCGGCTTTGCGAGCCACAGTCTCGCGAGCCGCATCGACGACGCCGAGCCGACCGTGATCGTGAGCGCCGACGCCGGCAGCCGCGGCGGCAAGGTCGTCGCCTACAAGCCGCTGCTCGACGAGGCGATCCGCCTGGCCGCGCACAAGCCGGCCAAGGTGCTGCTCGTCGACCGGGGGTTGAGCCCGATGGAGCGCGTGGCCGGGCGCGACGTCGACTACGCGCCGATGCGCGACAAGCTGCTGAACGCCGAGGTGCCGTGCACCTGGGTCGAGTCGACGCACCCGAGCTACACGCTCTACACCAGCGGCACCACCGGCAAGCCGAAGGGCGTGCAGCGTGACACCGGCGGCTACGCGGTGGCGCTGGCTTCGAGCATGAAGAACGTCTTCCTCGGCCAGCCGGGCGAGACGTACTTCTCCACCAGCGACATCGGCTGGGTCGTCGGCCACAGCTACATCGTCTACGGGCCGCTGATCGCCGGCATGGCGACGATCCTCTACGAGGGCCTGCCGACCCGTCCCGACGCCGGCATCTGGTGGAGCCTGGTCGAGAAGTACAAGGTGACGTCGATGTTCTCGGCGCCCACCGCGGTGCGCGTGCTCAAGAAGCAGGACCCGGCGTACCTCAAGAAGTACGACCTGTCGAGCCTGCGCGCGCTGTTCCTCGCCGGCGAGCCGCTCGACGAGCCGACGGCCAAGTGGATCGCCGAGGCCATCCAGCGCCCGATCGTCGACAACTACTGGCAGACCGAGACCGGCTGGCCGATCCTGACGATCTGCAACGGCGTCGAGCCGGCGCCGAGCAAGTTCGGCTCGCCCGGCAAGGCGGTGTACGGCTACGACGTCAAGCTGATCGACGAGAACACGGGCCAGGAACTCACCGGCGCGAACCAGAAGGGCGTCGTCACGATCGAAGGGCCGCTGCCTCCCGGCTGCATGCAGACCGTGTGGCGCGACGACAAGCGCTTCGTCGAGACCTACTGGAAGAGCATCCCCGGCAAGCTCGTCTACAGCACCTTCGACTGGGGCATCCGCGACGAGGACGGCTACTTCTTCATCCTGGGACGCACCGACGACGTGATCAACGTCGCCGGCCACCGCCTGGGCACGCGCGAGATCGAGGAGAGCATCTCGAGCCACCCGGCGGTGGCCGAGGTGGCGGTGGTCGGGGTGGCCGACCAGCTCAAGGGTCAGGTCGCGATGGCGTTCGCGGTCCTGAAGGACCCGTCGCTGGCCGCCACCGATGCCGATGCGCTCAAGCTCGAAGGCGCGATCATGAAGACCGTCGACGAGCAACTCGGCGCCGTCGCCCGGCCGGCGCGCGTGCGCTTCGTCAGCGTGCTGCCGAAGACGCGCTCGGGCAAGCTGCTGCGTCGCGCGATCCAGGCCGTGTGCGAGGGGCGCGACCCGGGCGACCTGACCACCATCGAGGACCCGAGCGCGCTGCAGCAGGTGAAGGATTTGGTCGGCGGCGCGGGCTGAGCACGCTGACGCCCGTGACGGCTCGAGCGCCGTTGACTGGGTGACCGCCGGCGCCCCGTCACGCTACCAGCACGTCGCGACGCCGTAGGCGGTCCATTGCGGATCGCGGCTGACGAGGGTCAATTGCTCGATCTGCGCCTGGGCGATCAGCAGGTGGTCGAACGGGTCGCGGTGGTGCAGCGGCAGCGACGCCACCGCCGCCGCGTGGCGTTCGTCGATTACGAGCGGCACGAAGCCACTCTGGCGCACGAGCCCGGGCAGCTCGGCGACGGCGAGCGCCAACTCGGGCAGCTTGCCCAGCCGCTGCTTGACCGCGACTTCCCAGATCGACGCCGCGCTGACGCGCACCACGTCGGCCCGCTCGATGGCCCGCCGCGCGCTCGGAGGCAATTCGGCGTCGTCGAGCAGCCACCACAGCAGCGCGTGCGTGTCGAGCAGCAGCTTCAACGCCCGCCCTCGAAGGCGTCGAGCATCCCGTCAGGCAAGGGTGCGAAGAACTCCTCCGTCAGGCGGCCGCGCCCACGCGCCGCGCCGGGCACGCGCGGAGCCAGCGACATCGGCACCAGGCGTGCGACCGGCTCGCCGTTGCGGGCGATGACCACGTCCTCGCCGCGGCTCGCCGCTTCGAGCAGCCGCGACAACTGCGTCTTCGCCTCGTGCACATTGACCATCAACGTCATCACGACCCCGCAAGGCCACAACCGTTGCGGCCGCCCGCCCATTGTCTACTTAGCTAACTTACTTGGTCAAGATGAGTGCTGCCGTCGCCCGCTGCCCCGTCACGCCCCCAGCCTGCGGCGCCGGGGAACGCGCCTACAGCACGTCGCTCGCGAAGTCCGCCAGCCGCGAGCGCTCGCCGCGAGCGAGCATCACGTGGCCGCTGTGCGGCCAGCCCTTGAAGCGGTCGACGACGTAGGTCAGCCCCGAGCTGCCCTCGGTCAGGTACGGCGTGTCGATCTGCGCCAGGTTGCCCAAGCACACGATCTTCGTGCCCGGGCCGGCGCGCGTGATCAGCGTCTTCATCTGCTTGGGCGTGAGGTTCTGCGCCTCGTCGATGAGCACGAACTTGTTGAGGAACGTGCGCCCGCGCATGAAGTTCATGCTCTTGATCTTGATCTTGCTGCGCACGAGGTCGTTGGTGGCCGCGCGGCCCCACTCGCCGGCGCTGCCGTCGCTGCGCGCCAGCACCTCGAGGTTGTCGTCGAGCGCGCCCATCCACGGGCCCATCTTCTCTTCCTCGGTGCCGGGCAGGAAGCCGATGTCCTCGCCCACCGGCACCGTCACGCGGGTGACGAGGATCTCGCCGTAGCGCCGGTCGTCGAGCACCTGCGCGAGGCCGGCGGCGAGCGTCATCAGCGTCTTGCCGGTGCCCGCGGTGCCGGTCAGCGTGATGAAGTCGACCTCGGGGTCCATCAGCAGGTTGAGCGCGAAGTTCTGCTCGCGGTTGCGTGCCGTGATGCCCCACACCGCGTTCTTCTGGTGCGTGAATTCCTTCAGCGTCTTCAGCACCGCGGTCTTGCCGGTGATCTCGGTCACGCGTGCGTACAGCGGCGCGGCACCCGGCGTCTCGAGGTAGACGAACTGGTTGACGAGCAGCGCGGGCACCAGCGGCCCGGCGATGCGGTAGTACGTGTAGCCGCCCTGCTGCCAGCTCTCCATCGTCTTGCCGTGGCGCTCCCAGAAGTCGGAGGGCAGCGGCAGCACGCCGGTGTAGAGCAGGTCGCCGTCTTCGAGCGTCTTGTCGTTGAAGTAGTCCTCGGCCGCGAGGCCGAGCGCGCGCGCCTTGACGCGCATGTTGATGTCCTTCGACACCAGCACCACCTCGCGGCCGGGGTGGGCCTCGCGCAGCGCCGCGACGACGGCGAGGATCTGGTTGTCGGCCTTGCCCTGCGGCAGCGCGGCGGGCAGCTTGCTCTCCAGCAGCGAGGTCTGGAAGAACAGCTTGCCGCCGGCCTCGCGATGGCCGGTCTTGGCCAGCGGGATGCCTTCGGCCGGCGCCAGCGCGCCGTCGGCGGCGAGCGCGTCGAGCTCGCGGCTGACCTGGCGCACGTTGCGCGCGACCTCGCTCATGCCCTTCTTGTGGCCGTCGAGTTCCTCGAGCGTGATCAGCGGCAGGTAGACGTCGTGCTCCTCGAAGCGGAACAGGCACGTCGGGTCGTGCATCAGCACGTTGGTGTCGAGCACGAACAGCTTCGGCGGCCCGTCGCCGCGCGGCTTGCGCCGGCGCGGCTCGCTCAGCGTCGGCGCGGCGGGCGCCGCGACGGGTGGGCGCGGGGGCGCCTTGGCGGCCGGCACGGTCGTCGCGCCGGTGTCGAGGAGATCGAGCACGGCCGCGGCGGGTTCCTGCCGCGGCGCGGGGGTCAGGCTGCGCTTGCCGGCCTTCGGGGCGGCCTGCGATTCGTAGTCGGAAGCGGAGAGGAGGGCGGCTTTACGTGCGGGCGGCTTCGGCAGGGGCATCGACGTCGGCGGGGTCGCAACGGACAACAAAAAAGCCGCTCCGTCGGCGGGGCGGCTTGCGGGGGGTGCGCGAGGAAACGCGACTCACGCGGGCGATTATGCACAACGCCCGGCGGCGGGCATGACGGTGCCGTGACATGTCGGCAACGTCGCCCCAAAACACGAACGGGCCCGCAGGCCCATCGTCGATCCGCCGGGAGCGGGCGCGTCAGGCCGGCTGCTTCAGCGCCTTGACCGCTGCGAGCACCTCGTCGACGTGGCCCGCCACCTTGATGCCGCGCCACTCGGCACGAAGCACGCTGTCGGGGCCGATCAGGAACGTGCTGCGCTCGATGCCCTTGACCTTCTTGCCGTACATGATCTTGTTCTTGACGACGCCGAACATGTGGCACAGCTTCTCTTCGGTGTCGGCGATCAGCTCGAACGGCAGCTCGAGGTTGGCCTTGAAGCGGTCGTGAGAGGCCATGTTGTCGCGCGAGACCCCGAACACGACGGCACCCGCCTTCAGGAAGTCCTTGTGGCGGTCGCGGAACTGCATCGCCTCGGTGGTGCAGCCGGGCGTGTTGTCTTTCGGGTAGAAGTAGAGGACGATCGCCTTGCCGGCGAAGGCGTGGGGAGAGAATTTGACGCCGCCGGTGGCGAGCGCTTCGAAGTCCGGAAGGGGCTTGTTGAGGGCGGGCGTCATGGATGGGGCTGGTGCTGCAGGGGTGGGCGGCGCCGCCACGAGGGGCTGAAAGGGCCACCGGAAGAGCATGGCATTATAAGGGTGCGCTCCGCCGCGCCCGGGCGGCGGAGCGTGCCCGCCGTCAGCCCGGCGCCTCGATCAGCAGCGCGGCGGCGACCGTGCGCCCTTCGCTGGCGAGCACGTTATAGGTGCGGCAGGCGGCGGCGGTGTCCATCGTCTCGACGCCGATGCGCCGCTCGATCAGCGCCCGCTGCAGCGCCGGCGAGACGAAACGCAGCTTCGCGCCCGAGCCGAAGATCACGAGCTCGGGCTGCAGCGCGAGCAGCTGTTCGAAGTGGGTGGCGGTGAGGTCGGCGAGGCTCGCCACCGGCCACGCCACGATGTCGCCGCGCCACGGCACGAGCACGCTCGACGTCCATTCGGTGGCGTTGACCCAGACCCGCCCGGCGTCGTGGCGCGAGATCACGTTGACGCCGTCGAGGCGGTCGGGCTGGAACTTCATACGGGATAATTCTAGGTTCGCGGTGCCGCTCGCACCGCCTCCTGCCGCGGAGCCCTGCCTCGTGAAGCCGATCGCCAAGTCCAGCAAGCTCGCCGACGTCTGCTACGACATCCGCGGCCCCGTGCTCGACAAGGCGCGGCAGATGGAGGAGGAGGGGCACAAGATCATCAAGCTCAACATCGGCAACCTGGCCGTGTTCGGGCTCGAGCCGCCCGACGAGATCGTGCAGGACATGATCCGCAACCTGCCGCACGCGGCCGGCTACACCGACAGCAAGGGCCTGTTCGCCCCGCGCAAGTCGGTCGTGCACTACACGCAGGAAAAGGGCATCCACGGCGTCACCGTCGACGACGTCTACCTCGGCAACGGCGCCTCCGAACTGATCGTGATGGCGCTCAACGCGCTGCTCGACAACGGCGACGAGATCCTCGTGCCGGCGCCCGACTACCCGCTGTGGACGGCGGCGGTGTCGCTGTCGGGCGGGCGGCCCGTGCACTACCTGTGCGACGAGGGCGCCGACTGGCTGCCCGACCTCGACGACATCCGACGCAAGATCACGCCGGCCACGCGCGGCATCGTCGTCATCAACCCGAACAACCCGACCGGCGCGCTGTACCCGCCCGAGCTGCTGCGCGAGATCGTCGAGATCGCGCGCCAGCACCAGCTGATCGTCTTCGCCGACGAGATCTACGACAAGACGCTGTACGACGGCCACACCCACACCAGCATCGCGTCGCTGGCCGACGACGTGCTGTTCGTCACCTTCAACGGCCTGTCCAAGAACTACCGCAGCTGCGGCTACCGCGCCGGCTGGATGGTCGTCAGCGGCGACAAGCGCGACGCGAAGGACTACATCGAGGGCCTGAACATGCTGGCGTCGATGCGCCTGTGCGCGAACACGCCCGGCCAGCTCGCGATCCAGACCGCGCTCGGCGGCTACCAGAGCATCAAGGACCTCGTCGCGCCCGGCGGGCGGCTGTGCCGCCAGCGCGACCTCGCCTACGACCTGCTCACGCGCATTCCCGGCGTCAGCGTCGTCAAGCCGAAGGCGGCGCTGTACATGTTCCCGCGCCTGGACCCGAAGCTGTACCCGATCACCGACGACCAGCAGTTCGCCTACGAGCTGCTCGCCGACGAGAAGGTGCTGATCGTGCAGGGCAGCGGATTCAACTGGCCGAAGCCCGACCACTTCCGCGTCGTCTTCCTGCCCAATTCCGACGACCTGACTGACGCCATCGGCCGCATCGCGCGCTTCCTCGAGCACTACCGCAAGCGCCACAGCGTCTGACCGCCTCCACCGGCCGCGGCGCGCGGCCTGCGCATCCGGAACCACGAACCATGCAACCCATCCAAGTCGGCCTGCTCGG
Organism: Burkholderiaceae bacterium; assembly: GCA_025458585.1. Classification (GTDB taxonomy): domain Bacteria; phylum Pseudomonadota; class Gammaproteobacteria; order Burkholderiales; family Burkholderiaceae_C; genus Calidifontimicrobium. The sequence continues at coordinate 11,133 of JALOSD010000014.1, read as the reverse complement.
CATCGGCACCGTCGGCAGCGGCACGTTCAACGTGCTCGCGCGCAACCAGGCCGAGATCCGCCGCCGCGCCGGGCGCGGCATCGAGATCACGATGGTCGCCGACCTCGACACCGCGCGCGCCCAGGCCATCGTCGGCGACCGCGCCCAGGTGGTGGCCGATGCGCGGCAGGTCATCGCCAACCCCGCGATCGACATCGTGATCGAGCTGATCGGCGGCTACGGCATCGCGAAGACGCTGGTGCTCGAGGCGATCGCTGCCGGCAAGCACGTCGTCACGGCCAACAAGGCGCTGCTCGCGGTGCACGGCAACGAGATCTTCGCCGCCGCGCGCGAGAAGGGCGTGATCGTCGCCTTCGAAGCCGCGGTGGCCGGCGGCATCCCGATCATCAAGGCGCTGCGCGAGGGGCTGACGGCCAACCGCATCGAGTGGATCGCCGGCATCATCAACGGCACGACGAACTTCATCCTGAGCGAGATGCGCGACAAGGGGCTCGATTTCGACGTCGTGCTCAAGGAAGCGCAGCGCCTGGGCTACGCCGAGGCCGACCCGACCGAGTGCGATCGCGTTCGGCGTGCCGGTGCAGTTCGACCGCGCGCACGTCGAGGGCATCACGACGCTGCAGGCGGCCGACATCCGCTACGCCGAGCAGCTGGGCTACCGCATCAAGCTGCTCGGCATCACGAAGCGCCGTGAACAGGGCATCGAGCTGCGCGTGCACCCGACGCTGGTGCCCGCCCGGCGCCTGATCGCCAACGTCGAAGGGGCGATGAACGCCGTCGTCGTGCAGGGCGACGCGGTGGGCACGACGCTGTACTACGGCAAGGGTGCGGGCAGCGAGCCCACCGCGTCGGCCGTGATCGCCGACCTCGTCGACATCACGCGGCTGCACACGGCCGACCCCGACCATCGGGTGCCGCACCTCGCGTTCCAGCCCGAGGCGCTCGCCGACACGCCGATCCTGCCGATCGACGAGGTCGTCACGTCGTTCTACCTGCGGCTGCAGGTCGCCGACCAGGCCGGTGTGCTCGCGCGCATCACCGGCATCCTGGCCGAGCACGGCATCTCGATCGACGCGCTGCTGCAGCGGCCGAACCAGGACGCCGGCGGTGAGGGCAAGACCGACGTCATCATCCTGACGCACGACACCGTCGAAGGCCGGATGCGCGAGGCGATCGCGCAGATGCAGGCGCTGCCCACCGTGCTCGCCCCGATCGTCAGCCTGCGCAAGGAAGCCCTGGCGTGAAGTACCTCAGCACCCGTGGCGACACGACGCCGCGCGGCTTCGCCGACATCCTGCTCGAGGGTCTCGCGCCCGACGGCGGTCTGTACCTGCCGACGCACTATCCGAAGGTCGACGCCGCGACGCTCGCGCGCTGGCGCGGCCTGAGCTACGCCGACCTCGCGTTCGAGATCCTGTCGCTGTACATCGACGACATCCCCGCCGACGACCTGCGCGCGCTGGTGCGCAGGACCTACACGCGCGAGGTCTTCGGCACCGACACCATCGTGCCGCTGCGCTGGCTCGACGACGGCCTGGCGATCGAGGCGCTGTCCAACGGCCCGACGCTGGCGTTCAAGGACATGGCGATGCAGCTGCTCGGCAACCTGTTCGAGTACGAGCTCGCGCGCCGTGGCCAGCAGCTCAACATCCTCGGCGCCACCTCGGGCGACACCGGCAGCGCCGCCGAGTACGCGATGCGCGGCAAGAAGGGCATCCGCGTGTTCATGCTCAGCCCGCACGGGCGCATGAGCCCGTTCCAGCAGGCCCAGATGTTCAGCCTGCAGGACCCGAACATCCACAACCTCGCGATCGAGGGCGTGTTCGACGACTGCCAGGACATCGTCAAGGCGGTGAGCAACGACCTCGACTTCAAGCGCCGCTGGTCGATCGGCACCGTCAACTCGATCAACTGGGCGCGGCTGCTCGCGCAGGTGGTGTATTACTTCGCCGGCTACTTCCAGGCCACCCGGTCCAACGACGAACGCGTCAGCTTCGCCGTGCCGTCGGGCAACTTCGGCAACATCTGCGCCGGCCACGTCGCGCGCACGATGGGCCTGCCGATCGCGAAGCTCGTGTGCGCCACGAACGAGAACGACGTGCTCGACGAGTTCTTCCGCACCGGCACCTACCGCGTGCGCGGCAGCGCCGAGACGCACGAAACGTCGAGCCCGTCGATGGACATCAGCAAGGCGAGCAACTTCGAGCGTTTCGTGTTCGACCTGCTCGGCCACGACGTGGCGGCGGCGACGCGCACCGCGGACCTGTTCAGCGTGCAGGTGCCGAACGCCGGCGGCTTCACGCTCGGCGCCGACGAGTTCGCGCGCGTGCCGTCGTTCGGCTTCGTCTCCGGCCGCAGCACGCACGCCGACCGGCTGGCGACGATCCGCGACACCTGGGCGCGCCACCGCGTGATGGTCGACACGCACACCGCCGACGGCCTGAAGGTCGCGCGCGAGCACGTCGAACCGGGCGTGCCGATGATCGTGCTCGAGACCGCGCTGCCGGCGAAGTTCGCGGCGACGATCCGCGAGGCGCTCGGCCGCGAGCCCGAGCGCCCGCCCGGACTCGAGGGCATCGAGGCGCTGCCCAAGCGCTTCACCGTGCTGCCGGCGCAGGTCGGGCCGGTCAAGCACTACATCGAAGCGCACTGCACGGCATGAAGGTGGTCGGGGTCTGCGGATCGTCGGGCAGCGGCAAGACGACGCTGCTCGAGGCGCTGGTGGCCGAGCTCCGGCGCGCCGGCCAGCGCGTGTCGGTGATCAAGCACGCGCACGTCGGCTTCGACCTCGACCGCCCGGGCAAGGACAGCTTCCGGCTGCGCGAGGCGGGCGCCTTCGAAGTGCTCGTCGCCTCGCCGAATCGGCTCGCGCTGATGCGCGAGTTCGGCGCCGAGATCGACCTGAACGTCCACCAGCTGCTGCGCGAGCTCGTCGACGTCGACTGGGTCCTCGTCGAGGGCTTCAAGGACGCCGACATCATGAAGGTCGAGGTCTGGCGCGCCGAGGTGGCGACCGCGCGCGGCGACGTGCCGATCTACCCCGAGGACCCGTTCGTCGTCGCCATCGCCACCGACCGCCCCGACGCGCTGCCGGTGCCCACGCTGCGCCCCGTGCTGGCGCTGGGCGACGCGCCGGCGCTGCTCGCGGCGCTGCACGCCGCCGGCGACCGGCTGCACTACGACGCCTCGCGCCATGGCTGACGCGCCGCGTGCCCCGATGCTGACGCTCGACGAGGCGCTGGCGCGGCTTGCCGCGGGCGCCGCGGCGGCGCGCCTCGCCGAGGTCGAGACGGTGTCGACGTTCAACGCGCTCGGCCGCGTGCTCGCCGCCGACGTCGTCTCGGCGATCGACGTGCCGCCGGCCGACAACACGTCGATGGACGGCTACGCGGTGCGCGCCGCCGACGCCGTGTCGCCCGAGACCGTGCTGCCGGTCGTGCAGCGCATCGCGGCCGGCCACGTCGGTGATCCGCTGGCCGCCGGCACCGCGGCACGCATCTTCACCGGCGCTCAGGTCCCGCCCGGCGCCGACGCCGTCGTGATGCAGGAGCTCGCCGAGGTCGTCGACGCCGGCATTCCGGGCGCGATCCGGGTTCGCGAGGCGCCGCGGCCCGGCCAGTGGATCCGCCGCCGGGGCGAGGACGTGCTTGCCGGCAGCACCGTGCTCGCCACGGGCACGCGGCTGACGCCGCAGGCGCTGGGCCTCGCGGCCACCGTCGGCGCGGCGACGCTCGCCGTCGTGCGCCGCCCGCGCGTGGCGCTGTTCTCGACCGGCGACGAGCTGATCATGCCCGGCGCCGTCGCGCCGCAGGACCTGCCGCCCGGCGCGATCTACAACAGCAACCGCTTCACGCTGCGCGGCCTGCTGCAGGCCGCCGGCTGCGACGTGAGCGACCTCGGCATCGTGCCCGACCGGCTCGACGCGACGCGCGAGGCGCTGCGCGCCGCCGCCGCCGGCCACGACCTGATCCTGACCTCGGGCGGTGTGTCGGTGGGCGAGGAGGATCACATCCGGCCGGCGCTGAACGCCGAGGGCCGCGTCGAGCTGTGGCAGGTCGCGATCAAGCCCGGCAAGCCGCTTGCGTTCGGCGCCGTGCACCGCGCCGGCGGCGGCCAGGCGCTGTTCGTCGGCCTGCCGGGCAACCCGGTGTCCAGCTTCGTGACGTTCCTGCTCGCGGTGCGCGCGGTGCTGAACGTGCTGCAGGGCGCAGACCCGGCGCTGCCGTCGGCGCTGCCGATGGCGGCCGGCTTCGACTGGCCGAAGCCCGACAAGCGGCGCGAGTTCCTGCGCGTGCGCGTCGGCGCCGACGGCGCACTCGAGCTGTTCGCCAACCAGAGCTCGGGCGTGCTGACGTCGGCGGTGTGGGCCGACGGCCTCGTCGACAACCCGCCGGGGCAGTCGATCCGTGCCGGCGATCGGGTACGCTACCTGCCGTTGTCGACGCTGATCGCGGGATGAAACTCACGGTGCGCTACTTCGCCTCGCTGCGCGAGGCGCTGGGTCCGTCGGAGGTGGTCGAGGTGCCGCCGCCGGCCACGGTCGGCGTGCTGCGCGACCACCTCGTCGCGCGCGGCGGTCGCCACGCCGAGGCGCTGGCGCGCGGGCGCGCGGTGCGCTGCGCGCTGAACCGGGCGATGGTCGACGAGTCGGCCGCGCTCGACGACGGCGCCGAAGTGGCGTTCTTCCCGCCCGTCACCGGGGGTTGAAAGACGGCGATCGAGGCGATGATCGACGAGGCGATGCGCCGCTTCGACATCCGCGCCGCGCGCGTCGTGCACCGTGTCGGGCCGCTGAACCCGACCGACCAGATCGTGCTCGTCGCCGTCACGTCGGCGCACCGCGGCCAGGCGTTCCAGGCCTGCGAGTTCCTGATGGACTACCTGAAGACGCAGGCGCCGTTCTGGAAGAAGGAACACACGCCGCAGGGCGCGCGCTGGGTCGACGCGCGCGTGGCCGACGACGCGGCGCTCGCGCGTTGGGGCATCACGGCAACCAATGCCTGAGAACGTGGCGCCGAGCGGTCGGCGGTCGCGATGAGCCTGCCCACGCCAGCACCCGCCACCCCGTCGCCTGGCACGCGCGAGCTGCGCACCGCGCTCGGCCGCTTCGCCACCGGCGTGACGATCGTCACCTGCCGCGACACGCCCGGCGCGCCGGTGGGCCTGACCTGCAACTCGTTCAACGCGCTGTCGCTCGAGCCGCCGCTCGTGCTGTGGTCGCTGCGCCGCGCGAGCCCGAACCTGGCGGCATTCGTCGGCGCCGGCCACTTCGCCGTCAACGTGCTCGCGGAGGACCAGATCGAGCTGTCGCGCCGCTTCGCGAGCAGCGCTCCCGACAGGTTCGCCGAGGGCGTGTGGCACGACGGCACGGGCGGCGCGCCGTTGCTGGTCGGCGCCGCGGCGGTGTTCGAGTGCGAGACCGTGTCGCACCAGGACGTCGGCGACCACGTGCTGTTCATCGGCCGCGTGCTGCGTCTGGCCGACGCCGCGCTGCCGCCGCTGGTGTTCCACGGCGGGCGCTACCACCTGCTCGGAGAGATCCTGTGAACGCCGACACCCGCCTCGAGCCGCGCTGGATCGACGCCTTCGCGCACGTGTTCGGACTGTGCGCCGTGCGGCCCGGCGACGTCTGCGCCGTGCTGTCGGAGTCGGCGAGCCGGCGCGACCTCGTCGCGCTCGCCGAGCTGGCGCTGGCGCGGCTGGGCGCGCGCGTGTTCCACGTCGTGCTGCCGCAGCGGCCGGTCACGACGCCGGTGCCGGTGCGCTCGACGGGCGCGTCGGACGCGATCGGCGGGCTCGACGCGGTGGTGGCCGCGCTGTCGAAGTGCACCTTCGTCGCCGACTGCACCGTCGAGGGGCTGATGCACGCGCCCGAGCTGCCGGCGATCCTCGCCGGCGGCGCGCGCGTGCTGTATGTCAGCCACGAGCACCCCGAGATCCTCGAACGCTGCGTGCCGCACGCCGGCGACGACGCGCCGGTGCGCGACGCGATGCGCCGGCTGAAGGCGGCCCGGCGCATGACGGTGATCTCGCCCGCCGGCACCGACCTCGAGATCGGGCTCGAAGGCGCGCGCGTCGGCGGCGTGTGGGGTTTCACGAGCAAGCCGGGCACGCTGTCGCACTGGCCCGGCGGTCTCGTGCTCGCGTTCCCGGCCGCCGGCCGCGTGCGCGGCACGCTGGTGCTCGGCCGCGGCGACGTCAACCTGACGTTCAAGCGCTACCTCGCCGACCCCGTGCGCCTCGTGATCGACGACGACCACGTCGTCGACGTCGCGGGCGACTCGCCCGACGCGCAGATGATGCGCGGCCACTACGCGGCCTGGGCCGCGCACGAGGGCCACCGCGGCGCGTACGCGGTGAGTCACGTCGGCTGGGGCCTGAACCGGCGTGCGCGCTGGGACTCGATGCTGTTCCACGACAAGGCGGACTTCAACGGCACCGAGCTGCGTGCCTTCGGCGGCAACTTCCTCTACTCGACCGGCGCCAACGAGGTCGCCGGCCGCCACACGCTCGGCCACTTCGACCTGCCGCTGCGCGGCTGCACCGTCGCCCTCGACGGCGAGGTCGTCGTCGAGCGCGGGGAGCTGGTGTGACGCCGGCGCTCGTCACGGCGGCGCCGCTCGCGCACTGGCGCTGGGGCGCGGGCGAGGTGGCCGTCGTGATGCTGCACGGCGTGGGCGGCGGGCGCGACGCGTGGAGCGATGCGACGAGCGGCACCGGCGCCGCGGTGGCCGGGGCCGGCTACCTCGCGATCGCGCCCGACCTGCCGGGTTACGGCGACTCGCCGCCGATCGCGGCCTGCACGATGGCGGGGCTCGCCGACACCGTCGTCGCGCTCGTCGAGCACGTCGGCGCGGCGCGCACCGTGCTGGTGGGCCACAGCATGGGCGGCATGATCGCGCAGGAAGTCGTCGCGCGCCGGCCCGAGCTCGTGCACGCGCTCGTGCTGAGCGGCACCTCGCCCGCGTTCGGCAAGCCCGACGGTGACTGGCAGCGGCGCTTTGTCGCCGAGCGCCTCGCGCCGCTCGACGCCGGGCAGGGCATGGCGGCGCTCGCGCCGGGGCTGGCGCGCGGCATGGCCGCACCCGACGCCGACCCGGCGCGCGTCGAACGCTGCGCCGCCGTGATGGCGCGCGTGCCCGAGGCGACGTACCGCGCGTCGCTGCACGCGATCGTCGGCTTCGACCGCCGCGCCGACCTGGCGCGCCTCGCGGTGCCGGTGCTGTGCCTGGCCGGCGAGCACGACCGCAACGCGTCGCCGGCCGTGATGCAGCGCATGGCGCAGGCGATTGTCGGCGCGGAGTATGTTTGCCTGCCCGGCGTCGGTCACCTCGCCAACATGGAGGCGCCGGCGCCGTTCCACGCCGTGCTGCTCGACTTCCTGCGCCGCCACGTTCCGGTGGCGGCCACGCATGCCTGACCGAAGGATCTCCTTATGGCTGCCGTCCTGTCCGAACCCGCCGTCTCGCGCTACGTGCCGTCGCACATCGCCGGTCATCCGGCCTCGCTGACGCCGCAGCAGCGCGACCTGATCGAGCGCGCGTCGCGCCTCGGGCGCGAGAAGTTCGCGCCGCGCGCCGCGCGCCACGACCGCGAGGCGAGCTTCCCGATCGAGAACTTCCGCGACCTGGCCGACGCCGGGCTGCTCGCGATCTGCGTGCCGAAGGCGCACGGCGGCGAAGGCGCCGACTTCACGACCTACGTGATGGTCGCCGCCGAGATCGGCCGCTGGTGCGGCTCGACGGCGCTGAGCTACAACATGCACGTGTGCTCGTGCATGTGGAGCGGCTTCATCGCCGACGCGCTCGACATGACGCCCGCGCAGCGCGCTGACCACGAGCGCATCCGCGCGGTCCACTACGCGCGCATCGTCGGCGAGGGCAGGATCTACGCGCAGCCGTTCTCGGAGGGCGGTGCCGCCGCCGCCGGCAAGGCGCCCTGGGGCACGCTGGCGGCCAAGGTCGACGGCGGCTACGTCGTCAACGGCAGGAAGATCTTCGCGTCGCTGTCGGGCGCGGCCGACTACTACGGCGTGCTTTGCACGCTCGACCGGGCGGGCGCGACGCTGAAGGACTCGATGTACCTCGCGGTGCCGGCCGACGCGCCGGGCGTCACCGTCAGCGGCGAGTGGGACCCGCTGGGCATGCGCGGCACCGTCAGCCGCACGCTGACCTTCCAGGACGTGTTCGTGTCCGACGACGCGCGGCTGATGCCCGAGGGCCTCTATGCGCAGGCCGCGGCGCGCTTCCCGCACATGTTCGCGACGCTGTCGCCCACCTACATGGGCATCGCGCAGGCGGCGTACGACTTCACGGTGCAGTACCTGCGCGGCGAGGTGCCGGGCACGCCGCCGGTCAAGCGGCGCATGTACCCGACCAAGCAGGTCGCGGTGGCCGAGATGCGCATCAAGCTCGAGGCCACGCGCGCGCTGTTCCTGCAGAACGCCCGCGACGCCCGCGTCGACCCCGACAAGGACACGCGCATGCGCCTGCTCGCGGCGCACTACACGATCATGGAGAACGCGAACGACATCTGCCGGCTCGCGATCCGCACGTGCGGCGGGCAGAGCATGCTCAAGAGCCTGCCGCTCGAGCGCCTGTACCGCGACAGCCGCTGCGGCTCGCTGATGCTGCCGTGGACGGCCGAGCTGTGCATCGACCGGCTCGGGCGCGAGTGCCTGTACGAGTCGGGTGAGCGCGACGAAGCCATCGAGGCTTGAGCGTGTTCGTGGCCGCCGACGGCCCGTGGGCGCGCATCGGCGCGCAGGCGCGGCAGCGGCCGCACGCGACGGCGCTCGTCGCGGCCGGGCGAGCCTGGACCTTCGCCGACCTCCAACGCGAGGTCGATGCCGCCGTCGAGTCCCTTCGCGCCGACGGCCTCGGCGCGGGCGACAGCCAGGGCTGGCTCGGCCCGAACACGCCGGCGATGCTCGCGGCGCTGTTCGCCTGCGAGCGGATCGGCGCGCGCTTCGTGCCGCTGAACTGGCGTCTGGCGGCCGCCGAACTCGCGACGATCGTGGAGCACGCCGGCCTGCAGCGACTGCACGTCGATGACGCGCTGCGCCCGCTGGGCGACGCGCTGCGCGCGCTCGTCACCCTGCCGCAGTCGCGCGCGCCGGGGCACGAGCCGGGCGACCTGATGCTCGTCTACACCTCGGGCACCACGGGCCGGCCGAAGGGCGCGATCCACACCGCCGCCGGCATGGCTGCGAACATCGACGCCGCGCTCGACGCGCAGGGTTTCGACGGGCGCACGCGCGCGCTTGCCGTGCTGCCGCTGTTCCACGTCGGCGGCCTCGCCATCCAGACGCTGCCGGTGCTCGCCGCGGGCGGCTGCGTCGTCCTGCACGAACGCTTCGAGCCGGGAGCGTGGCTCGCTGCGGTGGCCCATGATCGACCGACCACGAGCCTGCTCGTGCCGGCGACGATGCGTGCGGTGGTCGAGCACCTGGCGTGGCCTGCGGCCGACCTGTCGAGCCTCGCGTTCGTCAACAGCGGCTCGCAGGTCGTGCCCGTGCCGTTGATCGAGGCGTTCCACGCGCGCGGCGTGCCGGTGGCGCAGGTCTGGGGCAGCACCGAGACCGGGCCGGTGTCGATCGTGCTGCGTCCCGGCGAAGCGCTCGCGCACGTCGGCAGCACCGGCCGGCCGGCGCGCGGCGTCGAGATGCGGCTCGTGCTTGCCGACGGCGGTGACGCGATGCCGGGCGAGATCGGCGAGATCCGGGTGCGCGCGCCGAACGTGATGCGCGGCTACCACCGCGACGATCACCCGGCGAGCTTTCGCGACGGCTGGTTCCACAGCGGCGACCTCGCGCGCGCCGACGCGCAGGGCTTCGTCACCGTCGTCGGCCGCAGCAAGGAGATGATCATCTCGGGCGGCGAGAACGTCTACCCGGCCGAGATCGAGAACCTGCTCGCGCACCACGGCGACGTCGCCGAGTGCGCGGTGGTCGGCGTGCCCGACGAGCGCTGGGGCGAGGTGCCGGTGCTCGCCGTCGTGCCGCGCGAAGGCCGGCGTGTCGACGAGGCGGCGCTGCGCGCGCTGTTCGACTCCAGGCTCGCCCGCTTCAAGCATCCGCGGCGCATCGTCGTGCTCGACGCCTTGCCAAAAACGGCCCTGGGCAAGGTGCAGCGTGACTCGCTGCACACGGCGCTACGTCGGCTTTTGGGGTCGTGATCTGCCCGGCTGGCCGCGGTCGGGGTCAGTCGAGGTCCAAGTTTGGCACGGGCGACGGCGACGGCAGTCTCGACGCCGCTGTCGCCCCCCCGAGTTGCCCGGCGTCGTTCGCGCCCCAGGCGTCGAGGGTGCCGTCCGCAAGCGCTGCGAACGCGTGAACGCCCCCTGCGGCGATCGATTGCAGTGGGCCCGACAGAGGCCCCGCACGGGTGGGAAGCGGGCGATCCAGAAGTGCGCTGTTGCCCAGCTGCCCTTCGGTTCCCGCGCCCCAGGACAGGAGCGTGCCGTCGAACGCGCGCGCCGTGACGAAGTCGGGTCCGGCTGCGACACGCAGCACCGGCGGCATGGGTGAGCCGTCGTCGCTTTGCGTGATGCGCGTCGGCACGGCCCGAGTGCCGGAGGCGCCGAGTCCGAGCTGGCCGCGACTGTTCGGGCCCCACGACCACAAACCGCCATTGATATCGAGCGCGACCGACAGGCGCTCGCCCGCCGTGACGAGCGTGACGCCCGCCAGAGCCTCCACCAGCGACGGCCGCACCTGCGGTCCGGTGGTCGCGGGCGACGTCGGGATGAGCGCGCCGAACTGGAACACCTGCCCGTCGATCCGCAACGCGAGCGTGTGGCGTTGACCCGCGGCCATGCGGATCACGTTGCCGAACCCCGGGACGCCGACGCCGACCTGCGTCGGCACGAGCGCGTCGGTCAGCGTGCCGATGCCCAACGCCCCCGTCGAGTTCTCGCCCCAGCCCCAGACGGTTCCGTCGGCGCGTACGGCAAAGGAGCGTTCGCCTCCCGCGGCGATCGCGAACACGCGATCGAGCCCGGGGACACGCGCCGCCACCGGACGGTCGACCGTGGTGCCGTCGCCCAGGGCGCCGTGGGCGTTGCTGCCCCACGCCCACACGGTGCCATCGGCCTTCAGCGCAAGCGAATGGCGTTCGCCCGCTGAGACCGCAA
>JALOSD010000154.1 GCA_025458585.1 Burkholderiaceae bacterium | reverse complement strand
TCAAGCGCGAGGACCTGGTCAAGGCGACGACCAAGGAGTCCGATCCGAACGACCCGAACGCCGGGGCCATGGTGTAGAGTCGGCTCGAACCGTCCTGCCGACCGCCGAGCCCCGATGGCGACCGCTGCCGACTCCCTGACCCTCGCATCGCAGGCCCGCCGCGTCTTCACCGAGCAGCTCGTCAAGGGGCTGCCCCGGCTCGTCAACGACATGGTCGAGGCGGCGAACGTCGCGCGCGACCGCACGGCGGGCGACACCGCCGTCGCGCAGCGACGGCGCGACTTCGCGCTCGCGCTGAAGCACGACGCCGGCACCTGGCACCAGGCGATGGTCGGCGCGCTGCGCCATGCGCTGCTGTACGGCGTATCGATCTCGCGCACGACGGCGCCGGCGGTCTCGCGCGACCAGCTCACGCTCGTCGACGACGCGACGATCGAGCGCGAGATTCTCGGGTCGCGGCTCGCGCTGGCGATCATGGACCGCGCCTCGTGGGAGTTCGCCGACCTGCGCACGCGCATCGCGACGCTCGAGCGGCGCGAGGAGCTCGAACCCAACGACATGCTGCGCGCGCACGTCGTGGCGCGGCTCGTCGTCGACGCCTGGAGCGCGTCCCAGCTCGCGCTCGACGGCTGGCGCGACCTGCAGACGCCGCTGCACGCCGCCGTCGCGTCGCTCGTCGAGTCGGCCTACCGGCAGGCGAACACCTGGCTCGCCGAGCAGGGCGTGACGGCGCAGGCCGACCTGCGCTCGCAGGTCAAGCGCTCGCAGGAGGCGCAGGAGGGCGCCGACGTCGGCTACCACCGCTCGTTCACCGGCAGCCGGTTCGCCGGCAGCGGGGCCGGCGGCCTGTCCGACGAGACGCGCGCGATGGCCAGCGCCGCCGTGCTCGCGCGCACCGCCGAGCGCGCCGAGACGGTGCTCAACCGCCTGAACCGCCTCGTCAGCCAGCACCTGCCGGGCTTCGCGCAGACGCGCCCGGGCGTCACCGTGCCGGCGTCCCCGCCGCTGCGGCAGGCGATCGTCGACGCCGAGCGCACCGTGCGCACGCGCTTCGACGCCGCCAGCCTGGGCGGGCGCATGGCGGTCAGCACGAACGCGCTGCTCGAGCCTCTGCAGCAGCAGAAGCAGGCGCTGAAGCAGGCGGCGCAGACGCCGGTCGAGCGCGCGACGATCGAGATCGTCGCGCTGCTGTTCCAGAGCATCCTGACCGAGGAGCGCATCCCGCCGGCGCTGCGCGTGTGGTTCGCGCGCCTGCAGATGCCGGTGCTGCGCGTGGCCGTCACCGAGCCAGACTTCTTCGCCGCCGTCGACCACCCGGCGCGCCGCCTGATCGACCGCATGGGCGCGTGCGTGATGGGCTTCGACGGTTCGGTGCCCGCCGGCGGCGCCGCGCTCGAGCAGGAGATCAAGCGCATCGTCCAGGTCGTCGAGGCGTATCCCGACACCGGGCGGCGCGTGTTCCAGACCGTGCTGACCGAGTTCGAGAAGTTCCTCGAGCACTACTTCAAGGACGCCAACGAGGCGAGCCGCCTCGGCGTGTCGCTCGCGCAGCAGGTCGAGCAGCGCGAGGAGAAGGCGATCCAGTACACGATCGAGCTGCGCAACATGCTCGCCGACGTGCCGGTGCAGGACGCGGTGCGCCAGTTCCTGTTCCAGGTCTGGGCCGACGTGCTCGCGATGTCGGCGCTGAAGTTCGGCCCGAACGGCGAGCCGACGAAGGCGATGAGGCGCGCCGCCACCGACCTGATCTGGTCGGCCGGCGCGAAGGTCACGCGCGAGGAGCGCGGCGAGGTCATCCGCCGCCTGCCGTCGCTGCTGAAGACGCTGCGCGAGGGCATGGCGCTGGCCGGCTTCTCGGTGCAGCGGCAGGACGAGCGCGTCGCCGAGCTCAACAACGCGCTCGCGGCGGCGTTCACGGCGAAGGCGGCGGCGATTCCCACCGACCGCCTCGACGCGCTGAAGGTCCGGCCACGAGAGCGCCGGGCTCGAGGTCGTCACCAGCGGCGGCTCGACGCCTACGGCGGCAATGCTCGCCTGGGCGCGCGAGCTGCAGGTGGGCAGCTGGTTCATGCTTGACTACCGCGACCGCCAGGAAGCCGTGCAGCTGGCGTGGCGCGGGCTGCGCGGCCAGCTGTCGCTGTTCGTCGCGCCGTCGGGGCGCTGCGTGCTGTTCCAGCGCCAGCCGCTCGCGGCGTTCCTGCAGGCGGGGCTGCTGCAGCCGGCGCAAGACGAAGCGCTCACCGTGCGCGCGACGCGCAGCGCGCTCGCCAAGCTCGACGTCGACCCGTTCAGACTCCTGAACTGAGGGCCACCCGCGGCGCGGCGCGGGCTTCGCCGCTCGCAGAGCTCGCGGCCTTCAGTGGATCAGCCGGTCCTCGGCCTCGACGAGCAGTTCGTCGAGGATGAGCGCGTCGGGCTCCTCGCCCAGGCTCCAGAACACCATCAGCACGATGATCTTCAGGTCCTCAAGGTCGAGCGGGCCGGCGCTGCTGGCCATCGCGCGGTCGATCACGATCTCGCGCATCGGCGGCGGCAGCACGCCGGCGGCTTCGAGGAAACCGACGAAGCCGATCGACTCGGCGCCCAGGCGCTCCTGCTCGGCCGGCGTGTAGACGCGCATCCCGTGGGCGCTCTGCTCGCCGGCATGCGACTGCGCCGCCTGCGCCAGGCCGTCGAGCCAGGTCAGGGCCTCCTGGATCTCGTCCGACTCGAAGCCGACCGCCGACAGCTTGCGCGTGAGCTGGTCGTGACTGGGACACGCGTCGGGGCGCCAGTAGTTCTCGTAGAGGTAGACGAGCACGTCGAACATCGACCCACTATAGCGCAGCGCGCCCGGCGTGGCGGGGCGCGTGCGTGCGATCCGTCCCGCCGGCGGGGCCGGCCGCGTCAGGCCGTCGCGCAGCGCTGGAACAGGCCGCCGGGCAGGCGCCGCACGCGGCCTTCGAGCTCGAGCTCGAGCAGGCGCGCGGCGAGCTCGGCGGCCGGCCAGCCGGTGCGCGCGCCGATCGCGTCGAGCGTCGCCGGGTCGTGGCCGAGCGCGTCGAGCACCGGGTCGCGCACGGGGTCGCGCACGGGGTCGTGCGCCGGCGCGCCGGCGTCGTCGGCCGGCTGGGCCGGCGCGGCTGCGGGCCGAGCTGCCGGGCGCAGCTCGGCCAGCACGTCGTCGGCGGTCTCGACGAGCTTCGCGCCCTGCTTGATCAGTGCGTGGCAGCCGCGCGACAACGGCGAGTGGATCGAGCCGGGGATCGCGAACACCTCGCGCCCGGCCTCGACGGCGAGGCGCGCCGTGATCAGCGAGCCCGACTGCACCGCCGCCTCGACGACGAGCGTGCCGCTCGCCAGCCCGGCGATCAGGCGGTTGCGCAGCGGGAAGTTCGGCGCCAGCGGCGGTGTGCCGAGCGGGAACTCGCTCACGAGCAGGCCGGCGGCGGCGATGCGCCGCGCCAGCGCCTCGTGGCGAGCCGGGTAGATGCGGTCGACGCCGGTGCCGAGCACGGCGATCGTGCTGCCGTCGCCCGCCAGCGCGCCTTCGTGGGCCGCACCGTCGATGCCGAGCGCGAGGCCGGAGATGTGGTGTCGGGTTGCGGCTGCCGACGACGGCGATCGCCGAGCGCGCGAGCAGTTCGGCGCGGCCGTGCAGGAACAGCAGCAGCGGCGGGTCGGCCGTCTCGAGCAGGCGCGCCGGGTAGAGCGGGTCGCCGAGCGTGACCACGCGGCGCTCGCCGTCGCCCGTCGCCGCGCCGTCCAGCCAGCGCGCCGCCGCCTCGACCTGCGCCGCCCACGCCTCGGGCCGCTCGGCCAGCGTGTCGGGCTGTCCCGCGGGCAAGAGCGTGCGGCGCGCCGCCGGCGCGGCGTCGAAGATCGCCTGCGGCGAGCCGAAGGCAGCGAGCAGCCGGCGCGCGGTGTCGCGGCCGATGCCGGGGCTCAGCAACAGCCGCAGCCAGGCGCCGAGGTCGTCGTCGCCCGTCATCGGCCGCGGTGGCTCAGGGCTGCGTGAAGCGGTCGCCGCGGCGCACCGGCTCGCGCACGCTCAGGATCAGCGCGTACGACACGCGCTCGAAGGTGCGGAACACGAACAGCGAGCCGTGGCGCTCGTCGGGCAGCTTCAGCAGCGGGCGCTGCGCGTCGGTGCGGTCGGGCACGAGCTCGCCGTCGCGCCACAGCGCGAGCACGTGGCCGGGCTCGAGGCCGTCGGCGCGGCCACGGTTGAGCGCGACGATCTGGTTCTGGCCGGCGTTCAGGCCGTCGCCGTAGACCGAGACGATCCGCCCGGCGATCGGCTGTGCCGGCGCGTGCGGCGCGTAGCTGACGAACTCGCGTGTCGGCGCCGGCGCGAGCCGGTCGCCGATGCCGACCTCCTCGCGCACGCTCGTGATCAGGAACGTCGCCGGCACGAGGTCGAGCTTGCCGTCGGGCCGCGGGCGGTCCTCGCCGCGGCGCACGTACTCGGCGCTGCCGACGTAGCGCGCCTCGAAACCCAGCACCTCGTTCGTTGTCGGGTCGACGAGCGGCACCGCCTCGCGGAATACGCGCCAGTCGCGCAGGTCGGCGATCTCGCCGCGCACGTAGGCGTTCTCGCCGCGCGACATCATCACGCGGCCTTCCTGCGCCGCGACGACGCGCGGCGCGGCCGCGAGCTCGTTGCTGTCGAAGACGACCGCCTCGTTGAGGAACGGCGCGATCAGGTGCATCGGGATCGACGGGATCGCCGAGTCGCCGAGCGCCTCCTCGCGCACGCGCGGCGAGAGCTTGACCGTGTCCGGCTCGCCGCCGACCGCCTGCGCGAGGCGCAGGCGCGCGCGCCCGTCGACGCGCTCGAGCACGAGGATCTGGCCCGGGTAGATCAGGTGCGGGTTGCGGACCTGTTCCAGGTTCATGCCCCACAGCTCGGGCCAGCGCCACGGGCTGCGCAGGAACAGCTTCGAGATGTCCCACAGCGTGTCGCCGCGCTTGACGGTGTAGGAGTCGGGGGCGTTCGGCGCCAGTTCGGCCAGCGGCACGCCGGCCTGCGCAACCTGCTCGGCGGTGGCACGCCACGCGGGCAGCACGGGCAGGTTGGTGGCCAGCGAAGGCGCGGCTGCCAGGCTGGCGATCATGGCCAGGGCGGCGCGACGGCGGACGGGGGCGCTTGCGGGCGGGCGACGCATACAGTGGCTCTCCAGGAGTCCCAACGCTCTCGCTGGGGCGGCGACGGGTGGACCTGCCCCGCGAGGTTATCGAAGCATCGCGCGTTCGGCGGGCCCCCGATCGGCGAAAATGCTCATGATTTCCGGAAGATTCTGCCCGATGGCGTCGCCACCGCGGGGCGGTGGCGGCAGCGTGCGGCCCGTCACGAACGCGCCGTGTCGTGATCGCGACGGCCGCCGGCAGGCAACGACGATGCGACGATGGCCAAGCTGACGATCCTGCGCTACCCCGACCCCCGGCTTCACACCGTGGCCCAGCCGGTGGCGGCGGTCGACGAGCGCGTGCGCCGCCTCGTCGACGACATGCTCGAGACGATGTACGCGAACGACGGCGTCGGCCTCGCGGCGACGCAGGTCGTCGTCGGCGAGGAAGGCTGCCTGTCGGTGCCGACGGTCTACGACCGCGTGCAGCGCCACGCGCGCGTCACCGTGCGCGCGCTCGGCCGCGACGGCGAGTCGTTCGAGCTTGACGCCGAGGGGCTGACCGCCGTGTGCGTGCAGCACGAGATGGACCACCTGATGGGCAAGGTGTTCGTCGAGTACCTCAGCCCGCTCAAGCGCGATCGCATCCGCTCGAAGCTGCTGAAGAAGGCGCGCGAGGGGCAGTTCGCGTGACGCGCGCGTCCCCCACGGCCTGAGCGGGGCACGTCTTGTGCGGTGAAGGCGCCGTGACGGCGGTGCGGGCATGAGCGGCCTTCGCGTCGCATTCGCCGGCACGCCGGCCTTCGCGCGCGAGGCGCTCGCGGCGATCGCCACCGCGGGTCACGAGGTGCCGCTCGTGCTGACGCAGCCCGACCGCCCCGCCGGCCGCGGCATGAAGCTGCAGGCGTCGCCGGTCAAGCAGTTCGCCGCTGCGCACGGCCTGCCGGTCGTGCAGCCGCGCGGCCTGCGGCTCGACGGGCGCTTCGCCGACGACGCTGCGGCGGCGCGCGACGCGCTCGCCGCCGCATGCCCCGACGTGCTGGTCGTCGCCGCCTACGGCCTGATCCTGCCGCCGTGGGTGCTCGAGCTGCCGCGCTTCGGCTGCCTGAATATCCACGCGTCGCTGCTGCCGCGCTGGCGCGGCGCGGCGCCGATCCAGCGCGCGATCGAGGCTGGTGACACGTTGACGGGCGTCACGATCATGCAGATGGACGCCGGGCTCGACACCGGCGACATGCTGCTCGCCGAGGCGGTGCCGATCGGCGCCGACGACACCGCCGCCACGCTGCACGACCGCCTGGCCGCGCTCGGCGCGCGGCTCGTCGTGCACGCGCTGCACGGGCTGGCCGCGGGCACGCTCGTGCGCACGCCGCAGCCGGCCGACGGCGTGACCTACGCGCACAAGATCGACAAGGCCGAGGCGGCGGTCGACTGGCACGACGACGCGGCGCGTCTCGAGCGCCGCGCCCGCGCCTTCGACCCGTCGCCGGGGCTGCACGCCGACCTGGGCGGCGAGACGGTCAAGCTCTGGCGCGCCGCCGTGCGCAGCGACGCACCGCCGGCGCCGCCCGGCACCGTGCTCGCCGCCGGTGGCGGCCGGCTGACGGTGGCCTGCGGCGCCGGCGCGCTCGACCTGCTCGAGCTGCAGCGCCCGGGTGGCCGGCGCGTGGGTGCGCCGGCCTTCCTGCAGGGACGCGGCGTCGCCGTCGGCAACCGCCTGCCCGGCGGCGATTGACGACGCCCGACGCGGCGTCTGTCGCGGCCCTGGCCGGCGATGCCGGCAACGCGGGCGGCCTCAAGTCGGCGCACCGGGCGGCCGATATGCCGGCGTGCGTGTCTTGTCCCGCCTCCGTCTCGTCGCGCTGCTTGCCGCCGTCGCTCCGCTGCTCGCCGGCTGCGACCTGCTCGGCATCGACACGCCGGCGAAGGTCGCCGAGCGGCGTGCCGCCGAGGGACGCGCGATCGGTGCCGCGTGCCGCCATGCCGGGCGTGCGATCGAGGACTGCTACGTGCTCAACCGCCGCGCCGACAAGGCCGCGATGTTCGCCGGCTGGCGCGAGATGAACGACTACATGCGCGAGAACCAGATCGACGCCGTCGTGCCGCAGCTGGGCAACCCTGCCGCGGCCGCCGGCGACGAGCGGCCTGCCCGCCAGCCGTCCTGACCGCGGCTGGCCGGCTGGCTGGCGAGCGGCGGCTCGATGCCGCAGTGCCTCGCCCTGTCACCGCCGCGACAGCCGGCGCACCGACGACGCCGCACCGACAATCCGGGACATGACGGCCTCATCCCTCGCGCTCGGCGTGCCGACCTGGCGCCATCCCGAGTTCCGCCGCGGAGCCGCCGACATGGCCGGCATCGCGCTCGGCATCGCCGCGTGGGGGCTCGTGACCGGTGTCGCGATGGTCAAGAGCGGGCTCGGCGTGCCGCTGTCGGTGCTGATGTCGCTCACCGTCTACGCGGGCAGCGCGCAGCTCGCGGCGCTGCCGCTGATCGCCTCCGGGGCGCCGATCTGGGTCGTGTGGGCCACCGCGTTCTGCGTCAACCTGCGCTTCGTGATCTTCAGCGCGCAGTGGCGGCCGTACTTCGCGCACCTGCCGCTCGCCGCCCGGCTGCGGCTGGGCTACTTCACCGCTGACCTGAACTACGTGCTGTTCATGCGGCGCTTTCCCGAGCCGAAGCCGGCGCCGGAGCAGCAGCCGTATTTCTGGGGCGGCGCGGCGATCAACTGGTTCTCGTGGCAGTCGACCTCGCTCGTCGGCATCTTCCTCGCCGACCGCGTGCCCACCGAGTGGGGCATCGGCTTCGCCGGCACGATCGCCCTGCTGGGCCTGACGTATTCGCTGCTGCACGACCGCGCGAGCTGGATCGCCGCCGCGGTGGCCGGCTGCGCCGCGGTCGCCGCGTACGCGATGCCGCTGCGGCTGAACATCGTCGTCGCGATCGCGGCGGCGGTGGCGATCGCGCTGCTGATCGACCACGCGGGGCCGAAGCGCAAGGGGGGCGTGGCGTGAGCGGCTGGGAAGCGGTGCTGACGATCGTCGGCCTCGGCGTGATCACGGTGGTCACGCGCGCGTTCTTCTTCATCCCGCGTCGCGAGCTGCCGATCCCCGGCTGGTTCCGCGAGGGGCTTCGCTACGCGCCGCTGGCGGCGCTGGCGGCCGTCGTCGTGCCCGAGGTCGTGATGACCGGCGGTGCGCTGATCACGACCTGGCAGGACGCGCGCCTGTTCGCCGTCGCCGCCGCCACCGCGTGGTTCTTCTGGCGTCGCGGCATCCTTGGCACGATCGTCACCGGCACGGCGGTGATGCTCGCGCTGCGGCTCGGTCTGGGCTGGTAGCACAATCGCGGCGACGGGCCTGCGCCGCCCCCGACGGGCGCCGCGAGGCCCGTCGTCCACCGCCACGGGAACCCGCCATGAACGTGATCCGATTCGCCGACCTCGTCGCCCAGGGCCGCGTCGCCGGCCAGCGCGTGTTCATCCGCGCCGACCTCAACGTGCCGCAGGACGACAGCGGCCGCATCACCGAGGACACGCGCATCCGCGCGTCGATCCCGGCGATCCGCATGGCGCTCGACGCCGGCGCCGCCGTGATGGTCACGAGCCACCTCGGCCGGCCGAAGGAAGGCGAGTTCAAGCCCGAGGACTCGCTGGCGCCGGTGGCGCAACGCCTGGGCGAGCTGCTCGGGCGGGAGGTGCCGCTGGTCGCCAACTGGGTCGACGGCGTCGACGTGCAGCCCGGCCAGGTCGTGCTGCTCGAGAACTGCCGCGTCAACAAGGGCGAGAAGAAGAACGACGAGGCGCTGGCCCGCAAGATGGCGGCGCTGTGCGACATCTTCGTGCACGACGCCTTCGGCACCGCGCACCGCGCCGAGGCGAGCACCTACGGCATCGCGCAGTTCGCCAAGGTGGCGTGCGCCGGCCCGCTGCTCGCCGCCGAGATCGACGCCATCACGAAGGCGATCGCGCAGCCGAAGCGCCCGCTGGTGGCGATCGTCGCCGGCAGCAAGGTCAGCACGAAGCTGACGATCCTGCAGAGCCTGGCGAACAACGTCGACGGGCTGGTGGTCGGCGGCGGCATCGCGAACACGTTCATGCTCGCCGAGGGCCTGCCGATCGGCAAGAGCCTGGCCGAGCCCGACCTCGTCGGCGAGGCGAAGGCCGTGATCGCGGCCATGAAGGCGCGCGGCGCCGAAGTGCCGATCCCGGTCGACGTCGTCGTCGCCAAGGCGTTCAAGGCCGACGCGCCGGCCACCGTGAAGGCGGCGGCCGACGTCGCCGCCGACGACATGATCCTCGACATCGGCCCGAAGACGGCGCAGATGCTCGCCGACAAGCTCAAGGCCGCCGGCACGATCGTCTGGAACGGGCCGGTCGGCGTGTTCGAGTTCGACGCCTTCGCGAAGGGTACCGAGACGGTCGCGCGCGCGATCGCCGACAGCGACGCGTTCAGCATCGCCGGCGGCGGCGACACGCTGGCCGCGATCGCCAAGTACGGCATCGAGAAGGACATCGGCTACATCACCACCGGCGGTGGCGCGTTCCTCGAGGTGCTCGAGGGCAAGACGTTGCCGGCGTTCGAGATCCTCGCCAGGCGCGCCGCCGGATGATCCCCCGGTTGCGGCGGCGCGCGGGATGCCGACGCACGCGCGTGCGCTTCGACGGCCGGTCGATTCGGCTTTGACTGCACGCGGGGGGTAGTCGCCGCGCCGCGGCACGTTACGCTGCCCGCGCCCCCGAGAACCCACGAGGAGACGACCGATGGCCAAACCGCTGGCTCCCGCCGAGCAGGCGTTGCGCGACGCCGCGCTCGAGTATCACCGCACGCCGGTGCGCGGCAAGATCGCCGTCACGCCGACCAAGCCGCTGTCGAACCAGCGCGACCTGTCGCTCGCGTATTCACCCGGCGTCGCCTACGCCTGCCTCGCGATCGAGGAGGACCCGACGCTCGCCGCCGAGTACACGGCGCGCGGCAACCTGGTCGGCGTCGTCACGAACGGCAC
>JALOSD010000013.1 GCA_025458585.1 Burkholderiaceae bacterium | reverse complement strand
GCGTCGGTCGCCGGCCGCCCGTCTACGCCGGCAGCAGACCCCACCCCTGCCACAGCGCAAAGGCCGCGAGCCCGAGCGCCGACACGCGGTTGACGACGCGCTGTGCGCGTTCGTCGAAGCGCTGCCGCAACGCCCCGACGACGCTGCTGAGCAGCAGCCACCACAGCGCCGAGCCGGCGAGCACGCCGGCGATCATCGTCCACGGCGACGCGACGCCACCTGCGCGCCCGGAGAGCGTCGCGAATACGGCAATGAACGATACGATCGTCGCCGGGTTCGACAGCGTGAGCACGAACGTGCCGGCAAAGGCGCCCGCGAGTCCCGGGCGTGCCGCCACCTGCGCCGCTTGCGAGGCCGGCGCGGCGCGCCAGACGCGCCACGCCAGCGCGAGCAGGAACCCGCCGCCGAAGAGCGCGAGCGGCACGCGCGCAGCCGTCAGCGCACGGATCACCGCGCCGATGCCGAACGCGCCCACCGCCCCGTAGACCGCGTCGGCGACCGCCGCGCCCAGCCCGGTGACCAGCCCGACGACGCGCCCGTGGCGCAGCGTGCGCTGGACGACGAGCAGCCCGATCGGGCCGACGGGCGCGGCGATCGCGAGGCCGATCCACAGCGCGTCGACGAACATCGGCGCAATCTAGCAGGCGGCCGGCCTGGCCCCCTAGGCCGCGACTGGACGGGCACGTCACGCCGGACCACACTGCGACGGCCCGCGGGACGCTCCCGCGCGGGCGGAGAACGACATGACGAGCGCCGACGCCTCCACCACGACCCCGCGCACCATCGCCACGAAGCGTCGGCCCTCACCTCGCCGCGTCGTGCTGCTCGTCGCGACACGCAAGGGCGCATGGTTGTTTCACGGAGACGCCCGCCGCGAGCGCTGGCGCGTCGACGGGCCGCACTTCCTCGGCCACGTCGTCAGCCACCTGCAGCTCGACCCGCGCGACGGTCGCACGCTGCTCGCCGCGGCGCGCACCGGGCACCTCGGCCCGACGATCTTCCGCTCGGCCGATCTCGGCCGCACCTGGCACGAGGCCACCCGCCCGCCGGCGTTCGCCAAGGCCGCCGACGGCCAGCCGGGGCGCAGCGTCGACCACACCTTCTGGCTGACCCCCGGCCACGCGTCGCAGCCCGGCACTTGGTACGCCGGCACGTCGCCGCAGGGCCTCTTCCGCTCCGACGACGGTGGCGCGACGTGGGCGCCCTGGTCGAGCATCAACGGCGACCCGCAATACCTCGAGTGGATGGGCACGGTGCAGGACGGCACGCCCGACGGCCCGAAGCTGCACTCGATCATCGTCGACCCGCGCGACCCGGGGCACCTGTACTTCGCGATGTCGGGCGGCGGCGTGCACGAGTCGCGCGACGGCGGGCAACGCTGGTCGACGCTGGTCGAGGGGCTCGACGTCGTCGAAGGCTTCGACGTCGCGAACGTCACGTTCCACGACCCGCACGTCGTGCGGCTGTGCCCGGGCAACCCCGATCGCCTGTACCAGCAGAACCATTGCGGCGTCTACCGCCTTGACCGGCCGGGCACGCGCTGGCGCCGCATCGGCAAGCGCCTGCCGAAGCGCGTCGGCGACGTGGGCTTTCCGCTCGTCGTGCACCCGCGCGACGACGCCGTCGCGTGGGTGTTTCCGATGGACGGCTCCGACGTCTGGCCACGCACGAGCCCGCAAGGCCGGCCGGCGGTCTACGTCACGCGCGACGGCGGCCGCCGCTGGCACCGGCTCGACGACGGGCTGCCGGCGCAGCAGGCGTGGTGGACGGTCAAGCGACAGGCGATGACGGCCGACGCGCTCGAGCCCGTCGGCCTCTACCTCGGCACGACGAGCGGCGAGCTGTGGATCGGCCGCGACGACGGAGCGCGCTGGTCGTGCCTCGCGCGCCACCTGCCCGAGATCTATGCCGTCGAGGCGGCGATGCTGCCGTGACCGGGGCGCCGGTCACGTCCTCGCCCTCCTCCGCGCCCGCTCCTCGCGCCTCCCGGCGATGAACGTGCTGATCCCGTCGTCGCTGCGCGCCTACACCGGCGCCGCGCGTGTCGAGGCCGACGGCTCGACGCTCGGCGAGTTGCTCGCGGACCTCGACCGGTCGTATCCCGGCCTGCGCTTTCGCATGGTCGACGAGCAGGAGCGCCTGCGGCCGCACATGCGCGTCTTCGTCAACGGCCGCGCCGTGCACGACCTGGCGTGGCGGATCGGCGCCGGCGACGACGTCGCGATCGTCCAGGCGCTGAGCGGCGGCTGAGCGGGCCCTGAGCCTCAAGCCGGAGACGAGACCCCGGGGCATCGGCAGCGATCATGGCGGCCGGCGGTTGGTGGCATCATCGGCCGCGACGCCGGTGCAAAGCCGGCACGCGAGCCGAGCAAGGACGAACGAGATGGCGCAGGAACTGGTGAAGGCGATACGTGCGGGCGATGCGCAGGCCGTCGCGCGGCTGGCGAGCCCCGAGAGCGTGAACACGCCGGGCGACGGCGGCGTGACGCCGCTGATGCTCGCGGCGGGGCTCGGCAAGCGCGCCGTCGTCGAGGCGCTGCTCGCCGCGGGCGCCGACGTGCGCGCCGCCGACGAGCGCGGCTACACCGCCCTCTTCCACGGCTGCTACAGCGCCGACGAGGACCGCGGTTACGCCGACGTCGTCGAGGCGCTGCTCGCCGCCGGTGCCGACAAGGAAGCGGCGATCGGCTTCGGCGTGCGCCCGCTGATGTACGCAGCGGGCAACGGCGAGGCCGGCGTCGTCGAGGTGCTGCTGAAGGCCGGTGCCGACCCGATGGCGCGCAACGAGGTGGGCCGCACCGCGCTGATGATGGTGAAGGACCGCGACTACGTCGACGTGATCAACATCCTGCACGAGGCCGAGCTGCTGCACGAGGCTGCGGGTTGCGGTGCGCGCAACGCGCCCGACATGCAGGTCGTCACGTTCCTGAAGCGCGACCCGACGTCCTGACAGGTCCTGACGCCACCGTCGTCGTCGCGAGTCGTCGCCCCCGCGGCGGGCGTCGATCGTTTGTCTGCATCGCACCGATCGGAACGAATGTGCACCGATCGGGTCCCCCTTTGCTAACCTGCCCTGGCGTCGAACGATCCACGTCGGCGGGTGGCGTCGAGCGCGCGGCGCGGCGGCGTGCGACGGAATCGCGATCATCCGATCGGCACGTCGCGAACGCCCTTCACGATTGCACAGCAGGAGAACGACATGAACCAATCCAACACCCACAGCGCAGGCAAGTGCCCGGTGATGCACGGGGCCCACACGGTGGTCGCCACCTCGAACATGGAGTGGTGGCCGAAGGCGCTGAACCTCGACATCCTGCATCAGCACGACACCAAGACCAACCCGCTCGGCCCGGGCTTCGACTACCGCGAAGAGCTCAAGACGCTCGACGTTGCCGCGCTGAAGAACGACCTCACGGCGCTGATGACCGACAGCCAGGACTGGTGGCCGGCCGACTGGGGCCACTACGGCGGCCTGATGATCCGCATGGCCTGGCACGCGGCCGGCACCTACCGCGTTGCCGACGGTCGTGGCGGCGCCGGCACCGGCAACCAGCGCTTCGCACCGCTCAACTCGTGGCCCGACAACGCCAACCTCGACAAGGCGCGCCGGCTGCTGTGGCCGATCAAGAAGAAGTACGGCAACAAGATCAGCTGGGCCGACCTGATCGTGCTCGCGGGCAACGTGGCCTACGAGTCGATGGGCCTGAAGACCTACGGCTTCTCGTTTGGCCGTGAAGACATCTGGCACCCCGAGAAGGACATCTACTGGGGCTCCGAGAAGGAGTGGCTGGGCTCGACCCGCTACGAAGGCGACAACCGCGAGTCGCTGGAGAACCCGCTGGCCGCCGTGCAGATGGGCCTGATCTACGTCAACCCCGAAGGCGTCAACGGCAAGCCCGACCCGCTGAAGACGGCCCACGACGTGCGCGTCACGTTCGCGCGCATGGCGATGAACGACGAGGAGACCGTCGCGCTGACCGCCGGCGGCCACACGGTGGGCAAGGCGCACGGCAACGGCAGCGCCACGCAGCTCGGCCCGGCGCCCGAGGGCACCGACGTCGAGGACCAGGGCCTGGGCTGGCTCAACAAGACGAGCCGCGGCATCGGCCGCGACACGATGACCAGCGGCATCGAAGGGGCGTGGACGACGCACCCGACGACGTGGGACAACGGCTACTTCCACCTGCTGCTCAACTACGAGTGGGAGCTCAAGAAGAGCCCCGCCGGCGCGTGGCAGTGGGAGCCGATCGGCATCAAGGACGAGGACAGGCCGGTCGACGTCGAAGACCCGTCAATCCGCCACAACCCGATCATGACCGATGCCGACATGGCCATGAAGATGGACCCGGCGTACCGCGCGATCTCGGAGCGCTTCCACCGGGACCCGGCCTACTTCTCGGACGTGTTCGCGCGCGCGTGGTTCAAGCTGACGCACCGCGACATGGGCCCGAAGGCCCGCTACATCGGCCCCGAGGTGCCGAAGGGCGACCTGATCTGGCAGGACCCGGTGCCGGCCGGCCGAACCGACTACGACGTCGCCGCGGTGAAGGCGAAGATAGCCGCCAGCGGGCTGACGATCGCCGAGATGGTCGCCACCGCGTGGGACAGCGCCCGGACCTTCCGCGGCTCCGACAAGCGCGGCGGAGCGAACGGCGCGCGCATCCGCCTGGCGCCGCAGAAGGACTGGGAAGGCAATGAGCCGCAGCGTCTGGCCAAGGTGCTGCGCGTGCTCGAAGAGATCGCCGCGGGCAGCGGTGCCAGCGTGGCCGACGTTATCGTGCTGGCGGGCAACGTGGGCGTCGAGCGGGCAGCCAAGGCGGCCGGCTTCGACGTTACCGTGCCGTTTGCTCCCGGTCGCGGCGACGCGACGCAGGCGATGACCGACGTCGACTCGTTCGCGGTGCTCGAGCCGATCCACGACGGCTATCGCAACTGGCTGAAGAAGGACTACGCGGTCAGCCCTGAGGAGTTGATGCTGGATCGCACGCAGCTGATGGGCCTGACGGCGCACGAGATGACGGCGCTCGTCGGCGGCCTGCGCGTGCTCGGCACCAACCACGGCAGCACGAAGCACGGCGTCTTCACCGACCGCGAAGGCGTGCTGACGAACGACTTCTTCGTCAACCTGACCGACATGGCCTGCACGTGGGTGCCCGTCGGCAACGGCCTGTACGAGATCCGCGACCGCAAGACCGCGGCACCCAGGTGGACGGCGACGCGGGTCGACCTGGTCTTCGGCTCCAACTCGGTCCTGCGCGCCTACGCCGAGGTCTACGCCCAGGACGACGGCAGGCAGAAGTTCGTCCGCGACTTCGTCGCCACCTGGACCAAGGTCATGAACGCCGACCGCTTTGACCTCGCCTGAGACTGCGTCGCCCCCCGCGCTGCGTGGCGCAGCGTGGGGGGCGGCGTCCACAGCCAGGGCGTTGCCGGGGAACTTGCCGCCGCCGCGCCGGCCTAAGCTGGACATGTACCAGCATTCGAACTCGAACCCTGAGTGTC
Organism: Burkholderiaceae bacterium; assembly: GCA_025458585.1. Lineage (GTDB taxonomy): Bacteria > Pseudomonadota > Gammaproteobacteria > Burkholderiales > Burkholderiaceae_C > Calidifontimicrobium. The sequence goes on along the minus strand of JALOSD010000013.1, from coordinate 16,549 downwards.
CCCGGTGCAGCGCGATGCTCTATCGCGTGCGCCGCAACCCCTGGGACCGGCTGGTGAGTCTCTTCTCGCCGCGGCGCCGCTACCGATGCATGCATCCCGGCTGCGGGTGGACGGGCACGCTCGCCGATTCGCAGCGGCACCCGCTGGCAAGCGCCGCGAAGGCAGCGACGTCGAAATGAAAACGCCCACCGCGCTGGTGGGCGTCTAAGCGGCGAGCCGCGTAACCTTTGGCGGAGCGGACGGGGCTCGAACCCGCGACCCCCGGCGTGACAGGCCGGTATTCTAACCAACTGAACTACCGCTCCGCAGCGGTGCCGGCGTTCCAGGTTGCCCTGCAAGTGCCGACGAACTTGGCGTCCCCTAGGGGATTCGAACCCCTGTTACAACCGTGAAAGGGTCGTGTCCTAGGCCTCTAGACGAAGGGGACTGATTCCTTCGCTGCCTGAACCGCGCGCCACCTCGAGCTTCGCTATGCTTTCTTCGCGTTGCTTCGCTGCGTTGGTGGAGGTAAGCGGGATCGAACCGCTGACCTCTTGCATGCCATGCAAGCGCTCTCCCAGCTGAGCTATACCCCCGGCGCTGTTCAAGCAAGACTCGCATTATAGGCAGAACTTCAGATGTGCTGCAAACGCTCGAGCACCTGCTCACGGCGAAACAGCGACAGCACGGCATCGATCGAAGGCGTTTGCGGGCGACCGCACACGAGCAGGCGCAGCGGGATCGCGACCTGCGGCATCTTCAGCTTGAACTCGGCCAACGTGGCCTTGATCGCGTCGCCGATCGCAGTCGCCGTCCACTCGGCGTCGGCCAGGCGGTCGCGCAGCGCACGCAGCGCCGGGCGCACCGCATCCGTCACGTGCTGCGACAGCTCGTCGGCCGGCGGCGTCGGGTGCGCGAAGTACATGCCGAGCCACTCGGCGATCTCGATCGTCGTCGCGCACCGGTCCTTGAAAAGGGCGATCGCACGCGGCAGGTCGAGCAGTGCGAGGTCGCCGAAGCCCAGCCGCGCGAGCTGCTCGGCCACGAGCGGCGCGAGCACCTCGTCGCTCGTCGTCTTGATGTGCTGCGCGTTGACCCAGCGCAGCTTCGCCTCGTCGAACTGACCCGCACTCTTGCCGAGGTGGTCGAGGTCGAACCATTCGACGAACTGGGCGCGCGTGAACACTTCGTCGTCGCCGTGGCTCCAGCCCAGCCGCGCCAGGTAGTTGACGACGGCGTCGGCCAGGTAGCCTTCGTCTCGGTAGTGCGTCACCGGCTTGGCACCGTGGCGCTTGCTCATCTTCTCGCCCTGCTCGTTGAGCACGGTAGGCAGGTGCGCATACACGGGCGGCTCGTGGCCCAGCGCGCGGAACACGTGGATCTGCCGCGGCGTGTTGTTGACGTGGTCGTCGCCGCGGATCACGTGCGTGATGCGCATGTCGATGTCGTCGACGACGACGCAGAAGTTGTAGGTGGGCGCGCCGATCGCGTCGGGCGCGCTGCCCTCGGGCGCTGGACGCGCAATCACGAGGTCGTCGAGCTCGTCGTTGTGGAACGTCACGCGGCCTTTGACCTTGTCGTCCCACGACACCACGCCGCCCGGCGGCGTCTTGAAGCGGATCACCGGCCGCACGCCCGACGGCACCGGCGGCAGCGTCTTGCCCGGCTCGGGGCGCCACGTGCCGTCGTAGCGCGGCTTCAGTTTGGATGCCATCTGGCGCTCGCGCAGCGCGTCGAGCTCCTCGGGCGCCATGTAGCAGCGGTAGGCGTGGCCGCTGGCGAGCAGCTGCGCGACGACCTCGCGGTAGCGCTCCATGCGCTGCATCTGGTAGTACGGTCCTTCGTCGGGGTCGAGGCCGAGCCAGCGCATGCCTTCGAGGATCACGTCGACGGCCTCCTGCGTCGAGCGCTCGACGTCGGTGTCCTCGATGCGCAGCACGAAGGCGCCGCCGTTGGCGCGCGCGAACGCCCACGGGTACAGCGCCGAGCGGATGTTGCCGAGGTGGATGAAGCCGGTGGGGCTCGGCGCGAAGCGCGTGCGCACCGAGGGGTTGCGTGTTGGTGTCATGTCGGAATCATGGCCAGGCCGCGCGCGAGGTCGGCCTTCAGGTCGTCGACGTGTTCGAGCCCGACGGCGACACGGATCATGCCCTGCCCGATGCCGGCGGCCTGGCGCTGCGCTTCGCTCAGCCGGCCGTGGGACGTGCTCGCCGGGTGCGTGATCGTCGTCTTCGTGTCGCCGAGGTTGGCGGTGATCGAGCAGATGCGCGTCGCATCGATCACCGTGAAGGCGTGGCGGCGCGCCGCGGCCGCGTCGTCACCCGGGACGACGAACGAAAGCACCGGCCCGCCGACGCCACCCTGCTGCGCCATCGCGAGCGCGTGCTGCGGATGCGACGGCAGCCCCGGGTGGTAGACGAACGCGACCTGCGGCTGCCGTTGCAGCCACTGGGCGAGCTCGAGCGCACGCGCGCTCTGCGCTTGCAGGCGGATCGAAAGCGTCTCGAGGCCCTTGAGCACGACCCAGGCGTTGAACGGCGACAGGCTCATGCCCGCGCTGCGCATCACCGGCACGAACTTGTCGCGCACCAGCGCTTCGCTCGCGCACACGGCGCCGGCGACGACGCGCCCCTGCCCGTCGAGGTACTTGGTGCCGCTGTGCACGATGAGGTCGGCACCGAGCTCGGCCGGGCGCTGCAGCGCCGGCGAGCAGAAGCAGTTGTCGACCGCGAGCAGCGCACCGTGCGCGTGGGCGAGATCCGCCAGCGCGCGGATGTCGCACACCTCGGTCAGCGGGTTGCTCGGCGTCTCCGCGAACAGCAGCCTGGTGTTCGGCTTCATCGCCGCGCGCCACTCGGCCACGTCGGTCTGCGAGACGAAGCTCGTCTCGACACCGAACTTGCCGAAGTCCTGCAGCAGGCGGATCGTCGAGCCGAACACGCTGCGCGAGCACACGACGTGGTCGCCGCCCTCGAGCAGCCCCAACACCAGCAGCAGGATCGCCGCCATGCCGCTCGAGGTGCCGATGCACGCCTCGGTGCCTTCGAGTGCCGCGAGGCGCCGCTCCATCATCGCCACCGTCGGGTTGCCGAAGCGGCTGTAGACGAAGGCCTCCTCCTCGTTGGCGAAGCGCGCCGCGGCGGTGGCGGCGTCCGGGTGCACGAACGAGCTGGTGAGGAACAGCGCCTCGCTGTTCTCGCCCCACGGCGTGCGCGGCAGGCCTTCGCGCACCGCGAGCGTGTCGAGGTGCACGCCAGCCGGCAGGTCGACGCGGGGAATGCCGCCCTTCGCCGTCACGCGCCCGACTCCGCGTCGTTGTTCTGCAGCGCCAGCCGCGAGCGCCCCGGCGGATCGTCGTCGTCGCCCTGCGTCAGGCGCTGCTCGCGCATCGCGGCAAAGTCTGAGGCCGAGACGTCGCCGGTGATGTAGCGGCCGTCGAAGCACGACGCGTCGAAGCCCTCGAGCCTCGGGTTCAGCGCGCGCACGACACGCATCATCGGCTCGAGGTCCTGGTAGATCAGCGCGTCGGCGCCGATGAAGCGGCGGATCTCCTCGACGGTGCGGCCGTGCGCGATCAGTTCCTCGGTGGTGGGCATGTCGATACCGTAGACGTTCGGGTAGCGCACCGGCGGCGCCGCCGAGGCGAGGAAGACCTTCTTCGCACCGGCCTCGCGCGCCATCTGCACGATCTCGCGGCTCGTCGTGCCGCGCACGATCGAGTCGTCGACGAGAAGCACGTTGCGCCCCTTGAACTCCATGCCAATCGCGTTGAGCTTCTGGCGCACGCTCTTCTTGCGCACCGACTGCCCGGGCATGATGAAGGTGCGGCCGACGTAGCGGTTCTTGACGAAGCCCTCGCGGTACGGCTTGCCGATCTTCTGCGCGAGCTGCATCGCGCTCGGGCGGCTGCTCTCGGGGATCGGGATCACGACGTCGATCTCCGACGGCGGCATCGCATTGATCACGCGCTGCGCGAGCGTCTCGCCCATGTTCAGCCGCGCGTGGTAGACCGACACGCCGTCGAGCACCGAGTCGGGGCGCGCGAGGTAGACGTACTCGAACAGACAAGGATAGAGGTGCGCGCTGTCGGCGCACTGTCGCGCGTGCACGCGCCCGTCGAGGTCGACGAAGATCGCCTCGCCCGGCGCGACGTCGCGCACGAAGCGGTGGCCGGTGCCTTCGATCGCGACCGACTCGCTGGCCACCATCACCTCGTGGCCGTCGGGGGTCTCGCCCTCGCCGAACGCGAGCGGGCGGATGCCGAACGGGTCGCGGAACGCGAGCAGGCCGTGGCCTGCGATCAGCGCGATGACGGCGTACGAGCCCTTGACGCGGCGGTGCACCGCCGCCACGGCGTCGAACACGATCTCGGGCGTCAGCGGCAGGTCGCGCGCCGAGCGCTCGAGCTCGTGCGCGACGACGTTGATCAGCACCTCGGTGTCGCTCTCGGTGTTGATGTGGCGGCGGTCGACAGCGAACAGCTCCTGCTTGAGCGCGGCCGCGTTCGTCAGGTTGCCGTTGTGCACGAGCACGATGCCGAACGGCGCGTTGACGTAGAACGGCTGCGCCTCCTCCTCGCTGTAGGCGCTGCCGGCCGTCGGGTAGCGCACCTGGCCGAGACCGACGTTGCCCGGCAGCGCGCGCATGTTGCGCGTGCGGAACACGTCGCGCACCATGCCGCGCGCCTTGTGCATGAAGCACTTCGTGCCCAGCATCGTCACGATGCCGGCGGCGTCCTGCCCGCGGTGCTGCAGCAGCAGCAGCGCGTCGTAGATCAGCTGGTTGACGGGCCCGATCGAGATGACGCCGACGATGCCGCACATGGTTCGCTCCTGCCTCGGGTGGGGTCGTCAGACGCGCAGATGCTCGGCCAGCTCGTACGGCAGCATCGGCTTCAGGCCCTGCAACAACGCCGTGAGCCACTGGGCGCCCAGCGACGAGGTCCAGTCCGGCGCCTGCGCGGCCGGCGTCATCGTGACGACGGTGGCCAGCGCGAGCAGCACGAGCAGGCCGCGCAGCAGCCCGAAGCCGGCGCCGAGCGTGCGGTCGGCCAGGCTGAGAGGCGTCGCGTGCACGAGCAGCCGCACGAGCTTGGCGCCCAACGCCCAGACGATGAGCGCCGCGAGAAAGACGAGCGCGAACGCGGCGGCGTGGTTCAGCCCCGAGCCGGGCTCGCCGACCGGCAGCCGCGCTGCGACGTCGAGCGCCAGCGCCTGCGCCGCGAAGAACGCCGCGACCCAGCCGAGCACGGCCAGCACCTCGAATACCAGGCCGCGCCAAAGGCCGAGCAGGATCGACAGCACGATCACCGCCAGCAGGGCCCAGTCGACCCAGCCGACACCTGCGAGCGCGTCCGCCGTCACAGCGACAGCACCGCCGGCGACAGGCCGGCCGACTGCAGCCGCGCCGCGGCCTTATCGGCCTCGTCGCGGCTCGCGAACGGCCCGACGCGCACGCGCGTGCGTTCGCCCTCGGCGGTCGTGATGACCTGGGTGTAGGTCTTCAGGCCGAGGCGCTCGACGCGCTCGCGCGTCCGCTGCGCGGCGCCGCGGTCAGCGAAGGCGCCGACCTGGACGACGAACCTGCCGCCGCCTTCGGTCGCCGCCGGCGGCGGCGACGGGACCTTGGCCGGCGCCGCGGCCACCGGCGGCGCCGGGTGCGGGGCGGGCGGTGCGGCCACGGGCGCCGCGGGTGCCGCGGGTGCCGCCGTGGGCGCGGCCGCAGCCATGGCGGACGCCGGCGCCGCCGTGGGCGCCGCGGCGGTGGTCGGTGGCGGCTCGATCGGCGCCGGCGTCTCGACCGCCGCGGTCGACGGCGGTGGGGGCGCCGCGGGCGCCACGGTGACCTCGCCGCTCGTCCGTGGCCCGCTGCCTGGCAGCTGCAGCGGCGGCACGGCGTCCTTGCGCGGAATCTCGATCGTGACGTCGACCGGAATGGGCCGCGGCTGCGTCTCGAACAGGAGGGGAAAGCCGATGATCCCGACGCCGAGCAGCACCACTGCACCGATCAGCCTCTGGCGGGCCCGCGTGCGCGCACGCTGCACCTCCTCGGCTGGCGTCGACGCCGCGCCGGCGGCGTCGCGGCGTTTCAGGAACGGGAACAGAGCCATGCAGGCGACAGGCCGGGCGCGACGGTGGAGCCGTGGAGGGCCTCGGCGTCAACCGAGGTGCTTGGCGCCCAGACGCGGCAGGCCGTCCTTCAGCACGCCGCCCACGGTGTAGAACGATCCGAAGACCAAAATTCTATCAGCCGGGTCCGCGCCGGCGACCGCGGCGGCCAGGGCCTCGCGCGGGCTCGCGTGCCCGGTGATCGGCACGTCGCGCGCGCCGCAGGCCGCGCGCACCGCCTGCTCGAGTTCGGCCACCAGCGCGGCGCGTGGCGTCGGCAGGTCGGTGACGTGCCAGGCGTCGACGAGCGGCGCCACGCGCGCGACGAGGCCGGCGAGGTCCTTGTCGCGCATCGCGCCGAACACGGCGTGCGTGCGCGGGTAGAAGCCCATCTGGTCGAGGTTGACCGCGAGCGTCGCGACCGACTGCGGGTTGTGCGCGACGTCGAGCACGAGCACCGGCTGGCCCGGCACGATCTGGAACCGCCCCGGCAGCTCGACCGTGGCCAGCCCCTGGCGTACCGCCTGCGCGGTGATCGGCAGCACCGGACGCAGCGCCTCAAAAACGGCGAGCACGCCGGCGGCGTTGATGAGCTGGTTCGCGCCGCGCAGCGCCGGATAGGCAAGCGCGCCGTAGCGCATCGAACGCCCGCGCCAGGACCACTGCTGACGATCACCGCCGTGCGCGAAGTCGCGGCCGACGAGCCACAGATCGGCGCCGACGGCCTGCGCGTGCTCGACGACGCTCGCCGGCGGCAGCGGGTCGCTGACGATCGCCGGCCGGCCGCGGCGCATCACGTGCGCCTTCTCGCGGCCGATGCTCTCGCGGTCGGGGCCCAGGTACTCCATGTGGTCGAGGTCGATGCTCGTGATCAGCACGGCGTCGGCGTCGATCGCGTTGACGGCGTCGAGCCTCCCGCCGAGGCCGACCTCGAGGATCACGACGTCGAGCGGCGCGTCGGCGAGCGCGCGCAGGATCGCGAGCGTCGTGAACTCGAAGTAAGTCAGCGTCGTGTCCCCGCGCGCCGCCTCGACGGCCTCGAAGTGCGGCAGCAGCGACTCGGCGCGCACTGGCGCACCGTCGATGCGGCAGCGTTCCTCGAAGTGCACCAGGTGCGGCTTGATGTACAGGCCGACACGGTAGCCGGCGGCGAGCGCAATCGACTCGAGCATCGCGCACGACGAGCCCTTGCCGTTCGTGCCGGCCACCGTGATCACCGGCACGCTAAAGCGCAGGCCCAGCCGCTCGCGCACCGCGCGCACGCGCTCGAGCGTCATGTCGATCGTCTTCGGGTGCAGGCGCTCGCAGTGCGCGAGCCAGTCGCCCAGGGTGGTGGGGGTCGTCACGTCGAGCATCCGCGGATTCGAGGCCGCGGCCAAAGGAAAGGGCCGGCAGCGCCGGCCCGCTGGAACTCTCGCGAAGCGTACGGTTACGCGACGGCGTCGGCGCTCTGCCGCTGGAGCATCGCGAGCAGCCGCGCGACGGTGGCGCGCAGCTCGCGGCGGTCGACGATCATGTCGAGCGCACCCTTTTCGATCAGGAATTCGCTGCGCTGGAAGCCCTCGGGCAGCTTCTCGCGCACCGTGTTCTCGATCACGCGCGGGCCGGCGAAGCCGATCAGCGCCTTCGGCTCGGCGATCACGACGTCGCCGACGAACGCGAAGCTCGCCGACACGCCACCCATCGTCGGGTCGGTCAGCACCGCGATATAGGGCAGCTTCGCCTTCGCCAGCCGCGTCAGCGCGGCGTTCGTCTTCGCCATCTGCAGCAGCGACAGCAGCCCTTCCTGCATGCGCGCGCCGCCGGTGGCGGTGAAGCAGACGAAAGGCACCTTCTGCTCGAGCGCGGTGTCGACGCCGCGAACGAAACGCTCGCCAACGACCGATCCCATCGAGCCGCCCATGAAGTCGAACTCGAAGCACGCCGCCACCAGCGGCACGCTCATCACGGCGCCGCCCATCACGACGAGCGCGTCGGTCTCGCCGGTGGTCTCGAGCGCGTCCTTCAGCCGGTCGGGGTACTTCTTGCTGTCCTTGAACTTCAGCGCGTCGACCGGCAGCACCTCCTGCCCGATCTCGTAGCGGCCCTCGGCGTCGAGGAACGCGTCGAGCCGCGCGCGCGCGCCGATACGGTGGTGGTGGCTGCACTTCGGGCAGACGTTGAGGTTCTGCTGGAGGTCGGCCTTGTAGAGCACCGATTCGCACGACGGGCACTTGACCCACAGGCCCTCGGGCACCGTGCGGCGCTCGTTCGGGTCGGTCGGCTGGATCTTCGGTGGCAGCAGTTTCTCGAGCCAGCTCATGCGGAATGTCCTTTCAGAGAGAGTCGAGGGCGGCGCGGATCTCGGCCACGAAGCCGCGCGCGGCGTCGGCCACCCGCTCGCGCGGCGCGGCTTCGAGGACCTGCACCAGGCGCGAGCCGATGACGACGGCGTCGGCGACGGCCCCGACGGCGCGCGCCGATTGTGCATCGCGGATGCCGAAGCCGACGCCCACCGGCACGCTCACGCGCGCGCGGATGCGCGGCAGCATCGCCGCGACCGACTCGGTGTCGAGGTGGCCGGCGCCGGTGACGCCCTTCAGCGACACGTAGTAGACGTAGCCGCTGGCGATGCGGCCGACCTCGGCGATGCGCTCGTCGGTCGATGTCGGCGCGAGCAGGAAGATCGGATCGAGCCCCTGCCCCTGCAGCGTGCGCGCGAAGCCCTCGGCTTCCTCCGGCGGGTAGTCGACAACGAGCACGCCGTCGACGCCGGCGGCTTTCGCGTCGGCGACGAAGCGCTCGATGCCGTAGCGCTCGATCGGGTTCGCGTAACCCATCAGCACGAGCGGCGTCGTCGCGTCGCGCTCGCGGAACGCGCGCACGTAGCCCAGCACCTGCGCCATCCCGATGCCCTGCGCGAGCGCACGCTCGGCCGCCTTCTGGATCACGGGGCCATCGGCCATCGGGTCGGAAAACGGCACGCCGAGCTCGATCACGTCGGCGCCGCCGTCGGCCAGCGCGTGCAGCACGTCGACGGTGGCGTCGGGGTACGGGTCGCCGGCGGTGACGAACGGGATCAGCGCCTTGCGGCCCTCGCCCTTCAGGCGCTCGAAGGTGGCGGCGATGCGGCTGTTCATTGCTTCACCGCCTGGCCGCGGCACGACGGCCGGCAGTAGAAGTCGGCGCCCGACAGGTCGGCCACGGTGCCGATGTCCTTGTCGCCGCGGCCCGACAGGTTCACGAGCAGCGCCTGGTCGGTGCGCATCGTCGGCGCGAGCTGCATCGCGTAGGCCACCGCGTGGCTCGACTCGAGCGCCGGGATGATGCCCTCGGTGCGGCACAGACGGTGGAACGCCGCGAGCGCCTCGGCGTCGGTGACGCCGACGTACTCGGCGCGGCCGATGTCCTTCAGGTACGCATGCTCGGGCCCGACGCCGGGATAGTCGAGACCGGCCGAGATCGAGTGCGTCTCGGTGATCTGGCCGTTCGCATCCTGCAGCAGGTAGGTGCGGTTGCCGTGCAGCACGCCCGGCGTGCCGGCCGACAGGCTCGCGGCGTGCCTGCCGGTGGCCAGCCCCTGCCCCGCCGCCTCGACGCCGATCAGCCGTGTGCCCTCGTGTCCGATGTACGGGTAGAAGATGCCCATCGCGTTGCTGCCGCCGCCGACGCAGGCGATCACGGCGTCGGGCTGGCGGCCGAGCACTCGTCGCCGATCACGCGCTGGAAGTCGCGCACCATCATCGGGTACGGGTGCGGGCCGGCGACGGTGCCGATGATGTAGAACGTGTTCTCGACGTTCGTCACCCAGTCGCGCAGCGCCTCGTTGAGCGCCGCTTGACGTCCTCGGCGCCCATGTAGACGACGCACTCCATGCCGTAGCGCGCGCAGATCGTCGCCGTGGCCACGCCGTGCTGGCCGGCGCCGGTTTCGGCGATCACGCGCGGCTTGCCCATGCGCCGCGCGAGCAGCGCCTGGCCGATCGTGTTGTTGACCTTGTGCGCGCCGGTGTGGTTGAGGTCCTCGCGCTTGAGGTAGATCTGCGCGCCGCCGAGCTCGCGGCTCAGCCGCGCGGCGTGGTAGACCGGACTCGGCCGGCCGACGAAGTGCTTGAGTTCGCTGCGAAACTCGGCGACGAACTCGGGGTCGGCGCGGTACCTGCCGTAGGCGGCCTTCAGTTCGTCGAGCGCGTGGATCAGCGTCTCGGCGACGAACGTGCCGCCGTAGGGGCCGAAGTGGCCGCGGGCGTCGGGTTGGGCGTAATTCAACATCTCGGGGTGTTCTCAGGTCGCGGTGGCGAGGCGCATGTCGGCCTCGCGCACCGCCTGGCAGAACCGGCGCATGAGCGCGGCATCCTTGATGCCTCTCGCGCTCTCGACGCCGGAGCTCACGTCAACGGCCCAGGGCCGCACGCGCAGCACGCCATCGATCACGTTGGCAGGATTCAACCCACCAGACAAAACGACCGGACAGGGCACGCCGGGGGGAATCGAGGACCAATCGAACACCTTTCCGCCGCCGCCGTAGCCCTCGACGTGCGCGTCGAGCAGCAGGCCGCTGGCGCTCAGGAAACGGGCGGCAAAGTCTAGCAAATCGAACCCCGGCGCCATCCGCGCGGCGCGCAGGTATGGCCGGCCGGCGGCGTCGCACTGCGCCGGCGTCTCGTCGCCGTGGAACTGCAGCAGCGCGTGCGGCACCGCGTGGAGGCCGGCGGCGACTTCAGCCGCGCCGGCGTTGACGAACAGCAGCACCGGCGTGACGAACGGCGGCAGGCGCCGCGCCAGTTCCCCGGCGCGCTCGGCGCTCACAGCACGCGGGCTCTTCAGGTAGAGCACGAAGCCGATCGCGTCCGCCCCCGCGTCGACGGCGGCGTCGACGTCGGCTTCGCGAATCAGCCCGCAGATTTTGATGCGCGTGCGGTGCAGCGGTGCTTCACGCGGGCCGTTCGGCCCCGGCGGCGGTGGCGGGCGGTCCATGCCGCGCATCGTAGTACGAGCCGGCGACGTGCCGCCCGTCGGGGGTGGCCGGTCGATCCGCATCGCGTTGACGCACAGATGCAGCATCACTATGATGCAATGATGCGAACGACCGTCGACCTCCCCGAAGATCTGCACCGCATCGTCTCGTCGCTGGCCCAGCACACCGGGCGCAGCCGCAGTGCGATGGCGGTCGAACTGATGCTGCGTGGCCTCGAGGCCTCGAGCACCGGCCATCGCGAAGCGCCGGGCACGGTGTCGCGCGCGGCCGCCACCGGCCTGCCCACCGTCCACCTGGCGCGGCCCGTGACGCCCGACGACGTCAAGGCGGTCGAAGACGAGCCATGACGCCCGACGCCTCGGCGGCGACGCTGCTGGACGGGAACGTGCTGGTGGCCTGGTCACGAGCACTCACGTCCACCACCGTCCGGCGCAGGCCTGGTTCGCGAGCGGCGACCACCCCTTCGCCACCTGCCCGATCACGCAGGGCACGCTGGTGCGGCTGCTGATGCGCCTCGGCGACCTGTCGGCCGGCGACGCGCTGGCCGTACTGGCCGGTGTCACGATGCACCCGCGCCACCGCTTCTGGGCCGACGACCTCGACTATGCGCAGGTCTCGCTGCGCGGCCTGGTGGGCCACCGGCAGGTCACCGACGCCTACCTGGCGGCGCTGGCTCGCAGGCACCGCGGCCGCCTGGCAACCTTCGACGCCGGGCTCGCGGCACTGCATGCCGACGTGGCGGTCGAGCTCGCGGGCGTGGCGGCGGGCAGCCCGTGCCGCGCCTCGTAGTACGGGCCGACGAAGTAGAGGCCGTCGGGCGCGAACGTGGGTGCGGCGACCTCGCGCCGGCGCGAGGCGAGCACGTCGCCGATCCACGCCGGCGGGTGACGGCCCTGCCCCACCGCGACGAGGCAGCCCATGAGGTTGCGCACCATGTGGTGCAGGAACGCGCTGGCGTCGAAGTCGAAGCGCCAGTATGCGCCGCGGCGCGCGATCTCGATGGCGCGCAATACCTTCACCGGGCTCGCCGCCTGGCATGCCGCGGCACGGAACGCGCTGAAGTCGTGCGTGCCGATCAGCAGCTCGGCGGCGGCACGCATCGCGTCGAGGTCGAGCGGGCGGAACACCCACCCCGCCAGCCCCGCCTCGAGCGCCGGGCGCACTGGCGACTCGAGCACGAGGTAGGCGTAGCGCCGGCCAAGCGCGCTGCTGCGGGCGTGGAAGTCGGCGCCGACCGGCCGGCACCACTGCACCGCGATGTCGCCCGGCAGGAAGCGGTTGGTGCCGCGCACCCACGAGAACGGTTCGCGGTCGACCGGCGCGTCGACGTGCACGACCTGGTTCAGCGCGTGCACGCCGGCGTCGGTGCGGCCCGCGCAGACGGTCGTCACCGGCGCGTCGGCGAACGCCGACAGCGCCTGCTCGAGGTGGTCCTGGACGGTAAGGCCGTCGGGCTGGCTCTGCCAGCCGTGGTAGGCGCTGCCGCGGTAGCTGACGCCCAGCGCGAGCCGCGACGCCACGTCGCCGGTCAGACCAGCCTGTCGAGCATCGCCTGCGCCTTCGCCTTCAGCGTCTCGCCGCCGCGGGCGATGACTTCCTCGAGCAGGTCGCGCGCACCCTCGACGTCGCCGATCTGGCGGAACTCGTCGGCGAGCTCGAGCTTGCGCTCGAGCGGGTCGAGCGTCTCGTCGCCGCTCGTGCTCTCGCCCCACTCCACCGGTTTGCCGCCGACGATGCTGCCGAAGTCGAGCATCGGCGGTTCGGCGTCGGCAGCCGGCGCTGCCGGCGCCGCCGCCGCGGACGGCGCTGCGGGGGTGTCGAGGTCGAGCGACAGGCCGCCGAAGTCGAACTCGGGCGCCTTGGCGGGCGCCGTGGCGGCCGGCGTCTCGTCGAGCGGCAGCTCGAAGTCGAGCTGCGAATCGGGCGCGAGACCGGCGGACGGCGCCATCGGCTGCGTCGCCTCCATGAACGGTACCGGCGCCGAGGGCTCGGCGTCGGGCGCCGGGGCGCCGAGGTCGAGGTCGACGTCGCTGCCCATCGCCGGCAGGGGCTCGATCGGCTGGCGCGACTGCAGCGCGCCGTAACCCGTCGACGACGGCAGCACCGACATCGCGATCGTCGAGACGCCGAGCGCGGCGGCTGCCGGCGTGGCGCCCGGCGGCGGTGCGCTGCCGGCGCGGTACAGCGGGTTGTCGGGGTCGATCTGGCGGCCCAGCTCCTGCGCCTTCAGCCAGTCCTCGCCTTCGCCGCGCGTCATCGCCTGCAGCTGCAGCGCGAGCAGCTCGAAGCCCTTGGTATCGCGGCGCTTGGCGTAGACCTCGAGCAACTTGGTGCGGATCGCCAGACGCTCGGGGTTGGCGCGCATCGCCTCCTTGAGGATCTCCTCGGCCTGCAGGTCGCGGCCGTAGGCGAGGTAGACGTCGGCCTCGGCGACCGGGTCGACGTCGCCGATCGCGTCGAGCTGGCTCAGCGAGTAGCTCATCGAAGAGGCCGCGCCGGTGGCCGCCGCCTCGCGCGTGTCGACGCGCTGGCCGCCGGTCGCGCCGAAGAACGAGTCGGCGGGCGACTTGCTCTCGGCGAACGAGGTCTCGCCGCTGTCGACCTGCACCTTGCCGCGCCGCATGCGGTAGATGCCCAGGCCGAGCAGCAACGCGACGAGGGCGCCGGCGCCGGGCAGCACCATCGGGTTGTCGAGCAGGCTGGTGACGAAGTCGGGTTCGTCGGCCGGGGCCGGCGCGGGCGGCGGCGGTGCGGTGACCACAGGCGGCACGGCCGGCACGATCACCGCCGGCGCGGCGGGCGCCGGTGAAGCCGCCTCGGCCGGGGCCGCGGCCGCCGCCACGGGCGAGGCCGCCGGCGCTGCGGCGTCGGCGCGCGCGGCCTGCTCCAGGCGCTCGAGATCCGACACGTTGCGCGACAGCTCGGCCACGCGCGTCGAGGTTGCCTGCTGCTCGGCCTCGCGCGAGGCGCGCGCTTCGGGCGACGATGGCTGCACCGTGCCCTGCGACAACTCGAGCCGGCTGGACGCGGTCGCCGCCGGTTGGCGGTCCTCGACCGCCGCCTGCAGCGTGCCGGTGGCGGTACGCGCCGGCTCCTCGCGGTGCACTTCGGGCGCGAGGCCGGCGAGGCGCTGCCGGTAGGCGTTGAAGTCGGCGCTCTGCGCGCGGATCACCTGCAGCGCCTCGTCGCGCGAGAGCTGCGACGCTGCGTCGGCCGCTGGCACGGTGAGCACCGAGCCGGCCTTGAGCAGGTTCATGTTGTTCTCGATGAACGCCTGCGGGTTGCTGCGGTACAGCGACACCAGCATCTGCTCGAGCGAGACGCCTTGCAGCGCGGTGCGCGCCGCGATGCGGCTGAGCGTGTCACCGCGTTGCACCGTGACCTGCTCGCCTCCGGCGGCTGCGGTCGACGGGCGCGGCGCGGCTGCGGCTGCGGGTGCGGGTGCGGGCGCCGCGGCGACCGCCGGCGGTGCCGGACGCGGCGCCACGGGCGCCGTGGCGGCCGAAGGCGGCGGCGCAGACGGCGGCGTCACCGGCCGCACCGGGGCGGTCACGACCGGCGCCGCCGGCGCCGGTGCTGCGGCCACCGCGGGCGGTGCCGGCTGGATGCGCGGCGGGTCGAGCAGCAGCGTGTACTCGCGCACGAGGCGCCCGCTCGCCCACGTCAGCTCGAGGATGACGTCGACGAACGGTTCCTGCACGGCACGGTCGCTCGTCAGCCGCAGCACGGTGCGCCCGTCGGGGCGCTGCAGCACGATGGCGCGCGTGCCCGTCAGCACCGACTGGTAGTCGAGCCCGGCGGCGCGATAGATGTCGGGCGACGCCACGCGCACCTGCAGCGTCGACGCCTCCTCCGGCGTCAGGCTCGTGACATCGATCTCGGCGCGCAGCGCCTCACCGAGCGCCGACTGCACCTGCAGCCGGCCAAGCCCGAGCGCCCACGACTGGGTGGCGAGCACGCACAGGGCGGCCGCCGCCACGCTTCTCAGGGCGAAGCGCCCCGGTGTTCCCGTCTTGACGTCCAAAGCCACTCCCAACGCTGATGTTCCGGCCTCCCGGGGCCTGTGGCGGCGAGTCTAATGCCGGCACGCCACCTGTCGATCGGCAATGATCGCGCCGGATGAAGCATAGGCCGTGCCCCGAGCCCGCAAACCGGGGACTCGGGACGGATTTGTCACGCTTCTTGCGCGTTGTGGGGCGGCCGCGCACCGGCCCGCCGCCCCGACGGGCTCACGCCTCGAGCAGGATGCGCAGCATCCGGCGCAGCGGCTCGGCCGCGCCCCACAGCAGCTGGTCGCCGATCGTGAACGCGCCGAGGTACTCGGGGCCCATCGCCAGCTTGCGGATGCGGCCGACCGGAATCGTCATCGTGCCCGTCACCGCCACCGGCGTCAGGTGCTCGAGCGTCGCCTCGCGCGTGTTCGGCACGACCTTCACCCAGTCGTTGTCGGCGGCGATCATCGCCTCGACGTCGGCCACCGGGACGTCCTTGTTGAGCTTGAACGTCAGCGCCTGGCTGTGACAGCGCATCGCGCCAACGCGCACGCAGAAGCCGTCGACGGGCACCGCCGGCGTGCCGAAACCCTCGCCCTGGCCGAGAATCTTGTTCGTCTCGGCCATGCCCTTCCACTCTTCGCGGCTCACGCCCCAGCCGGGCTCGTCGCGGCCCTTGCCGATCCCCAGGTCCTTGTCGATCCACGGGATCAGCGAGCCGCCGAGCGGCACGCCGAAGTTCGCCGTCTCGTCGGCGGTGAGGCTGCGCTGCTTCGCGATCACCTTGCGGTCGATCTCGAGGATCGCGCTCTTGGGGTCGCCGAGCAGCGCCTTCACCTCGGCGTTGAGCGTGCCGAACTGCGTCAGCAGCTCGCGCATGTGCTGCGCGCCCCCGCCCGAGGCGGCCTGGTAGGTCATCGTGCTCATCCACTCGACGAGCCCGGCCTTGTACAGCGCACCGACGCCCATCAGCATGCAGCTGACGGTGCAGTTGCCGCCGATCCAGTTGCGCGCGCCCCGCGCAAGCGCGTTCCTGATCACCGGCAGGTTCACGGGGTCGAGGATGATGACGGCGTCGTCCTTCATCCGAAGCGTGCTCGCGGCGTCGATCCAGTGGCCGTTCCAGCCGGCAGCGCGCAGCTTCGGGAACACCTCGCTCGTGTAGTCGCCGCCCTGGCAGCTGACGATCACTTCGCAGCGCTTCAGCTCGTCGAGGTCGTGGGCGTCGCGCAGCGTCGTCTCGTTCCTCGCCTGCGCCGGCGCGGCGCCGCCGGCGTTCGAGGTGGAGAAGAACAGCGGCTCGATCAGGTCGAAGTCGCGCTCGGCCGTCATGCGGTCCATCAGGACCGAGCCGACCATGCCGCGCCAGCCGACGAGGCCGACGAGAGGTTGGGAGGAGATCGCCATGTCAGTCTTGCCTTTCCGTGCATCCGGACCCCGGTTCTCCCGGCTCGTTCGCCGGGGTCCAGGGTGGGGGCGAGACGATCCGAGAGCGGGTCAGCTCTTGGTGATGGT
>JALOSD010000332.1 GCA_025458585.1 Burkholderiaceae bacterium | reverse complement strand
GCGCTCGAGCGAGCGGCAGTAGCCCTCGAGGTCGTTGTAGCTGACGGCGATGCTCGCCTGCGCGTCGCTCTGGTAGCCCAGCCGCCCCATGCGCAGCGAGGTCGCGTGCGGCAGGCCGAAGCTGTCAGCGCCGACAGGCTCGAGCTCGTGCCGGCGGCCTTCGACGAAGCACTTGCACACGAGCGGCGAGGCGCCGAACAGCCACAGCAGCAGGAACGCGTGGCGGCGCACGTTGCGGATCAGCGCGAGGTACTCGTCGTTGCCGAGGCCGGGCAGCGACCAGTTGTAGTGGATGCCGCAGATCGTCTGCATGCGCCGCCCGTAACGGTGCGACAGGCCCGCGCGGTAGACGGTCTTCGCACGCCCGAGGTTCGACGAGCCGTAGCGCCCGAGCGGGATCGCGTCGTCGGCCGGCAGCCGGCACGGCATGCTCGAGACCCACAGCCGCTCGTCGCCGATCGCGTGCACGACGAACTGGTGGACCTGCCGCAGTTCCTCGACCGTCGCGGCGACGCTCGTGTGCGCGGCGGTGATCAGCTCGAGCTGCGACTCGCTGAAATCGGTCGTGATCGAGGGGTGCGTCAGCGCCGAGCCGAGCGCGGCCGGGTGCGGGCTCGCCGCGAGCCGGCCGTGGGCTCGGCGGCGCCGGCGGGCGGGTCGAGAGCATCGGCATCGGGTCTCCTCGTCGTCGTGGTGCGTCGCGTGCCGCCAACTCCTCCGGGGCCCGACCTGCCGAGCGTAGCCGAAGCCCGTGACGGGCGCAGCGCGCCGCCGCGAAGGGCCTGTCGGGGGCTGCCGCCGGCCCAGCCCGGCGTCGCCGCGGCCCGCGGCGCGGCCTTTGGCATGATGCGCCGTCCCCGATGGAGCGCATGATGCCCTCAGAACCGCCGGTCGAGCCGCCGAAGCCCGCGTCGCCACCGCTCGTGCTCGTGCTCGGCGCGAGCGGCTACGTCGGCAGCCACCTCGTGCCGTGGCTCGCCGCGCGCGGGCGCCAGGTGCGCGCCGCGGCGCGTCGCCTGGAGGCGCTCGAGGCTTTTGGCTGGCCGGGCGTCGAGACGGTGGCCGCCGACGCGCTCGATCCGGCGAGCCTCGAGGGCGCACTCGCGGGCGTCGAGACGGCCTACTACCTCGTGCACTCGATGGCCGCCGGGGCCGACTTCCCGCGCATCGACCGCGAGGCGGCGGCCAACTTCCGCGACGCCGCGGCGCGCGCCGGCGTGCGCCGCATCGTCTACCTCGGCGGCCTGCAGCCCAGCGGCGCCGCGTCGTCGCACCTCGCGTCGCGCGGCGAGACCGGCGACGTGCTGCGCCAGGGGCCGGTGCCCGTCACCGAGCTGCGCGCAGGCATCGTGATCGGGCCCGGCTCGGCGGCGTTCGAGGTCATCCGCGACCTCGTGTTCCATCTGCCGGTGATGGTGACGCCGCGCTGGGTGCGCTCGCGCTCGCAGCCGATCGCGCTCGACGACGTGCTCGAGTATCTCGGGCGCATCGCCGAGTTGCCGCAGGCGGCGGGGCAGGTGTACGACGCCGGCGGCCCCGAGGTGCTGACGTACGAGGACCTGATGCGCACGTTCGCGCGCGTCGTCGGCCGCCATCCGCAGATCGTGCCGGTGCCGGTGCTGACGCCGCGGCTGTCGTCGTACGCCTTCGCCGCCGAGCAGGCGGCGTCGCAGCGCCAGCGTGCGCCCGGCGCCGGCGGGGGCCGCTGGGTCGAGGGCTCGATGCTGTACCGCCGCGAGCGCGCCGACTTCGCGTTCTACGCCAAGCGCATGGGCGCGCACGCGGTGGCGTCGGCGCCGGCCGACGCGGTGTGGCGCGAGGTGGTGTCGATCGGCGGCGAGAACGGGTATTACTTTCTCGACGCGCTGTGGTCGCTGCGCGGCGCGCTCGACTGCGCTGCCGGAGGCACCGGCCTCAAGCGCGGTCGACGCGACCCGCACGCGCTCGCCGTGGGCGACGCGATCGACTTCTGGCGCGTCGCCTCGCTGGAACCCGGCCGGCGCCTGATGCTGATCGCCGAGATGAAGCTGCCCGGCGCGGCAGCGCTCGGCTTCGAGGTGCGCCCGCTCGGGCCGCGCCGCACGCGCGTCGACGTCACCGCCTACTTCCATCCCGCCGGCGCGCCGGGGCTCGCGTACTGGCACGCGCTGGCGCCGGCGCACGCCGTGATCTTCCCCGGCCTGGCGCGCGCGATCGCCCGCCGCGCCGAGGCGCAGCCGGCGTCGCGCGACGAGGCGCCGTCGAAGGCGGCCTGACGGACGCCCGCGAGGCCGCGCGCTCAGCGGCAGCGCTGCAGCGCGTCGAACGCCGCCTGTGCCATGCGGGCGTAACCCTCGCGGTTCGGGTGGATGCGGTCGGACTTCAGTTCGTCGCGCGCGAGCACGTCGGCGACGACGTCGTCGATCACGTGCACGCCGGCCTCGTCGGCGAGCTCGTGACGGCAAGCAGGTGGCGCCGCGTGTCGTCGGCGCTCACGCGGCGCAGGAAGTCGTTGCCGCCGCTCGTGATCAGCACCACCGCCGGCCGGTGCTCGGCGATCGCGGCATCGACGCGCGCGAGCAGCCCGGCGCTGCGCTCGCCGTCGACGCCGAGGTTGACGACGCGAACGTCGGCGCGTTGCGGCACGTCGCGCAGCAGCGCCTGCAGCTGCTCGGGGTAGCCGGCGCCGCCGGCGCCGTGGCCGCGCGTCAGCGAGTCGCCGATCGCGAGCACGGTCGCGTCGGCGGGAAGGCGGCAGTCGGCGAGGGCGGCGTCGCGGCGGCCGCAGCCGGCCAGCGCGACGATCGCCGCGACGACGACGGCGGCGCCGACGCGCTGCCAGCGTCTGCCGCCGCCGGGCGGCCAGGCGGGGCGATCACGCTCTTGGGGTAGGGCCATCGTTCAGTCTCCAATGATGCCCAGCGAGCGCAGCAGCACGACGGCGATGACCGCCGGTGCCCCGTAGCGCAGCAGCGCGTGCCACGCGCGGGCGAGCGGCGGTGCGAGGCCGCTCGCGTGGCGCGCGTCGCGGCCGGCCCAGATCCAGCCGACGAACACCGCAATCAGCAGCCCGTTGAGCGGCATCAGCAGGTTCGAGGCCACGAAGTCCATCGCGTCGAGCACCCCCGCGCCGCCGATGCGCACGCCGCCGAGCGCGCCGAAACTCAGCGCCGCCGGCACGCCGAGGGTGAAGATCACGGCGCGGCACCGAGCACGGCGTGCGGGCGCCCGAGGCGCCAGCGCTCCATCAGGAACGCGACGACGACCTCGAGCAGCGAGATCGCCGAGGTCAGCGCCGCCGCGGCGAGCAGGCCGAAGAACGCGGCGCCGAACGCGCGACCGAACGGCATCTGCGCGAACACCTGCGGCATCGTCACGAACGCCAGCGCCGGCTCGCCGGCCGGGTCGAGGCCGAACGAGAACACGGCGGGAAAGATCATCACGCCGGCGACGATCGCGAACGCCGTGTCGCCGGCGACGATCGCCACCGCCGGCCCGAGCAGCGTGCGCCCGCGCGGCAGGTAGCTGCCGTAGGTCACCATCACGCCGCAGGCCAGTCCGAAGGTAGACGCCGGGCTGCGCGAGCGCCGCCCAGTCGGGGCGGAAGACGAACGCGAGCCCCTGCGCCGCGCCCGGCATCGACAGCGCGTAGCCCGCGAGCGCGGTCAGCACGACGGCCAGCAGCGGCATCAGCAGCATCGTCGTCGCCTCGATGCCGCGCTGCACGCCACCCCAGACGATCGCGACGCTCGCCGCCATCACGGCGGCCTGCCACGCGAGCGGCTCGGCCGACTGCAGGAAGGCCTCGAAGCGCTGCGTAACCGGCGCTCCTGCCGGCGCGCCGGCGTCGCCGACCAGATAGACGACGAAGAATTTCAGCGTCCAGCC
>JALOSD010000153.1 GCA_025458585.1 Burkholderiaceae bacterium | reverse complement strand
TGGTCTGGTCCATGAACTGCGAGAGCTGGCTCGCGCCGAAGAACTCCTTGAGCGCCGCGCTGATCGGCTTGGAGTTGATCAGGTCGTGCGGCATCAGCGCCTCGGTCTCGGCCTGGCCGAGGCGCTCCTTCACCGCCTTCTCGATGCGCGCCAGGCCCGAGCGGTACTGGTTCTCGGCCAGCTCGCCCACGCAGCGCACGCGGCGGTTGCCGAGGTGGTCGATGTCGTCGACCTCGCCGCGGCCGTTGCGCAGCTCGACGAGGATCTTCACGACGTCGAGGATGTCCTCGTTGGACAGCGTCATCGCGCCCTCGGCCGAGTCACGGCCGACGCGGGCGTTGAACTTCATGCGACCGACGCGCGACAGGTCGTAGGTGTCGGCGCTGTAGAACAGGCGATGGAACAGCGCCTCGACCGCGTCCTCCGTCGGCGGCTCGCCGGGGCGCATCATGCGGTAGATGGCCACGCGCGCGGCGAGCTGGTCGGCCGTCTCGTCGCTCGCCAGGGTCTGGCTGATGTAGCCGCCCTCGTCGAGCTCGTTGGTGTACAGGCACTGGATGTCCTGGATGCCGGCGGCGCGAAGCTTCTTCAGCAGGCTCTCGGTGAGCTCGTCGTTGGCGCGGGCCACGATCTCGCCCGTGTCCGGGTCGACCATGTTGCGTGCGGCGACGCGGCCGACGAGGAAGTCTTCCGGCACGCTGATGAAGCGCGTCTCGGTCTGCTCGAGCTGGCGCAGGTGACGCGCCGTGATGCGCTTGTCCTTCTCGACGATGACGTTGCCGCTCTTGTCGGTGATGTCGAAGCGCGCGACCTCGCCCTTCAGGCGCTCGGGCACGAACTCCATCTGCGCACCCGCGTCCATCAGGCGGAAGTTGTCGAAGACGAAGAAGTGCGCCAGGATCTGCTCGGGATTCAGGCCGATCGCCTTGAGCAGGATCGTCACCGGCATCTTGCGGCGGCGGTCGACGCGGAAGTAGAGAACGTCCTTCGGGTCGAACGACGATGACGCGCTCGGTGCCGTTGACGATGAACGAGCCGTAGTCGGTCATGAGCGGCACCTCGCCCATGTAGACCTCCTGCTCCTTGATCTCCTTGACCGTCTTCGGCGCCGCGGCCTCGCGGTCGTAGATGATCATCTGCAGCTTCGCGCGCACGGCGGCGGCGTAGGTCAGGCCGCGCTGCTGGCACTCGCGAACGTCGAACGTGGGCTTCGCGATGTTGTACTCGATGAACTTCATCTCGACGTACCCGTTGTGCGAGACGATCGGGAACGCGGAGAGGAAGGCAGCCTGCAGCCCCTCGGGCTTGCGCTTGGCGGGGGGCACGTCCTTCTGCAGGAACGCGACGTACGACTCGCGCTGCATCGTCAGCAGGTACGGGACGTTGAGCACGCTCGCGCGCTTGCCGAAGCTCTTGCGGATGCGCTTGCGCTCGGTGTAGCTGTAGCTCGTCGGGGATGCTTGTGCCATGGAAGCTCCGTGTCGAGAACGCGCGCCTGGCCTCGGCGCACACTCGTCGGCGACTGGCTGTTCAGGTCTTGCGCCTGAATGGTTGGTGGCAGGCCACTACCTGCCGCTGGCGGACAACCCCGGCGTTGCACCGGGGCCCGACCAAACCGGTTCTCTGCAGTCGGATCAGAGAACACTGCCAAGCCCGCAGGCTTGGCGCTGCTCTCGTCGCGCCCGCGACCGCATTGGGCGGCCGCAGGCGCTTCGGGGGTCTTACTTCAGCTCGACCTTGGCACCGGCTTCTTCCAGCTTCTTCTTCGCCGCCTCGGCGTCGGCCTTGGCGATGCCTTCCTTCACGGGCTTCGGCGCGCCGTCGACCAGGTCCTTGGCCTCCTTCAGGCCCAGGCCGGTGAGCTCGCGCACGGCCTTGATGACCGACACCTTGTTGGCGCCCGCCTCGAGCAGCATCACGGTGAACTCGGTCTTCTCCTCGGCGGCCGGGGCGGCCGCGCCGCCGCCGGCGCCCGCGGCCGGGGCGGCCATCGCCGCGGCCGACACGCCGAACTTCTCCTCGATCGCCTTCACGAGGTCGTTGAGCTCCATCACGCTCATGCCGTCGAGCGCGGTCAGGAAAGCGTCTTTGTCGAATGCCATTTGGGGTTCCTCGAAATCAGTCAGGGTTCAATGAATGGGGGTCAGGCCGCGGCGGGCTCGGCAGCGGCTTCGGCGCCACCGCCCTTCTTCTCGGCCACGGCCGCCAGCACGCCGGCCATGCGCTGGATCGGCGACTTCAGCAGCCCGGCGACCTGCGCCAGCAGCACTTCGCGCGACGGGATCGCCGCCAGCGCCTTCACGCCGTCGGCGTCGAGCGCCTTGCCGGCGTAGACGCCGGCCTTGATCACCAGCTTGTCGTTGGTCTTGGCGAAGTCGGCGATGACTTTCGCCGCCGCCACCGCGTCCTCCGAAAAGCCGTAGATCAGCGGCCCGACCATCGCCTGCCGCCCGGCCTCGAACGGCGTGCCGGCGACGGCGCGGCGCGCCAGGGTGTTCTTCAGCACGTGAAGGTACACACCCTTGGCGCGCGCGTCGACGCGCAGCTTGTTCAGGCTTTCGACGGTGAGGCCACGGTACTCGGCCAGCGCCAGCGTCTGCGACTTGGCGGCCTGCGCCGCCACGTCCGTCACCACGGCCGCCTTCTCGTTGCGATTGAGACTCAAGGTCTGCTCCTCACATAACGTGCCTCACGCCCGCTCGCGCCGGCGCTGGCACACCTCGGTTCAGCGACCTCGTGCATGGACCCCGGACCTCGTCGACCCATCGTCCCCACAGCAGGACCGCCATCTGCGCTGGCGTCGGGCGCGGCCATCGGCCTTGCCCTCGATTACGGAGCCTCGACGGCCCCACCAGCGGTCTTCGATGGCCTGCGCCGCCTCGCGACGCCGCAGCCCACCAAATCGGTTGCAATCCCGGTGGCCCGCCAGACTCGCGCGCCACCGGCTCTCACTGCCCGGCTCAGGCCTGCGCCGCAGCCTGGATCGTCGACGCGTCGACGCGCACGCCGACCCCCATCGTCGAGCTCACCGCGACCTTGCGCAGGTACACGCCCTTGCTGCTCGCCGGCTTGGCCTTGTTCAGCGCGTCGAGCAGCGCGGCCAGGTTGCCGCGCAGCCGGTCGGCGTCGAACGAACGGCGGCCGATCGTCGTGTGCACGATGCCGGCCTTGTCGACGCGGAACTGCACCTGGCCGGCCTTCGCGTTCTTCACCGCGGTGGCCACGTCGGGCGTCACGGTGCCGACCTTCGGGTTCGGCATCAGGCCGCGCGGGCCGAGGATCTGGCCGAGCTGGCCGACGACGCGCATCGCGTCGGGCGAGGCGATGACGACGTCGAAGTTGATGTTGCCGGCCTTGACCTCGGCGGCCAGGTCGTCCATGCCGACGACGTCGGCACCGGCGGCCTTGGCCTCGTCGGCCTTCGCGCCCTGCGCGAACACCGCCACACGCTTGGTCTTGCCGGTGCCGTTGGGCAGCACGACGGCGCCGCGCACGACCTGGTCCGACTTCTTCGGGTCGACGCCGAGCTGCACCGCGACGTCGATCGACTCGTCGAACTTCGCCGTCGCGCACTCCTTCACGAGCGAGAGCGCCTGTTCGATCGGGTACAGCTTCGTGCTGTCGACCTTGCCCTGCAGGGCCTTGGCTTTCTTCGTCAGCTTGGCCATCGTCAGACTCCTTCGACCGTGACGCCCATCGAGCGGGCCGACCCGGCAATCTGCTTCACCGCGCCCTCGAGGTCGGCGGCGTTGAGGTCCTTCATCTTCGTCTGCGCGATCTCCTCGATCTGCGCGCGCGTGAGCTTGCCGACCTTGTCGAGGTGCGGGCGGCCAGAGCCCTTGTCGAGCTTGAGCGCCTTCTTGATCAGCACGGTGGCCGGCGGCGTCTTGAGGATGAACGTGAACGACTTGTCGGCGTAGGCCGTGATCACCACGGGCAGCATCAGACCGGGCTCCATGCCCTGGGTCTGGGCGTTGAACGCCTTGCAGAACTCCATGATGTTCAGGCCGCGCTGACCGAGCGCGGGACCGATCGGGGGCGACGGATTCGCCTTGCCCGCCGGGACTTGCAGCTTGATGAAGCCGACGATCTTCTTGGCCATGATGGCTCCTATACGAGTCAAACGCCTGCCGAAGCGGGCTCCTCGTCACTCAACCCTGGAAGGACCGCACATGCCGGGGTTGCGGCGGCATGGCGACTGACCCTTTGCCTGCGGGCCCTAGGCCCTCGGCGGAAAGTCCGGCGAGCGAGCTCGTCAGACTTTTTCGACCTGCGAGAAATCGAGCTCGACCGGCGTGGCGCGGCCGAAGATGGTGACGCTGACGCGTACCTTCGACTTGTCGTAGTTGACTTCCTCGACCGCGCCGTTGAAGTCGGTGAACGGACCGTCCTTGACGCGCACGAGCTCGCCGACCTGCCACTCGACCTTCGGCCGCGGCTTCTCGACGCCTTCCTGCATCTGGTTGACGATCTTCATCACCTCGGCCTCCGAGATCGGCGCCGGGCGGTTCTTGGCACCGCCGACGAAGCCGGTGACCTTGCTCGTGTGCTTGACGAGGTGCCACGTGTCGTCGTCCATCACCATCTCGACGAGCACGTAGCCGGGGAAGAAGCGCCGCTCGGTGACGGCCTTCTTGCCGTTCTTCAGCTCGACGACCTCCTCGGTCGGCACGAGGATGCGCCCGAACCTGGACTGCATGCCGGAACGCTCGATGCGCTCGCGCAGGTTGCGCTCCACGGCCTTCTCCATGCCGGAATACGCATGCACGACGTACCAGCGCATCGGCACCGCCGCGGCGGCGTCCGGCTTGACGGCCTGCTCAGTCATGTTCATCACCTCTTCAACGCCAACCCAGCACGAGGTCGTACAGCACCCACTCGAGCGTCTTGTCGGTCAGCCACAGGAACAGCGCCATCACGAACACGAAGGCGAAGACGTAGCCGGTCATCTGCATCGCTTCCTTGCGCGTCGGCCAGACGACCTTCTTCGTCTCCCTGATCGCGTCGCGCGTGAAGGCGGTCAGCTGCCTGCCGCTCTCCGACGTGAAGAACACGCCGACCGCCGCCGCCAGCAGCGCGAGCAGCGCGACGACGCGCAACCACAGGTCGGACTGGCCCAGCAGATAGAACGCCGCCACGCCGCCGACGACGAGCAGGGCGGCGGCCGCCAGCTTGGCCTTGTCTGCCGGGCTGGTGACGGTCTCGACGGGAGTGTTCGTGGCCATGGACTCGATTTGATCCTGCGTTTGCGCGCCTCAAACCCGGCGCGACGCCATCAGCGGCAAGGCCCGCCGGGCGCCGGAGGGCACCTGCGGGCCGGTCTGGCCGCCCCACCGCCGCGCGGACGCGGCCGGTGGTGTGTCAGGTCTCGCGACGCACTCGCCGCGAGGTGGCAGGGGCAGAGGGAATCGAACCCCCAACCTTCGGTTTTGGAGACCGACGCTCTGCCAATTGAGCTATACCCCTGCGGACTCTCTTCTCACTCGATGATCTTGGCCACGACGCCCGCGCCGACGGTGCGCCCGCCCTCGCGGATCGCAAAGCGCAGACCCTCTTCCATCGCGATCGGCGCGATCAG
>JALOSD010000012.1 GCA_025458585.1 Burkholderiaceae bacterium | reverse complement strand
AGCGCCTCGGCCACCGGCTCGTAGTTGCCCTGGGCGGCGAAGGTGCTCTTGAAGTTGCCGCGGCACAGGTGCATCGCCAGCGTCATGCCCGCCGGCTTGCGCGCGACGACCTTGTTGATGAACTGCGCGTAGCGGTGCGGCAGCTCGTTCGGGTCGTCGCCGCGCTGGCGCGCCGCCTCGCGCATCTTCTCGTCGCACAGGTACGCCATGTTGGTGTCGTCCATCTGCACGTAGGTGCAGCCGGCGGCGGCGAGCGAGGCCAGTTCGTCGCCGTAGGCCTGGGCGACGTCGTCGTAGAAGTCGGGGTCGAGCTCGGGGTAGGCGTCGCGGCTGATGCCGGCGCGGCCGCCGCGGAAGTGCAGCATCGTCGGCGACGGGATCGTCACCTTGGGCGTCGCGCCGGGGGCGAACCTGGCGACCTGCGCCTTCAGGTACTCGAAGTCGGCGCGCTGGATGTCCTTCGCGTGGCGCACCTTGTCGACGACGCGCATCACCGGCGGCGCGAGCTCCTCGGTGCCGTCGGGCTTGCGGATCGTCACCGGGATGTCGGTCTTCACGCCGCCGAGCTGCTCGAGGAAGTCGATGTGGAAGTAGGTGCGGCGGAACTCGCCGTCGGTGATCGACTGCAGGCCGACGTCGCGCTGGAACGCGACGATCTCGGCGATCGCGCGGTCCTCGACCTCGCGCAGGTGCTCGGCGCCGACCTCGCCGCGGGCCTTCTTCTCGCGCGCCTCGAGCAGGTAGGGCGGACGCAGGAAGCTGCCGACGTGGTCGGCGCGGAACGGGGGGGTGGTGCGGATCGTCATCGGGGATCTCCTTGGCGTCTCGTATCGTACCGCTGCATACAGCGTGGTGGTCACGGACCAGGGCAAACCCTCGGAATCGCGCTTCTGGAGCACGATTAGGATACATGCTGTATACAATAGGGGTCGTGGGAGACAGTGCAACCCTCGACGACACCGCCGGCCTGTCGCAGACCGTCAAGGCGCAGCTTCGCCTGCGCGAGCTGATCGTCGGCGGCGAGCTGAAGCCGGGGCAGCGCATCGCCGAGCTCGCGCTCGTCGAGCGGCTGGGCGTCTCGCGCACGCCGGTGCGCGCCGCGCTCGTGCGGCTGCGCGAGGAAGGCCTGCTCGAGGCGCTGCCCGGCGGCGGCTTCGTCGTCAAGGACTTCGGCGAGGACGACATCCACGACGCGATCGAGCTGCGCGGCACGCTCGAGGGCCTGGCGGCGCGGCTCGCGGCCGAGCGCGGCGCGAGCCCGGTGCTCGTCGCCGAGGCGCGCGAGTGCCTCGACGGCATCGACGACTTGCTCGCCGCGCCCGAGCTCGACGAAGCGGCGTTCGGCGCCTACGTCGAGTGGAACGGCCGCTGGCACGACCTGCTCGCCGAGATGGCGCGCAGCGATCTGATCCTTCGCCAGCTCGAGCGCGTGAAGGCGCTGCCATTCGCGTCGCCGAACGGCTTCGTGCATGTCGGCGCCGGGCACCCGCGCTCGCGCGACGCGCTGCTCGTCGCGCAGGCGCAGCATCGCGCCGTGATCGACGCCATCGTGCGCCGCGAAGGCGCGCGCGCCGAGGCGCTGATGCGCGAGCACGCGCGCCTCGCGCAGCAGAACCTGCGCGACGCGCTGCAGAGCCACCGCACGCTGCAGCGCATTCCCGGCGCGAGCCTGATCCGCCGCCGCGCCGGCCGCTGACCGACCCCACGAAAGGGCAAGCCGATGTTCCCGAAGAACGCCTGGTACGTCGCCTGCACGCCGGGCGAGATCGACGACAAGCCGCTCGGGCGCACCGTGTGCAACGAGCGCATCGTGTTCTACCGCGGCCCCGAAGGCCGCGTCGCCGCGCTCGAGGACTGGTGCCCGCACCGCGGCGCGCCGCTGTCGCTCGGCCGCGTCGTCGAGGGCAAGCTGGTGTGCGGCTACCACGGCCTCGAGATGGGCTGCGACGGCAGGACGGTCGCGATGCCCGGCCAGCGCGTGCGCGGCTTGCCGCCGATCAGGGCCTACCCGGCGGTCGAGCGCCACGGCTTCGTCTGGGTCTGGCCGGGCAACGCCGCGAAGGCCGACGAGGCGCTGATCCCGCACCTGCACTGGGCCGACCACCCCGAGTGGGCGTACGGCGGCGGGCTGTACCACGTCAAGGCCGACTACCGGCTGATGATCGACAACCTGATGGACCTGACGCACGAGACCTACGTGCACGCCACCAGCATCGGCCAGCCCGAGATCGACGAGACGCCGTGCACGACGAAGGTCGTCGGCGACGAGGCCATCACGAGCCGCTTCATGCACGACATCCCGGCGCCGCCGTTCTGGCGCATGGCGCTGCGCGCCAACGGCCTGCCCGACGACCAGAAGGTCGACCGCTGGCAGATCTGCCGCTTCACGCCGCCGAGCCACGTGATGATCGAGGTCGGCGTCGCGCTCGCCGGCCACGGCGGCGTCGAGGCGCCGAAGGACAAGAAGGCCTACAGCATCGTCGTCGACTTCATCACGCCCGAGACCGAGACGTCGATGTGGTACTTCTGGGGCATGGCGCGCAACTTCCGCCCCGACGACCGCGCGCTGACGGCACAGATCCGCGACGGGCAGGGCAAGATCTTCGCCGAGGACCTCGAGATCCTCGAGCGCCAGCAGGCCAACCTGCTGCACTGGAAGGGGCGCGAGATGCTCAAGCTCAACATCGACACTGGCGGCGTGCAGGCGCGCAAGGTGATCGAGCGGCTCGTGGCCGCCGAGCGTGGCGCGGCGGCGGCGTGAGCCCAATGTCGTCGCTGCAGGTGCGCGTGGCCCGCAAGGTGGTCGAGGCGCTCGACATCTGCTCCTTCGAGCTCGTCGCCGCCGACGGCCGACCGCTGCCGCCGTTCTCCGCCGGCTCGCACGTCGACGTCCAGCTGCCCAACGGGCTGACGCGCCAGTATTCGCTCGCCAACGACCCGACCGAGAGTCACCGTTATCTGATCGCCGTGCTGCGCGACGCCGCCTCGCGCGGCGGCTCGGCCGCGATGCACGATGCCGTGCACGAGGGCGACCTGCTGACGATCAGCGCGCCGAAGAACCACTTCCCGCTCGCCCACGACGCGAGTCGCCACCTGCTGCTCGCCGGCGGCATCGGCGTGACGCCGATCCTGTGCATGGCCGAACGCCTCGCGACGATCGGCGCCGCGTTCGAGATGCACTACTGCACCCGGTCGCGAGCGCGCACCGCGTTCCACGGCCGCATCCACGCCAGCGCGTTCGCCGAACGCGTGCACTTCCACTTCGACGACGGCGAGGCGGCGCAGCGGCTTGACCCCAGCGCGCTGCTCGCTGCACCGCAGGCGGGGACGCACCTGTACGTGTGCGGGCCGAAGGGCTTCATCGACGCCGTGCTCGGCACCGCGCGCGCGTGCGGCTGGCCCGAGGCGGCGCTGCACGTCGAGTACTTCAGCGCCGACGTCGCCCCGCACGACGGCGACGCGCCGTTCGAGGTCCAGCTCGCGAGTACGGGCCGCGTCGTCGTCGTGCCGCGCGAGCGCAGCGTCGTGCAGGCGCTCGCCGACGCTGGCGTCGAGGTGCCGACCTCGTGCGAGCAGGGCGTGTGCGGCACCTGCCTGACCCGCGTGCTCGCCGGCGTGCCCGACCACCGCGACGTGTACCTGACGCCCGAGGAGCAGGCGGCCAACGACCAGTTCACCCCCTGCTGCTCGCGCGCGAAGACGCCGCGGCTGGTGCTCGACCTGTAGGCCGGCCGCGGCGCCCATCGTTGGACCCGCGCCCACCGGGCCGTCGGCGGCGTTCAGCGCTTGCCGGGCAGCGGTTCGGGCTTGGCGTCGACCGGCGCGGCCGGCACGCCTGCGGCCGCCTTCGTGACGCGGGTGCGCCCGCCCGACGTGACGAGCAGCACCGCGTCGCCGGGCTGGAAGCTGTCCTGTCCCTTCGCCTGCACGATCGCGACGCGCTCGCCGCTTCGCAACTCCAGCATCAGTTCGACGGCGGCTTCGCGCGTCGCGGTGCGCTCGATCGTGTTGCCGACGACGGCGCCCGCGACCGCGCCGACGGTCGCGATCGCCACCGTCGTGCCGCCGCCGCCACCGCGCGTGCTGCCGAGCGCGCCGCCGACCACGCCGCCGGCGGTCGCACCGATCCCGCTCTGCGAGCCGTCGACCGTCACGTCGCGCACCGACAGCACGATCGCGTCGCGCACCGTCGACAGTGTCTGTGCGTCGCTGCGCTGAACCACGTCGGGGCTCGTCGTCGAGCAGGCGGCAACGCTCGCCGCGACGGCGAGCAAGATCAGCGAGCGCATCATCGGATCCTCCGGGTCATCCCGTTCCAACGGACGGGGTGTGGTCAGGGTTGACCGGCCGAAGGCGGGCGCGGTTCCGCGGCGCAGGCGCCTAGACGTGCAGCCGGCTGCTGCGCGGCACGCTGGCGAGCAGGAACTCCATCTGGTCGACGAGGATGCGCCGCCCACGCAGGATCATGTCCTCGTGCAGGCTCGGCACGTACGGCAGGTACAGCAGGCTCATGCGCGCCTCTTCCGGCAGCCGGTTGCCCTTGCGGCCGTTGCACGACTTGCAGGCGGTGATGCAGTTCATCCACGAGTCCATGCCGCCGCGCGAGGTCGGCACGATGTGCTCGCGTGTCAGTTCGTCGAAATGGAAGCGCCCGCCGCAGTAGGCGCACAGGTGACGGTCGCGCGAGAACAGCTTGGGGTTCGACAGCGTCGGCGTCTGCTTCCAGGCGCGGCTCGGGATCGCGCCGCGCACCGCGATGATCGGGTGCACCTCGATGCGCGACTGGCGCCCGGTCGCGCGCTGGATGCCGCCGCGCAGCACCTGCACCGCCTCGCCGAGCGTCCATGCCACACCGTCGCTGGCGTAGATCACCGCCGCTTCGCGGGAAGAGATCCAGGCCTGCGGCCGGCCCGACACGTCGAGCTGCAAGACGTCCAAGACGACAACCTCCGTTGGTGCCCGCCGCACGGACTGCATCAACCGTGCCCGGCAACCGCCCGGAGATTAAACAATCCTGCCGATCGACTCAATAGCGAGGCAATCGCGAGGGCGCAACCCGTCCCGGCACGCCAACGCCGCGACGCGGCCAGCGGCACGTGTCATCGCGGCGTCACGCGGTCGCGACAGGGCGCGCCCGCGGCGACCGCGAGGGTCACGGCACGGGCGGCAGCAGCCCGCGCGTCGCGGCCATCAGCCGCGTCAGGCCGAGCAGCGCGTCGACGTTCGGCGTCGCGACGTCGACGCGCTGGCCGATCTCGCGCACCGCGGCGACGAGGCTCGCGAGCTCGAGCGGGCGGCCGGCTTCGGCGTCCTGCAGCATCGACGTCTTGAAGGCACCGAGCTGGCGCGTCAGCGCCATGCGCTCGTCGGCGCCCTGTTCGATCGGGCAGCCGATGCGCGCGCCGATCGCGGCCGCCTCGTCCATCGCCCTCGCCATGAAGGCGCGCACGAGCTCGTCGTCGAGGATACGGTCGCAGGCGGCCCCGGTCAGCGCCGAGACCGGGTTCATCGTCATGTTGCCCCACAGCTTGTACCAGACGTCGCGCCGCACGTCGGCACTCGCCTCGGCCTCGAAGCCGGCGCCTTCGAGCAGCGCGGCGACCCGCCGCACGCGCTCGCTCGCGCCACCGAAGGGCTCGCCGACGATCAGCCGCCGCCCGGCGTGGTGCTGCACGCGCCCAGGCGCCGGCGCGCTGCAGCTGACGTGCACGACGCCGCCGAGCACGTTGTCGAACGGGATCGTCGCCGCGATGCGCCCGCCCGGGTCGACGCTTGCCAGCGGGCGCACGTCGTGCAGCGGCGCGCCGCGCAGGAACCACCACGGCACGCCGTTCATCAGTGGCAGCACGAGCGGGCGATGCGCGAACAGCGGCGCCATCGCGTCGATGCCGGCAACGAGCCCCGGCCCCTTCAGCGCGAGCACGACGAGCTCGGCGGCGCCGAGGTCGGCTGCGCGATCGCTCGCGACGAGCGCGTGCGTCGCGACGCTGCCATCGCGCTCGGCGATGGCGAGCCCGCGCTCGCGCACGGCGGCGAGCGTCGCGCCACGCGCCAGCGCCTTCACCTCGTGCCCGGCGGCCGCCAGCCGCACGGCGACGAAGCCGCCGATCGCCCCGAGTCCGACCACCGTCACCTTCATCGTCGCGCTCCGCCGAAGTCGAGCGGCGATGGTAGGTGGCCCCGCTTTCCTACGGGAAAACCCTCGATCTGACTGCCAATGGTGGCGATCGGGCCCCCCATCTAGGTGAACGCGCCTAGAAATCCCGCCCGGCGGGGGCTGTGCGGGGGTGGGTGAGCCTGCAGAATAGAACGATCGTTCGTTCCATTATTCACCGCGCCACCGTGAAGCTCCCTCCTGCCGTCGACCTGCCCGACGCCGACCTCGACGAGCGCTCGAGCGGCCAGCGTGCGGCGGCCCGCGGCGCGCGCGGCGCGTTGCACAAGGGGCAGCAGACGCGCGCCGCGATCCTCGACGCCGCGCTTGCGCTCGCGTCGCAGATGGGCCTCGAGGGCCTGTCGATCGGCGCGCTCGCCGAGGTGATGCAGATGAGCAAGTCGGGCGTGTTCGCCCACTTCGGCTCGCGCGAGGAACTGCAGATCTCGGTCATCCGCGAGTACCACACGCGCTTCGAGGACGAGGTCTTCTTCCCCGCGGTGCGCGAGGCGCGCGGCCTGCCGCGGATGGCGGCGATGTTCGAGCGCTGGGTGCGCCGGGTGTCGCAGGAGATCGACTCGGGCTGCATCTACATCAGCGGCGCCGTCGAGTTCGACGACCGTCCCGGCCCCGTGCGCGACGCGCTCGCGGCGATGGTGCAGGCCTGGCACGCGGCGCTGGAACGGGCGATCCGCATCGCGGTCGAAGAAGGCCACCTGCGCCCCGACACCGACGCCCAGCAGATGCTGTTCGAGATCCACGGCCTGATCCTCGCGCTGCACCACGACGCGCGCTTCCTGCGCCTGCCCGGTGCGCTCGACCGCGCTCGCACCGGCTTCGCGCGCATCGTCGGCCACTACGCCACCGCGAAGGGCCGCCGCGTCGTCGAGACCGGCGCGGCCGCCTGACCCCGCTGTTTTCCGTCCGTCACAGGAGTTGCCTGCCATGCCCACCTACACCCCCCCGCTGCGCGACATGCAGTTCGTCATGCACGAGGTCCTGCACGCGGCCGACGAACTGAAAGCGATGCCGCGCCACGCCGACGTCGACGCCGACACGCTCAACGCCGTGATCGAGGAAGCGGGCAAGTTCGCCTCCAAGGTGCTCGCGCCGCTGAACACGGTCGGCGACCGCGAGGGCTGCAAGCTCGACAAGGCGACGCACGAGGTGCGCACGCCCACCGGCTTCAAGGACGCCTACGCCGCCTACGTGGAAGGCGGGTGGCCGGCGCTGTCGTGCGAGCCCGAGTTCGGCGGCCAGGGCCTGCCGCTGCTGCTCAACCAGTGCCTGTACGAGATGCTCAACAGCGCCAACCAGGCCTGGACGATGTACCCCGGCTTAGCGCACGGCGCCTACGAATGCCTGCTGGCGCACGGCACGCCCGAGCAGAAGAAGACGTTCCTGCCGAAGATCGTCAGCGGCGAGTGGGCCGGCACGATGTGCCTGACCGAGCCGCACTGCGGCACCGACCTCGGCCTGCTGCGCAGCAAGGCCGAGCCGCAGCCCGACGGCACGTACAGGCTGACGGGGCAGAAGATCTTCATCAGCGGCGGCGAGCACGACCTGGCCGACAACATCGTCCACTTGGTGCTCGCGCGCCTGCCCGACGCGCCGGCGGGCAGCAAGGGCATCAGCCTGTTCGTCGTCTCGAAGTACCTCGTGGGGTCCGACGGCCGGCTCGGTGCGCGCAACGCGATCACCTGCACCGGCCTTGAGCACAAGATGGGTATCCACGGCAGCTCGACCTGCCAGATCATGCTCGACGGCGCCGTGGGCACGCTCGTCGGCCACCCGCACAAGGGCCTGGCGGCGATGTTCGTGATGATGAACGCCGCCCGCCTGGGCGTGGGCAACCAGTCGCTCGGCCTCACCGAGGTCGCCTACCAGAACGCGGTGGCCTACGCGAAGGACCGGCGACAGATGCGCGCGCTGTCGGGCCCGAAGGAGCCCGACCAGAGCGCCGACCGCATCATCGTCCACCCGGACGTGCGCAAGATGCTGCTCACTGCGCGCGCCTACGCCGAAGGCGCGCGCGCGATGGCGATGTACACGGCGCTGCTGATCGACAAGGAGCTGCACCACCCCGACCACGAGGTGCGAAAGGCCTGCGCCGACGAGGTCGCGCTGCTGACGCCGATCATCAAGGCCTTCTTCACCGACAACGGCTGGATCGCGACCTCGCACTGCATGCAGGTCTTCGGCGGCCACGGCTACATCGCCGAGTGGGGCATGGAGCAGTTCGTGCGCGACTCGCGCATCAACATGATCTACGAGGGCACGAACACCGTGCAGGCGCTCGACCTGCTCGGGCGCAAGGTGCTCGGCGACAACGGCAAGAAGCTCAAGGCCTTCGGCAAGTACATCGCCGAGTTCGTCGAGGAGCACGGCGTCGACGAGCGCATGCTCGAGTTCGTCAACCCGCTGGCCGACCTCGGCGACAAGGTCACGAAGCTCACGACCGAGCTCGGCTTCAAGGCGATGAAGAACCCCGACGAGGTCGGCGCCGCGGCGGTCGACTACCTGCGCGTGTGCGGCCATCTCGTGTTCGCCTACTTCTGGGCGCGCATGGCCAGGATCGCGCTCGACAAGCAGGACAGTGGCGACCCGTTCTACACCGCCAAGCTGCACACGGCGCGCTTCTACTTCGCCAAGCTGCTGCCCGAGACCGCCGGCCTGATCCGCAGCGCCCGCACCGGCCTCGAGCCGCTGATGGCGATGGACGAGGCCCTGTTCTGACCTGCGCCCGGAGGCACCCGATGAAGCGTTTCACCGTCGCGGCGCTGCTCGCCGTGGCTTGCGCGATCGCCGCCGCCCAGTCGACGCCGGCCGGCCTGTGGCGCACGATCGACGACGAGACGAAGCAGGAGAAGTCGCTCGTGCGCATCGTCGACCAGGGCGGCGTGCTGACCGGCCGGATCGAGAAGATCGCCGACCTGGCCAAGCAGGACGCGACCTGCGACAAGTGCGACGGCTCGCGCAGGAACCAGCCGGTGCTCGGGATGACGATCGTCGAGGGCGTGAGGAAGGCCGACGGCGAGAGCCACTGGGACAGCGGCACCATCCTCGACCCGAACAACGGCAAGGTCTACAAGGTGCGCATGACGCCGAAGGACGGCGGCAAGGCGCTCGAGGTGCGCGGCTTCATCGGGCCGTTCTACCGCAACCAGACGTGGATCCGCGTCGAATAAGGAACTGCTCATGAAACGATTCAATGTCCGCAAGGTCGCCGTGCTCGGCGCCGGGGTGATGGGCGCGCAGATCGCCGCCCATCTGGTCAACGTGCGCGTGCCGGTCGTGCTGTTCGACCTGCCCGCGAAGCAAGGGCCGAAGAGCGGCATCGCGCTGAAGGCGATTGACGGGCTGAAGAAGCTCAAGCCCTCGCCGCTGGGCGTGGCCGACGATGCCGCGCACATCCAGCCCGCGAACTACGACGAGCACGCCGAGTTGCTGCGCGGCTGCGACCTGGTGATCGAGGCGATCGCCGAGCGCATGGACTGGAAGCTGGCGCTGTACGAGCGCATCGCGCCCTTTGTCGCGCCGCACGCCATCCTGGCGTCGAACACGTCGGGGCTGAGCATCACGAAGCTCGGCGAGGCGCTGCCCGAGGCGATGCGCGAACGCTTCTGCGGCATCCACTTCTTCAACCCGCCGCGCTACATGCAGCTCGTCGAGCTGATCCCGACGCCGGCCACGCGCGCCGACATCCTCGACCAGCTCGAGACCTTCTGCACGACGACGCTCGGCAAGGGGGTGGTGCGCGCGAAGGACACGCCCAACTTCATCGCCAACCGCGTCGGCATCGCCGGCATGCTGGCGACGATTCACGAGGCCGCGAAGTTCGGCCTGTCGTACGACGTCGTCGACGACCTGACGGGCAAGAAGATGGGCCGCGCCTCGAGCGGCACGTTCCGCACCGCCGACGTCGTGGGCCTCGACACGATGGCGCACGTGATCAAGACGATGCAGGACACGCTGCAGGGCGACCCGTTCTACGCCACCTACGCGACGCCGCCGGCGCTGGCGGGCCTGATCGCGAAGGGCGCGCTCGGCCAGAAGAGCGGCGCCGGCTTCTACCGCAAGGACGGCAAGGCGATCCTGCGCCTCGACCCGGCGACCGGCGAGTACGTGCCCGCGGGCGGCAAGGCCGACGCGCTCGTCGAGCGCATCCTGAAGAAGCCGCCGGCCGAGCGCCTGAAGCTGCTGCGCGAGAGCTCGAACCCGCAGGCGCAATTCGTCTGGGCGATCCTGCGCGACGCGTTCCACTACGCCGCGGTGCACCTGGCCGACGTCGCCGACAGCGCGCGCCACGTGGACTTCGCGATGCGCCGCGGCTTCGGCATGAAGCAGGGCCCGTTCGAACTGTGGCAGGCCGCCGGCTGGAAGCAGGTCGCGCAGTGGGTGAAGGAGGACATCGACGCCGGCAAGGCGCTGTGCAACGCGCCGCTGCCCGACTGGGTGTTCGACGGGCGCGACGGGGTGCACACGGCGCACGGCTCGTGGAGCCCGTCGCAGCAGCGCGTCCTGCCGCCCACCGCGCTGCCGGTCTACCAGCGCCAGCTGTTCCCCGAGTCGCTCGTCGGCTGGAACCAGGCTGACCCGCTGGACGTCGGCACCGAGCGCTTCCGCAACGAGGAGATCCGCGTCTGGACGCCCGACGGGCAGGTGCTTGTGGCCAGCATCACGGCCAAGCTGCACCTGATCAGCCCGGCGGTGATGGAAGGTCTGGCCAAGGCGCTCGAGATCGCCGAGCAGGACTACGCCGGCCTCGTGCTCTGGTCGCCCGACGACGTGTTCTCGGCCGGTGCCAACCTCGAGTCGCTGATGCCGGTGTTCATGAAGCACGGCTCGAAGGGCATCGCGCCCGAGATCAAGAAGCTGCAGGACCTGCTGCTCGCGATGCGCTATGCGCAGGTGCCGGTGGTGGCGGCGGTGCGCGGGCTGGCGCTCGGCGGCGGCAACGAGATCGCGATCCACTGCGCGCGCCGCGTCGTGCACATGGAGAGCTACATGGGCTTCGTCGAGGTCGGCGTCGGCCTCGTGCCGGCCGGCGGCGGCCTGACCTACATCGCGCGCCGCGCCGCCGAGGCGGCCGCCCAGGCGCCGGGCAGTGACCTGCTCGCGTTCCTGCGCGAGGGCTACCTGGCCGCGGCGATGGCCAAGGTCGGCACCAGCGCGATCGAGAGCCGCAAGCTCGGCTACCTGCTCGACGGCGACGTGATCGTCGCGCACAAGGACGAGCTGCTGCACGTCGCAATCGGCCAGGTGAAGGCGATGGCCGACGCCGGCTGGCGTCCGCCGTTGAAGTCGACGTTCCCGGTCGCGGGCCGCTCGGCGATCGCATCAGCGCGCACGACTTCCACATCGGCAGCCTGATCGCCGACGTGGTGTGCGGCGGCGAGGTCGACGCCGGCACGCCGGTCAGCGAGGAGTACCTGATGGCGCTCGAGCGCAAGCACTTCTGCAGCCTGCTCGACCATCCGAAGACGCAGGAACGCATCATGGGCATGCTCCAAACGGGCAAGCCGGTTCGCAACTGAAGGAGCGACGAATGAGCAAACAGATCCAGGACGCCTACATCGTCGCCGCCACCCGCACGCCGATCGGCAAGTCCGGTCGCGGGTATTTCAGGAACACGCGCCCCGACGACCTGCTGGTCGCCGCGATCCAGGGTGCGCTCGGGCAGGTGCCCGGGCTCGACCCGAAGGCAATCGAGGACGCGATCGTCGGCTGCGCGATGCCCGAGGGCGAGCAGGGGCTGAACGTCGCGCGTGTCGCGGCGCTGCTGGCCGGGCTGCCGAACTCGGTCGGCGGCGTCACCGTCAACCGTTTCTGCGCCTCGGGCCTGACCGCGGTGCAGATGGCGGCCGACCGCATCCGCGTCGGCGAGGCCGAGGTGATGATCGCCGGCGGCTGCGAGAGCATGAGCATGGTGCCGATGAGCGGCAACAAGCCGTCGTTCAACCCGGCCGTGTTCGCGCGCGACGAGAACGTCGGCATCGCCTACGGCATGGGCCTGACCGCCGAGAAGGTCGCGGCGCAGTGGAAGGTGAGCCGCGAGCGGCAGGACGCGTTCGCGCTCGAGTCGCACCGCCGCGCGATCGCGGCGCAGCAGGCCGGCGAGTTCGCCGACGAGATCACGCCGTTCGACGTCGTCACGCGCACGCCGAACCTCGACACCGGCGACGTCGCGCTGTCGACGCGCACCGTGAGCCTCGACGAAGGCCCGCGCGCCGACACCACGCTCGAGGCGCTGGCGAGGCTGAAGCCGGTGTTCGCGTCGCCGAAGGACCCGACGGGCAAGGCCACCGGCATGGGCAGCGTGACCGCGGGCAACAGTTCGCAGACCAGCGACGGCGCGGGCTGCCTGATCCTCGCCAGCGAGGCGGCGGTCAAGCGCTTCGACCTCAAGCCGCTGGCGCGCTTCGTCAGCTTCGCGTCGCGCGGCGTGCCGCCCGAAATCATGGGCATCGGCCCGATCGAGGCGATTCCGGCGGCGCTGAAGTCGGCCGGGCTGAAGCTCGACGACATGGGCTGGATCGAGCTCAACGAGGCGTTCGCCGCGCAGTCGCTGGCGGTGATCGACAGCGTCGGGCTGAACCCGGCGGTGGTCAACCCGATGGGCGGCGCGATCGCGCTCGGCCACCCGCTGGGCGCCACCGGCGCGATCCGCGCCGCCACCGTCGTGCACGCGCTGCGCCGCAAGGGCCTGAAGTACGGCATGGTCACGATGTGCGTCGGCACCGGCCAGGGCGCGGCGGGCATCTTTGAACGCGTGTGACCCGGCGCAGGAGCACGACGTGTCCCAGCACATCAAGACCGCCGTCGTCAACGGCGTGGCGACGATCGAGATCGCGCGGCCGGAGAAGAAGAACGCGCTCACGCAGGCGATGTACACGGCGATGGCCGAGGCGATCGCGGGGGCGGTCGAGGCGCGCGAGGTGCGCGCGCTACTGATCACCGGCCAGCCGGGCATCTTCACGTCGGGCAACGACATCGAGGACTTCGTGCAGCGCCCGCCGCAGGGCGACGACAGCCCCGTGTACCGCTTCATGCGCGCGCTGCTCGAGTGCGACAAGCCCGTCGTCGCGGCGGTGACCGGTGCGGCGATCGGCATCGGCACGACGATGCTGCTGCACTGCGACTTCGTCTACGTCGCCGACGACGCGCGGCTGGCGATGCCCTTCGTCGGTCTGGCGCTGGTGCCCGAGTACGCGTCGAGCCTGCTCGTGCCGCGGCTGATGGGGCAGCGCAAGGCGGCCGAGAAGCTGCTGCTCGGCGACCCGTTCACCGGCGCCGAGGCCGTCGATTGCGGCATCGCCAACGCCGTGCTGCCGGCCGCCGAGGTGCTGCCGCATGCGCGCCGCGTGGCCGAGCGCTTCAACGCGCTGCCGCCCGGCGCCGTGCGCGACGCCAAGGCGCTGATGCACGCGCCGCACCGCGAGCAGATCCTGCAGGTCATCGCGGCCGAGGGCGAGATCTTCACCCGCCGCCTGCGCAGCCCCGAGGCGATGGAGGCGTTCCAGGCCTTCTTCCAGAAGCGCGCGCCCGACTACGGCAAGTTCTGACGTCCTCCGGCAGCGCGCGATGAGCCTCGCGGCCAAGCTCGTGTTGAGCCCGCTGCTCGTCGCGCAGGCGCTGGCCACGCGCCGGCGCCTGCCGCGCCTGCCCGAGGCCGACGGGCCGCGCGAAGGCGTGGTCGGCGACGGGCCCGTCGCGCTGCGGCTGCTGATCGGCGGCGACTCGTCGGCCGCCGGTGTCGGCGTCGCGACGCAGGACGAGGCGCTCGCAGGGCAGACGGCGCGACCGCTCGCCGAGCGCATCGGTGCTGCCGTCGCGTGGCGGCTCGTCGCGCGCTCGGGCCTGACGACGGCGCAGTGCGCCGACCTGCTCGCCGAGGCCGCCGAGCCGTGGCACGCCGACGTGGCCGTGTTCGCGCTCGGCGTCAACGACGTGATCGAGCAGGTGCCGGCGCGCCGTGCGATCGCGGCGCGCGAGCGCCTCGTCGCGCACCTGCACGAGCAGGCCCGGGTGCGCCACGTGATCTTCATGCCGCTGCCGCCGGTGCACCGTTTCCCCGGCCTGCCGCAGCCGCTGCGCTGGGTGATGGGCGCCGACGCGCGCCGGCACGACACGGCGCTCGCGCGCTGGGCCGCGCGGCGCGACGACGTGAGCCACATCCCGATCGACCTGCCGCTGGACCCGCGCGTGATGGCCAGCGACGGGTTCCACCCCGGCGAGCCGGTGTACCGCCTGTGCGGACTCGCGCTCGCCGAGCACATCGCGACCCACGTGTGGCCGCGCCTTCAACGCCAGGAGAGTCCCCGATGACCACGCTGCAAGGCAAGACCCTGTTCGTCACCGGCGCCAGCCGTGGCATCGGCCTGGCGATCGCGAAGCGCGCCGCCGCCGACGGCGCGAACGTCGTGCTGGTGGCCAAGACCACCGAGCCGAATCCGAAGCTGCCCGGCACGCTGTATTCGGCCGCCGAGGAGGTCGAAGCCGCCGGTGGCCAGGCGCTGCCCGTGCCCACCGACATCCGCGACGAGGACGCCGTGGCCGCCGCGGTGCGCGCGGCGGTCGAGCGCTTCGGCGGCATCGACATCCTCGTCAACAACGCCAGCGCGATCAGCCTGACCGGCACGGCGGCGACGCCGATGAAGCGCTTCGACCTGATGTTCGGCGTCAACGTGCGCGGCACCTACTGCTGCACGCAGGCCTGCCTGCCGCACCTGATCGAGTCTGGCAAGGCGGGGCGCAACCCGCACGTGCTGAACATGGCGCCGCCGCTGTCGATGAAGCCGCACTGGTTCGCGCACCACACGGCGTACACGATGGCCAAGTACGGCATGAGCATGTGCACCCTCGGCCACGCCGCCGAGTTCGCCCGCCACGGCATCGGCGTCAACAGCCTGTGGCCGCGCACGGCGATCGCCACCGCGGCGCTGCAGATGATCCCCGGCGTCGACCTGGACAAGTGCCGCAGGCCCGAGATCCTGGCCGACGCCGCCTGCCTGGTGCTCACCCGCGACGCGAAGACGACCACGGGCAACTTCTTCATCGACGACACGCTGCTCGCGCAGCACGGCGTGACCGACCTCGACCGCTACAGCGTCGTGCCGGGCACGACCGACTTCATCCCGGACTTCTTCGTCGATTGACGCCCACCGCGGCGCGCGCCGCGGGCGGTCACTTCGACAACGCCTTCAGCGCGAGCTTGATGCCCTCGGCGACGCCGACGTCGGCCGGCAGTGCCTTCAGCGCCGCGCTCGCCTCGCGCTCGTGGTAGCCGAGCGCGACGAGCGCCTGCACGATGTCGGCCTGCGCCTCGCCCGCGACGCTCGCCGGCGCGGCGACGGCGTCGCCGAGCTTGCCCTTGAGCTCGAGCAGCAGCCGCTCGGCGGTCTTCTTGCCGATGCCCGGCACCTTCACGAGCCGCGCGCCGCTTTGCGTCGCGACCGCCTGTGCGAGGTCGGCCACGCTCAGCCCCGAAAGGATCGCGAGCGCGGTGCGCGGGCCGACGCCGCTGATCTTCACGAGTTCGCGGAACGTCGCGCGCTCGCCGGCGGTGAGGAAGCCGTAGAGCGTCTGCGCGTCCTCGCGCACGACGAAGTGCGTCAGCAGCGTCACGCGCTCGCCGAGCGCCGGCAGGTTGTAGAACGTGCTCATCGGCACGTCGACCTCGTAGCCGACGCCGCCCACGTCGACGAGCAGCGTCGGCGGCGACTTCTCGGCCAGCGTGCCGCTGAGCCGGCCGATCATCGGCGGCCGAACAGCCCGAGCCGCTGCGCCTCGAGCGCGGCCTCGGCGCGCGAGCTCACGTTGAGCTTGCGGTAGATCTGCTTGACGTAGTCGGCGATCGTGTGCCGCGACAGGTTCAGCTGCTGGCCGATCTCGGGCAGCGTGAAGCCCTTGGCCACGCGCAGCAGCACCTCGTTCTCGCGGTCGGTCAGCTGCACCCGCGGCTCGGTGGGCAGCTGCGGCCGCGCCTGCGCGGCGAAGTGCGCGATGACCTTGCGCGCGATCGACGGCGACAGCGGCGGCTCGCCCTGGCTGATGCGCTGCAACTGCAGCTTGATCAGCTCGCGCGCCTGCTCCTTCAGGATGTAGCCGTACGCGCCAGCCTGCAGCGCTGGGAACAGGTGGTCATCGTCGTCGTGGATCGAGACGACGACCGACTGTGCCTCGGGCTGCTGCTCGCGCAGGGCCGAGATGACGTCGACGCCCGAGCCGTCGGGCAGGCCGAGGTCGATCAGCGCCAGGTCGAAGCCCACCGCCGAGACGAGCGACAGCGCCTCGTGCACGCGCGCGGCCTCGCTGATGTCGGCGTCGGGGAAGACCTCGAGCAGCAGGTCCTTCAGCCAGGCACGGATCTGCGGCAGGTCTTCCAGCAGCAGGATGGTCTTCATGGGCGGCCCCTTTGGCAGGCGTGAAAAATGCTAACAGCGCGTCACGCCGCTGCGGGGCCGCGTTCGAGCGGAAGCGTGAGCCGAATCACGGTTCCGTAGCCGGCGCCCGACTCGACGAG
The DNA here is from genome assembly GCA_025458585.1 of Burkholderiaceae bacterium. GTDB lineage: Bacteria > Pseudomonadota > Gammaproteobacteria > Burkholderiales > Burkholderiaceae_C > Calidifontimicrobium. The sequence goes on along the minus strand of JALOSD010000012.1, from coordinate 31,490 downwards.
GCACTGGCCGTTCATCTGCTTCGCGCGATGCTTCATGCTCGACATGCCGTGGCCGCGGTCGAGCCGCCCGTCGAGCTCCAGTGGAATGCCGCGGCCGTTGTCCTGGATCGTCAGGCGAAAGTCGTCGCCGTCGAGCGCGACGCGCACCGTGCAGCGCGACGCGCCGCTGTGCTTGATGATGTTGTTGACCGCCTCGCGCAGGATGCGCGTCGTCTGCACGTACACGCGCGCCGCGAGCATCAGCTCCTGGTCCTCGATCGGCGCCGACCACTCGGCCTCGATGCCGGTCTGGCCGAGCCGCGACACGACCTCGGCGCGCCAGTCGCCGAGCGCGTCGAGCAGCCGCACCGGCTTGCCCGTGAGGCCGCGCACCGACAGCCGCATCTCCTCGAGCGCCTCGCGCGCGAGCGTCGCGATGCGGTCGTTGTCGCTCGTGTGCACGATCGTCAGCAGCTTGGCGCCGAGGTCGTCGTGCAGGTCGGCGGCGATGCGCTTGCGCTCCTGCATCGTCACCTGCTCGACGCGCAGCTCGGCGAGCTGCTCGTAGTTGCGCTCGATCTGCTCGGTGACTTCGCGCACGCGCGTCTCGAGCGACTGCCGGCCCTCCTCGGCGGCCTCGAGCGCGCGGCCGTACTCGCGCATCATGTGCAGCCCCAGCGCGACGAAGGCGACCGGCCAGCGCCACCGCCATCGCCGCCGCCATCGGCCAGAACCGCTTGCGATGGTGGTGCCACGTCAGGCGAAGGTAGATCACGGTCGCCACGACCACTTCGGCGGCAAACAGCACGTACCAGGCGGTGGCCACCGTGAACAGCTGCGGCGCGCCGGCCAGCACCAGCGTCCACGGCACCAGCGCGCACTGCGCGTAGAGCAGCGCGTCGATCCAGCGCCGCTTGCGCCCGCCCGCGTAGCGCAGCAGGAACTGCACCGCCGCGAGCGCGACCCACGGCATGAACGACACCAGCAGCAGTTCGGCGTTGCGGCTGTCGAGCGGCAGGTCGTTCCACCACAGGCGCGCGCCGATGGCGGCCCAGCCGATCGCGAGCGCGCCGAAGTAGGCGAGGTGGCTGTAGGTGCGGTTGAGGCCACCCATCAGGATCATCATGCTGCCCAGCAGCGCCAGCACCGCGCTCGAGACCTGCGGCAGCGTCACGTTGGCCAGACGCACCTGCCCGTGTCGCGGCGCGAGGTCGGCGTGGGCTCCGAGCCGCAGCACCGACAGGCCGCCGGCGCGCTGGCGCGACGCGACGTGCGTCAGCGCATCGCCGGCGACCTTGAGGTCGAGCACGTTGCCCTGCGGCTGCAGCAGCGCCGACGGCAGCGACACGAGCTGCGGGTATTGGCAGTTGCGCGTGACCGGCGGCGCGAGACGACCCGCGACGTGTACGCGGTGGCCGTTGAGCTGAACCTCGAGCGTCGAGCACACGCGCTCGACGTAGAGCGCGAACAGCTCGCCGCTGTCGGCCACGCCCGGCGCGTCGAACGCGACGCGGTACCACACGGGTCCCGAGACCCCGGGGCGCGAGAGCGCCCAGTCGTCGGGCAGCGCGACCGGCTGCGCCGCCGCGTCGGTCGGGAAACGTTCGCCGTCGGAGACCACGGCGAGCGCCTGCCGGATCTCGACCGTCGCCGCGGCGGCCGGCGCCGCGCCCGCGAACGCCGCCACGACGAGCAGCCACCACAGCGTGATGCGAGCCGCCGCACGGGCCGCCGCACGGCGGGCGGCGATCGGCTGGAGGCGGGGCGCACGGGTCATCGCGGCGCGATTGTGCAGAAGCGTTGCGCACCGTCGCCACCGCGCCACCGCGCCGGCGCGACAATGTCGACGTTTGCGGCGTCGCCGCGTCAGCTGCCGGCCCGAGCCGGCCCGTCCATGCCCTCGGTGACCCTTCGCCACGCCTTCACGCCGGCCGACAACCAGCGCCTCGCGCACCTGTGCGGCCCGCTCGACGAGCACCTGCGCGCGATCGAGGCCGCGGCCGGCGTGCGCATCGCGCGCCGTCACGAGGCGTTCAGCGTCGTCGGCGAGCGCGGCGTCGCCGAGCGCGTGGTCGCGCTGCTGCAGCGCCTGTACGACCGCGCGCGGCGCCCGATCGGCGCCGAGGCGCTGCAGCTCGCGCTCGTCGACGCGCTCGGCGGCGAGGCTGCCGCGGCCGGCGACGGCGAGGACGGCGAGCTCGTGCTGCACACGCGCCGCGCCGACCTCGCCGGGCGCACGCCGAACCAGGTGAAGTACCTGCAGCACATCCTCGGCCACGACATCACGTTCGGGATCGGCCCTGCGGGCACCGGCAAGACCTTCCTCGCCGTGGCCTGCGCCGTCGACGCGCTCGAGCGCAGCGCGGTGCAGCGCATCATCCTGACGCGCCCGGCGGTCGAGGCCGGCGAGCGGCTCGGCTTCCTGCCCGGCGACCTGGCGCAGAAGGTCGACCCGTACCTGCGCCCGCTGTACGACGCGCTGTACGACCTGATGGGCTTCGACCGCGTGACCAAGGCCTTCGAGCGTGCGACGCTCGAGATCGCGCCGCTCGCGTTCATGCGCGGGCGCACGCTGAACCACGCGTTCGTGATCCTCGACGAGGCGCAGAACACGACGCCCGAGCAGATGAAGATGTTCCTCACGCGCATCGGCTTCGGCAGCAAGGCCGTGATCACCGGCGACACGAGCCAGGTCGACCTGCCGCGCGGTGCCGAGAGCGGGCTCGTGCAGGCCGAGCAGGTGCTCAGGAAGGTCAAGGGCATCGCGTTCACGCGCTTCACCGCCGCCGACGTCGTGCGCCACCCGCTGGTCGCGCGCATCGTCGAGGCCTACGACGCGGCGACGCCGCGGCGCGAGGCGACGTGAGGACGCCGGCGCTCGCGCTGTCGCTGCAGCAGCCCGACGCTCGACACCGCGCGCTGCTCGCGCGTCACCGTGTCGCGCGGTGGCTGCGCGCGGCGCTCGACACCGCGGCCGAGCTGACGGTGCGCATCGTCGACGAGGCCGAGGGCCGGCGGCTGAACCGCGAGTACCGCGCGAAGGACTACGCGACGAACGTGCTGACCTTCGACTACGCGCACGAGCCGGTCGTCGTCGCCGACCTCGTGCTGTGCGCGCCGGTCGTTGAGCGGGAGGCGGGCGAGCTCGGGCTGGCGGTGGCCGACCACTACGCGCACCTGCTGGTGCACGGCGCGCTGCACGCGCAGGGCTGGGACCACGAGCGCGCCGCCGACGCGCAGCGCATGGAGCGGCGCGAGCGCGAGATCCTGCGCGCGCTCGGGCTGCACGACCCCTACCCGGCGCGCTGAGCGGCGCCGCGCTGCGGCCACAGCACCGAGGCGATCGCGGCCACCATCAGTGCCGCCGCCGCGCCGTCCTGCCAGTGCAGCGTCTCGCCGAGCGCGAGGGCGCCGCTCGCAGTGCCGAGCACCGGGATCATCATCACCGACAACGTCGAGGCCACCGGCGGCAGCGAGCGCGCCAGCGTGAACCACGCGGCGTGCGCGAAGCCGAAGATCAGCACCGCGTTGTAGGCGATCGTCCACGCGGCCGGTGCGTTCGGCCAGTGCCAGCGCTCGGCCTCGGCGAGCGCGGCGGCGACGACCATCACCACCGTCGTGGCCGCCGTCATCCAGAACGACAGCGTCAGCGTCGGCAGCGGGATCGTCGTGCGCCGCAGCTGCTGCGTGCCCAGCGCCCAGGTCGCCGCGGCGACGAGCATCGTCGCGGCGGCGAACGGCGCGCCGGCCACGCGGTCGAACTCGTGCCACAGCAGCAGCACGACGCCCAGCGCTGCGGCGGCCACGCCTGCCGCCTGGCGCGGCCGCAGCCGCTCGCCGAACAGCGCCGCGCCGAGCAGCGCCGAGAACACGGGCATCGTGTAGCCTAGGATCGCCGCGCGCCCCGAGCTCAGGTGCGGCACCGACAGGATCACGAGCAGGTGCCAGACCACCATGTTCGTCAGCGTCAGGCCCGCGAGCGCGCGCCAGTGCGCGCGCGGCACGGAGAAAGGCACCTTCAGCCACCACAGCGCCGCCGCGAGCACCGGCAGGCCGAGCAGCATCGACGCGGCGCGAAAGCTCAGCGGCGGGAAGTGCGTGACGCCGAGCTTCATCACCGGCCAGTTCAGCCCCCACGCCAGCGTCAGGCCCACGAGCAGCGCGAGCTGGCGCGGCGCCAGCGTCATCGCGTGCTGCTGCCGAGGTAGCGCTTGCGCCAGAAGAACCCGATCAGCCCGACGCCGACGACGACCATCGTCGCGAACGCCAACCAGAAGCCCTCGGCGCTGTGGATCAGCGGCAGGAAGTCGAAGTTCATGCCGAAGAAGCCGGTGATCAGGTTCAGCGGCAGGAAGATGGCCGTGAGCACCGTCAGCGTGCGCATGATGTTGTTCGTGCGGTGACCGAGCGCGCTGAAGTGCATCTGCACCGCGGTCTCGATCGACTGCTCGAGGCGGCGCACGTGGCCGAGCACGCGCTCGACGTGCTCGAGCACGTCGCGCGAGCGCAGCCGCAGCAGCTCGCGCTCGCGCTTGGCCTGCTTGTCGACCTCGGCCGGCCACTCGTCGAGCGCGTCGATCCACTCCTGCACCGCGCTCCTCTGGTCCTCGCAGGTGTCCTCGAGCAGGTGCAGGCGGTTGCGCGCGTCGAGCAGAAGCGCCCAGTCGTCGAAGTGGCTGCGCGGGTTGAGCAGGTCGAGCTGCAGCTCGCCGAGCTGGCGCGACAGCAGCCGGCGCAGCTCGAGGTAGCTGTCGACCATGTGGTTGACCATGCGCAGCATCAGGTCGGCCGGGTTCGTGGGCAGGCGCGAGGCGCCGACCTGGCCGCGCTGCGCGAGGCGGGCGGCGAAGAAGTCGCGCACCGCGCAGTCGGCGGGGTGCACCGTGACGAGCACGCGGTCGAACACGGCGAAGCCCACCGGGCTGGTGTCGATCGCCTCGAGCGCCTCGCGCGTCGCCCGGCGCGTGGCCTGCTTGCCGTCGGCGAGCGCGCCGCTGCCGGGGGCGGCGGCCAGGCGCCGGAACACGAGCAGGTCGTAGTCGAACGTCGTGTCGAAGTGACTCGGCAGCTGGTTGTTCAGCAGGTCTGAGACGTGCAGGTCGACGAGCGTCGAGCCGGTCCAGGTCTGCAGCCGCGCCTGGATCTCGGCGGCGTGGACCTCGAACTCGCGCCGCGCGCTGCCGATCCACACGAACCCGGTGGCCGGCAACTCCTGCGGCAGCGCGTCGAGCTCGGAGAACTGGTCGGGCGTGATGTGGAAGACGCGCATCAGGGCCGGCGCAGCGTCCTCGCGGCGTCGAGCGCGAAGTAGGTCAGCACGCCGTCGGCGCCGGCGCGCTTGAACGCCAGCAGCGACTCCATCATCACGGCGTCGTGGTCGAGCCAGCCGTTGGCCGCGGCGGCCTTGAGCATGCTGTACTCGCCACTGACCTGGTAGGCGAAGGTCGGCATGCGGAAGGCGTCCTTGACGCGGCGCACGATGTCGAGGTAGGGCATGCCGGGCTTGACCATCACCATGTCGGCGCCTTCGGCGATGTCGAGCGCGACCTCGCGCAGCGCCTCGTCGGTGTTGCCCGGGTCCATCTGGTAGACCTTCTTGTCGCTCTTGCCGAGGTTGCCCTTGCTGCCCACCGCGTCGCGGAACGGCCCGTAGAACGCGCTCGCGTACTTCGCGCTGTAGGCCATGATGCGGGTGTGGATCAGGCCGGCGCCTTCGAGCGCACCGCGGATCGCGCCGATGCGCCCGTCCATCATGTCGCTGGGTGCCACGATGTCCACCCCGGCCTGCGCCTGCACCGTCGCCTGCTGCGTCAGCACGGCGACCGTCTCGTCGTTGAGGATGTAGCCGCTGTCGTCGATCAGCCCGTCCTGACCGTGCGTCGTGAACGGGTCGAGCGCGACGTCGGTCAGCAGGTTCAGCTGCGGGAAGCGCGCCTTCAGCGCCGCCACCGCGCGCGGCACGAGGCCGTCGGGGTTGAGCGCCTCGCGGCCGTCGGGCGTCTTCAGCGCGACGTCGATCACGGGGAACAGCGCCATCACCGGCACGCCGAGCTGCAGGCACTGCTCGGCCACGCCGAACAGGCGGTCGACGCTCAGGCGCTGCACGCCGGGCATGCTCGGCACGTCCTCGGTGCGGTTCGTGCCGTCGAGCACGAACACCGGCAGGATCAGGTCCTCGGGCGCGAGGCGGTGCTCGCGCACGAGGGCGCGGATCGCGGCGTCGCGGCGCAGGCGGCGCGGGCGGCTGGCGGGATAGGGCGGCAGGGGGGTGTTCACGGCGGCGACCTCGGTGGGGGCGGATTCGGCGGCCGGATCCGCAGCGAGTCGAACTCGGCGTCGGCCTGCGGTCAGCGGGCGCCCACATGCGCCACCGCCCTGCTGGACTCGGCGACGAATGATAGCCGCATGGCCGTCGTTCCCTGCTCATCCTCCCTGCTCATCCTCCCTGAGCAGGAGCCTCGCCGCGACAACGCGAACGGGCTTTGCCGCCCCGGTTCTTGGCCGGGGTTTCTTTGTGGGTCGCCGCCACGCCGCGGGCACGCGGGCCGCTCGCGATAATGACGCGATGAGTTCGGCGTATCTCTGGATCAAGGCGTTCCACATTGTGTTCGTCGCGAGCTGGTTCGCGGGCCTGTTCTACCTGCCGCGGCTTTACGTCAACCTGGCGATGGTGGCGCCCGACAGCCACGCCGAGCGCGAGCGGCTGCTGCTGATGTCGCGCAAGCTCTACCGCTTCGCGACGCTGCTGATGGTGCCCGCCGTCGTGCTCGGCCTCGTGCTGTGGCTCGGCTACGGCGTCGGTCTCGGCGCCGACCAGGGCTGGATGCACGCCAAGCTCGCCGGCGTCGTCGCCGTGCTCGGCTATCACGTCTGGTGCCGGCGCCTGCTCGGCGACTTCGAACGCTCGGCCAACCGGCGCAGCCACCGCTGGTACCGCGTGTTCAACGAGATCACGGTGCTGCTGTTCATCGCCATCGTCGTGCTGGTCGTCGTCAAGCCGTTCTGACGCGGCGACGATGGCGCGCACGCGCAGTTCGGCCACCTGGCTCGCGCTCGCCTACGCGGCGCTGATCGTCTACGCGAGCCTGTATCCGGCGACCGGCTGGCGGCTGCCGCGCGGCGGGTTGCCGCCGGTGCTCGCGCTGCCATGGCCAGCGTGGTTCCCGAGCTTCGACATCGTGTCGAACGTCCTCGGCTACCTGCCGCTCGGCGCGCTGCTGTGTGTCGCCGCGGTGCGAGGCGGCGCTGGGCGCATCGCCGCGCTCGCGCTCGCGGTGGCGCTCGCCGCCACGCTGTCGTACGCGCTCGAGGTCGTGCAGCAGTGGACGCCCGCGCGCGTGCCGTCGCTGCTCGACTTCACGCTCAACGTTGCCGGCGCGCTGCTCGGCGCGCTGCTCGCGCTCGCGGTGCACGCGCTCGGCGGGCTCGAGCGCTGGCAGACGCTGCGCGACCGACTCTTCGTGCGCAGCAGCGCGGGCGCGATCGCGCTGCTGTTGCTGTGGCCCGTGGGCCTGCTGTTTCCGCCACCGGTGCCGCTGGGCCTCGGGCAGGTCTGGGACGAGGCGCGTGCCTTCGCGCTCGCGCTGCTCGACGGCACGCCGTGGGCCGACGCCGCGGTGCCGTTCCTCGCGCCCGCCGGAGCCGGGCGGCCGCTGTCGCGCCTCGGCGAGGCGCTCGCCATCGCGCTCGGTCTGCTCGCGCCCTGCCTCGTCGCCTACGCGGTGGCGCACCCGGGGTGGCAGCGCGTCGGGCTCGCCGTCGGTGCCGCCGTGGTCGCTATCGCGACGACGGCGCTGTCGACGGCGCTGAACTTCGGCCCCGAGAACGCCCTCGCGTGGTGGACGTCGGCCACCGGCCCCGGCCTCGCCGGCGGCCTCGCGCTCGCGCTGCTGTGCGCGGCGGCACCACGCCGTCTGGCGGCCGGGCTCGGGCTCGTCGCGCTGACGGCGCTCGTGGCCGTCGTCGCGACCGCGCCGGCGGACCCGTACCACGCGCTGAGCCTGCAGGCCTGGCAGCAGGGCCGCTTCATCCGCTTCCACGGCCTCGCGCAGTGGGTCGGCTGGCTGTGGCCCTACGTGGCGATGGCGTGGCTGCTGTCCAGGCTTGGCCGCCCGGATGCGGGTTGACCCTTGCCTACAATCCCGGCCACGATGAGCTACTACGAGCGCCACATCTTCTTCTGCCTGAACCAGCGCGACGGTGGCGAGGCCTGCTGCGCGCAGCACGACGCGCAGTCTGCGTTCGAGCGCTGCAAGGCGCGCGTGAAGGCGGCCGGGCTCGCCGGCCCGGGCAAGGTTCGCGTCAACCGGGCCGGCTGCCTCGACCGCTGCGCCGGCGGGCCGGTGGCGGTTGTCTACCCCGAGGCGGTCTGGTACAGCTACGTCGACCACGCCGACATCGACGAGATCGTTGACGCGCACCTGAAGGACGGCCGCGTCGTCGAGCGCCTGCTGCTGCCGCCCGGCGTGGGTCGTTGAGCGTCGCGCACGTGAACGCGCTCACGCAGCGGCTGGCGGTGGCCGGCCCGGCCGGGGCGATCGAGTGCGCGCTCGACGAGCCGCCCGCGCACGACGTGCCGCCGCGCGGCGTCGCGGTGCTGTGCCACCCGCACCCGCTGCACGGCGGCACGATGGACAACAAGGTCGTGCAGACGCTCGCGCGCGCGCTGCGACAGGTCGGCTGGCGCACCGTGCGCTTCAACTTCCGCGGCGTCGGTGCGTCGCAGGGCCACTGGGACGGCGGACGCGGCGAGGTCGACGACGCGCTCGCGGTGATCGCCGCCGTGCGCGATCCGACGCTGCCGTTCGCGCTCGGCGGCTTCTCGTTCGGCGGCTACGTCGCGTCGCAGGCCGCCGCGCGCCTGCAGCCGCCGGCGCAGCGGCTCGTGCTCGTCGCGCCGGCCACGGGGAACTTCGACGTCGCCCCGGTACCCGAACATACGCTCGTGATCCACGGCGAGGCCGACGACGTGGTGCCGCTCGCGGCCACGCTCGACTGGGCGCGGTCGCAGTCGCTGCCCGTCGTCGTCGTGCCCGGCGTCGGCCACTTCTTCCACGGCCAGCTGCCGCTGCTCAAGTCGCTGGTGGTGCGCTCGTTCGCCGCATGAGCTCCGCGCCCGGTCGTGCCGGGCGATCCGCTTCCGTTCCCTGCCCCAATCGATGAACCGTCTGCCTGCCTTCCGTCTGTTCGCCATCCTGCTGTCGCTGTCGCTCGTGTTCGCCGTCGCGCGGGCGCAGCCGGTGTCGCCACCCGAGATCGCGGCGCGCCAGTACGTGCTGCTCGACCTGACCACTGGCCAGACGCTCGCCGAGCGCGACGCCGACGCGCCAGCAGACCCGGCGTCGCTGACGAAGCTGATGACGGCGTACGTCGTCTTCACGGCGCTGCGCGACAAGAAGCTCACGCTCGAGCAGACGCTGCCGGTCAGCCAGCGCGCGTGGGACGAGCGCAAGGGCGACCCGTCGCTGATGTTCATCAACCCGACGATGACGCCCACCGTCGACGAGCTGCTGCACGGCATGATCGTGCAGTCGGGCAACGACGCGTCGGTCGCGCTCGCTGAGGGCGTCGCCGGCTCGGTCGAGGGCTTCGTCGCGCTGATGAACCGCCAGGCGCAGGCCTGGGGGCTGAAGAACACCGAGTTCCGCAACGTTACCGGGATGACCGAGCCCGGACACCGCTCGAGCCCGCGCGACATCGCCGTGATCGCGTCGAAGGTGATCCAGGACTTCCCCGAGCACTACCGCTACTACTCGATCCGCGAGTACACGTACAACCGCATCCGGCAGGACAACCGCAACCTGCTGCTGCGCCGCGACCCGACGGTCGACGGCATGAAGACCGGTTACACGGCGGCCGCCGGCTACTGCCTCGTCGCGAGCGCGAACCGCGACTTCCCGAACCTCGGCCCCGGCGGCAACACGCCGGGCAAGCGGCGGCTGCTCAGCGTCGTGATGGGCACCGACTCGCGCGAGGCGCGCGCCAACGAGAGCCAGAAGCTGCTGAACTGGGGCTACGCCGCGTTCGACGCCATCAAGCTGTTCGACGGCGGCGCGGCGATCGTCAGCCCCGAGGTCTGGAAGGGCGCGCAGCCGCAGGCCAGGCTCGGCGCCGAGCGCGACGTCGTGCTCGCGGTGCCGCGCGGCGAGGCGAGCCGGCTGCGCACCAGCATCAATCGCGTCGACCCGCTCGTCGCGCCGCTGGCCAAGGGCCAGCGCGTGGGCACGCTGCAGATCATGACCGCCGCCGGCGCGCCGGTGGGCGAGGTGCCGCTCGTCGTGCTCGATGCCGTGCCCGAGGCAGGCCTCGTCGGCCGCGCCTGGGATGCGCTGCGGCTGTGGATCCGTTAAGCTGACCGCCCGCCGACGAGAAGGCCCGCCATGCCCGCCCCGACCCTGCCCGACGACCTCTGCTTCCTCAACGGTCACTACCAGCGCCTGAGCGAGGCCAAGGTCAGCGTGCTCGACCGCGGCTTCATCTTCGGCGACGGTGTCTACGAGGTGCTCCCGGTCTACGGCCGGCGGCTGTTCCGCTTCGCCGAGCACATGGCGCGGCTCGAGCGTAGCCTGGCGAAGGTGCGCATCGCGGCGCCGGCGACGCGCGGCGAGTGGCTCGAGCGCAGCCGCCGCCTCGTCGACTCGCTGCACGAGCGCACCGGCGCCGTCGACCAGCTCGTCTACCTGCAGGTCACGCGCGGCGTCGCACCGCGCGACCACGTGATGCCGCCGGACATCGAGCCCACCGTGTTCATGATGGCCAACCCGATGAAGCCGGCGAGTGCCGAGCAGCGGCATCACGGCGTCGCCTGCACGACGGCGGTCGACTTCCGCTGGGAGCGCGGCGACATCAAGAGCACCAGCCTGCTCGGCGCCGTGCTGGCGCGCCAGATCTCGGCCGACCAGGGCGCGATCGAGACGATCCTGTTCCGCGACGGCTGGTTGACCGAAGCGGCGGCGAGCAACGTCTGGGTCGTGCACGAGGGCGCGCTGCTCGGTCCGCCGAAGAGCGAGCATGTGCTCGAGGGCATTCGCTATGAGTTGCTGAAGGAGTTGTGCGAGGAGGAAGGCATCGCCTACAACCTGCGCCCGATCAGCGAGGCCGACGTGCGCGCGGCGGACGAGGTGCTGCTCAGCTCGGCGACGAAGGAAGTGCTGCCGGTGACGAAGATCGACGGCGAGCCCGTCGGCCACGGTGCGCTGCGCGGCAAGCCGGGGCCGGTCTACGCCAGGCTGTACGAGGCGTACCAGCGCGCCAAGCTCGAACAATCCCTCTGACCCGCCGCAAGGCGCCGCCGGATGCGCGAGATCCCCCCCGAGCAGAGTCTGATCGAGTACCCGAGCGCGTTCCCGATCAAGGTGATGGGCGCGCACGTCGAGGGCTTCCGCGCCGCGATCGTGCAGGTCGTGCAACGTTTCGACCCCGGCTTCGACCCGGCCACCGTCGAGGAGCGCCCGAGCCGCGGCGGCAACTACCTGGGCCTGACGGTGACGGTCACCGCGACCAGCCGCGAGCAGCTCGACGAGCTGTACCGCACGCTCAGCACGCACCCGATGGTCAAGGTGGTTCTCTGACCGCGCCGCGCCGGGGCTCTTGAAGCCCGTCGCGGCGTCCCCATCTCCTGCGCGCCGGCGCGGGGGCGCCGCCTGACACCCGAACACGACGATGAGCGACAAGCAAACCCTGTCCTTCCAGGCCGAGGTCAAGCAGATCCTGCACCTCGTCACCCACTCGCTGTACTCGAACAAGGAGATCTTCCTGCGCGAGCTGGTCTCCAACGCGAGCGACGCCTGCGACAAGCTGCGCTTCGAGGCGCTGAACCGCAGCGACCTCTACGAGGACGCGCCGAACCTCGAGATCCGGGTCTTCTTCGACCCGGCGGCGAAGACGCTGACGATCCGCGACAACGGCATCGGCATGAGCGCCGAGGAGGCGGTGCAGCACCTGGGCACGATCGCCAGGAGCGGCACGCGCGAGTTCCTGTCGAAGCTCGAGGGCGAGCAGAAGAAGGACGCCAACCTGATCGGCCAGTTCGGCGTCGGCTTCTACTCGGGCTTCATCGTCGCCGACCGCATCACGGTCGAGTCGCGCCGCGCGGGCCTCGAGCACGAGGAGGGCGTGCGCTGGACGAGCGACGGCAGCGGCGAGTTCGACGTCGAGCCGATCACGCGCAAGCAGCGCGGCACCGACGTCATCCTGCACCTGCGCGACGGCGAGGAGGAGTTCGCCAAGGCCTGGAAGCTCAAGTCGATCATCGGCAAGTACTCCGACCACATCTCGCTGCCCATCCTGATGAAGAAGGAGGAGTGGGACCAGGACAAGGGCGAGTACGTGCCGAAGGACGAGTGGGAGACCGTCAACAAGGCCGCCGCGCTGTGGACGCGCGCCAAGAGCGAGATCACCGACGCCCAGTACCAGGAGTTCTACAAGCAGATCAGCTACGACAGCGAGGCGCCGCTGGCCTACACGCACAACCGCGTCGAGGGCCGCAGCGAGTACACGCAGCTGCTGTACGTGCCGGCGAAGGCGCCGTTCGACCTGTGGAACCGCGACAAGCACGGCGGCGTGAAGCTGTACGTCAAGCGCGTGTTCATCATGGACGACGCGCAGGCGCTGATGCCGACGTACCTGCGCTTCGTCAAGGGCGTGATCGACTCGGCCGACCTGCCGCTGAACGTCAGCCGCGAGCTGCTGCAGGAAAGCCGCGACGTGAAGGCCATCCGCGAGGGTTGCACGAAGCGCGTGCTGGGCATGCTCGAGGACGTCGCCGAGAACCAGAAGGACAAGTACACCGCGTTCTGGACCGAGTTCGGCGCCGTGCTGAAGGAAGGTCTCGGCGAGGACCACGCCAACCAGGAGCGGCTCGCCAGGCTGCTGCGCTTCGCCTCGACGCAGGCCGACGACGGTGTGAGCTTCGCCGACTACGTGAGCCGCATGAAGGACGGCCAGGAGGCGATCTACTACGTCACCGCCGACAGCCTGGCCGCGGCCAAGGCGAGCCCGCAGCTCGAGATCTTCCGCAAGAAGGGCATCGAGGTGCTGCTGCTCGTCGACCGCGTCGACGAGTGGATGCTCGCGCACCTGTACGAGTTCGACGGCAGGCCGCTGCAAAGCGTCGCCAAGGGCGCGGTCGACCTCGGCAAGCTGCAAGACGACGAGGAGAAGAAGCAGGCCGAGCAGGCCGCCGAGGCGGTCAAGCCGCTGCTCGAGCGGCTGAGGTCGGTGCTGAAGGACCGCGCGAAGGACGTGCGCGTGACGACGCGGCTCGTCGAGTCGCCGGCGTGCATCGTCGTCGACGAGGGCGACATGAGCGCGCACCTGGCGCGGCTGCTCAAGCAGGCGGGCCAGCAGGCGCCGAAGTCGCTGCCGATCCTCGAAGTGAACCCCGAGCACGCGCTGGTCAAGCGGCTCGATGCACCCGAAGGCAGCGAGCGCTTCGACGACCTCGCGCACATCCTGTTCGATCAGGCCTGGCTCGCCGAGGGCGGGCAGCTCGACGATCCGGCGGCCTACGTGCGGCGCGTCAACCGCCTGCTGGCGACCTGACGCCGGTGCGGCGGCGCGTCAGACCGCCGCCATCGCGTCGACCTGCTCGCGCAGCTGCGTGATCTGCTGCGTCCAGTACGCCGGCGTGCCGAACCACGGGAACGCGATCGGGAACGCCGGGTCGCCCCAGCGCTGCGCGATCCACGCGCTGTGGTGCAGCATGCGCAGCGTGCGCAGGGGTTCGATCAGCGTCAGCTCGCGCTCGTCGAAGGCCATGAAGAGGCGGTAGCCGTCGAACATCGCCTGCCGCTGCACCGGTGCCTGCGCCGCATCGGGCAGCAGCATCCACAGGTCCTGCACCGCCGGGCCGGTGCACGCGTCGTCGAGGTCGACCACGTGCGGTCCGCGGTCGTCGCCGTCGCCCTCGCGCCACAGGATGTTGCCGGGGTGGCAGTCGCCGTGAAGACGCAGCGTGCGCAGGCCGTCGACACGCTCGAAAGCGCGGCGCGTGAGGTCGAGTGCGCGGTCGCAGGCGTCGCGCCAGGCGGCGAGCTGGGCCTGGTCGACGAAGTCGCCGTCGAGCAGCAGCCGGCTCGACGCTTCGCCATAGGTCTCGACGTCGAGCCGGCGGCGGTGCCGGAACGGCCGTCGGGTGCCGACGGCGTGCAGGCGGCCGAGGAAGCGGCCGAGCCACGCCGTCACGGCGGGGTCGTCGAGCTCGGGCGCGCGGCCCGGCCAGCAGGGGCTGACGCTGAAGCGCAGGTCGCCGTCGGCGTCGAGGGCCAGCGTGGGCGGCGTGCCTTCGACGCGCAGCGCGGCCGAGGCGGTCGTCAGCGGCAGCGGCGCGACGACGGGCACGTCGGCGGCCGCCAGTTCGTGTGCGAACGCGTGTTCCTCGAGGATTTGCCCGTCGCTCCAGCGCCCGGCGCGGTAGAACTTGGCGACGACCGGCGGGCCGTCGTCGCGGTAGGCCTGGTAGACGCGGTTCTCGTACGAATTGAGCTGCAGCAGCCGGCCGTCGGGTTGCAGGCCGACGGCCGCCAGCGCGTCGATCACGCGGTCGGGCGTGAGGCCGGCGTAGCCGCCGGCAGGCCCGCGGGAGCCGGAGCTCAAGGGTTGGCCGAGGTGCCGTAGCGCCGCATCGGCTCGGCCGGCACCGACGTGCCGTCGTCCGCTGCCGACCAGCCGCCCGGCGCGCGCGGCAGCGGCAACGGCACGTGGTCGCCGTCGTCGAGCATCGTGCGCGACGGTGGCGGCGGTGCCGTCAAAGACACCGACGCGGCCGATGGCGCCGTGAAGGGGCTGAACTCGCTCGGCGGGCCGGCATCGACGCGGCTGTCGACGCCGAAGAACGAATCGTGGAAGAAGCCCGAGTCTTCCCACAGCGGCCGCCGGCGCTGACGCCGGCGCGACGTGGGCGCCACCGCGAGCGCCTCGGGGGCGTCGTCGCGCCGCGGCGGGACGGCCGGCGCGACGGTGGCCTGGGGGCTGCGCGCCGGCGCTCCGGCCTGCGGCACCAGCAGCTGCAGCTCTGGGATCGACGGCAGGTGGTCGATCGGGCAGCGCAGGTAGCGGATGCGGCACGCCGCCAGCACCGCCTGCTTGATCTGCAGCGCGCGGCGCGCACCGCCGCGCTCGTCGTCGAAGTCGATCGCCGCGAGCACGCGCCCGTTGGCGCTGCAGATCGCGAACGTGACGTGCGTCGCGCCGAGGAGGTCGTACCAGTAGCGCACGTCCTGCGGATCGGCGGGCTGGCAGAAGCGCACCAGCGGCAGCTTGGCGAGCACGACATGGTGCGGCAGCGCTTCGCGCAGCTGGCGGTACATGCGCCGTTCGTCGGTGTTGAAGACCGGGCGCGGCGTCAGGGCCCACTCGGTCGGCAGCGGTGCCGGTTTCGGCGTTCGCCGCGAGCTCCACCACCAGCCGACGAGGGCGACCACGGCGAGCAGGCCGAGGGCGATGAACCAGGGCAGGGTGTGTTGCGTCATCGGGGGGCGAAACCGTCGAGGCCGGCGACCTCGACGAGGCCCCGACCCGATGGAAAGTGAGCCGATGTTACCGCCGCTGCCCGGCACGACGGTCCCCGTCAGTCGACGGCGCTTCGGCCCGTCGTACTGCCGATCATCGCCTTGACGTCGGCGATCGCGTCGAGCAGGCCGTCGAGCCTGCGCGCCTGGGCCTTCAGGCGGTAGTCGATCTCGGCCGCGCCGTCTTCGACCGCGGCACCGACGTGCGAGACCAGGTCGTCCGGCGGCAGCTTCAGCCGTGCCTCCGAGTCCGTGCCCGCGCGCTCGATCGTCGCGCCGGCCGAACGCGCGATGCGCAGCATCGCCGTGTTCTCGCTCAGCGCGTGCACGATCAGCGTGTCGACGCCGCGGTTGCGCGCGTGCAGCACGGCGTGGTCGAACAGCCGCGCACCGTAGCCGCGGCCGCGCGCCTTCGGCAGCACCGACACGCCGAACTCGGCGCTCGGCGTCGTCGCCATGTAGGCGAGGTGCGCGATCGCGATCAACTCGAGGCGACGGTTGAACACGCCGAACACCTCGTCGCGCGAGAAGTCGATGCCGTCGACGTAGCGTCCGACCTGCGCGTCGGTGGCGGCGTGGCCGAAGCGCAGGTAGCGGTCGGCCTCGCCGAGGGCGAGCAGGTGCGCGAGGATGCGCGGCCGGTGGCGCTCGGCGAGCGAGCGGATTGGAATCCACCGGAACCCCGGCGCCTCGCGCCCGGGCGGGGTGGGGGCGTCGTCCTCGACGCGGCCGTGTCGCTGCGATCGCAGGCCGGGTCGGCTGAGCATGTCACCAGGAAAGCCCATGCGGAATCCTTTCGATGGACTAGGGTTAACCCGCATACTAGCCGAGCTTTGTGGAGCGCGTGCTCCAAAGGGCGCTGCGGGCCTGCCACAGCTCGGCCCGGGGGGTTCGCGCGGGAACTGCCGGGCACGCTATACTCTGCGGCTTTCCCGAAAACGGCGGGGAAAACACGGCTCGACGCCGACGCACCGGAACTCTTCCGGCGCGCGGTGATCCGGCGGAACCGAGAGGCGGCCAGCATAAGCCGCGCCGAGGTTCGCGTCGAGCCGCTTCGAACAGCCGTGTGCGGCCGCCGCCAGCGCGTGCGGCCGACTGCAACGAAAGACCCTCATGAAGACCTTCAGCGCCAAGCCGGCCGAGGTGAAGCACGAGTGGTTTGTGATTGACGCCACCGACAAGGTGCTCGGACGTGTTGCCAGCGAAGTGGCACGCCGACTGCGCGGCAAGCACAAGGCCATCTACACGCCTCACGTCGACACCGGGGACTACATCGTCGTCGTCAACGCCGCCAAGCTGCGCGTGACCGGCAACAAGCCCACCGACAAGGTGTACTACCGCCACTCCGGCTACCCGGGTGGCATCTACGCGACCACCTTCAAGGACATGCAGGCCCGCCATCCCGGTCGCGCGCTCGAGAAGGCGGTCAAGGGCATGCTGCCGAAGGGCCCGCTGGGCTACGCGATGGTGAAGAAGCTGAAGGTCTACGCAGGCGCCGAGCATCCGCACGCCGCGCAGCAGCCCAAGGCACTCGAGATCTGAGGAGCGGCGCGATGATCGGAAACTGGAACTACGGCACCGGCCGCCGCAAGTCGTCGGTGGCTCGGGTGTTCATCAGGAAGGGCAGCGGCAACATCGTCGTCAACGGCAAGCCGGTCGACCAGTACTTCGGCCGCCAGACGTCGATCATGATCGTCAAGCAGCCGCTGCTGCTGACGAACCACGGCGAGACGTTCGACATCAAGGTCAACGTGCACGGCGGCGGCGAGTCGGGACAGGCGGGTGCGGTGCGACACGGCATCACGCGCGCGCTGATCGACTACGACGCGACGCTCAAGCCCGATCTCAGCCACGCCGGCTTCGTGACGCGCGACGCGCGCGAGGTCGAGCGCAAGAAGGTCGGCCTGCACGGCGCGCGCCGGCGCAAGCAGTTCAGCAAGCGCTGAGCCTCGACCGCCGGGCGGGCAGGCCGCCGCACGGGACGGGCCGAACGCCGTTCGAAGGCCGCCTGCGGGCGGCCTTCGTGCATGCGGATTCCGTGCACGATGCTGCCGACGAGTCACGACGGTGCGGGCCCAAAGCCCGCGTTTGTGGCAAGGTCGGCACGCCGCGTGGGATCATGCGTACGGGATGGTGGGCTAAGCAGGTATCGATCCCGCGCGCGGCTTGAACGCTGGGTGCGGGGCCCCACCTGCCGTAGAGTTGGAGGGGCCGCGCATAGCCGTGGCCCGGACGCCCGCTGGTGCCGGTGTGCCATGCCGGCCGATGTCGAACTGCTGACTGGAGACTGCCGATGAATGCCGTTGCCGAACTGGCCCCCGAGACCACGAGCGAGATGCCCGCACCGCTGATCTTCACCGACAGCGCCGCCGACAAGGTCAAGCAGCTCGTCGACGAGGAAGGCAACCCCGAGCTGAAGCTGCGCGTGTTCGTGCAGGGCGGTGGTTGCTCGGGCTTCCAGTACGGTTTCACCTTCGACGAGGTCGTCAACGACGACGACACGCAGATGTCGAAGAACGGCGTCACGCTGCTGATCGACGCGATGAGTCTGCAGTACCTCGTCGGCGCCGAGATCGACTACAAGGAAGACCTCCAAGGCGCGCAGTTCGTGATCAAGAACCCGAACGCGACGACGACCTGCGGGTGCGGGTCGAGCTTCTCGGCCTGAGCGGCGGAGTACCGCCGTCGTTCGCGGCCGCCTGCGGGCGGCCGCACCGCTTTCAGCCCTTCGGATAGAGCGCGCCGAGCACCCTCGGGCCGCGCGCGCCGGTCACCTCCGGCCGGTTGCCCGGCTGACGCTCGAGGTGGGCATGCGCGAGCCAGGCGAAGGCCACGGCCTCGACCTGCGTGGCCGCCAGCCCGCTGGCGTCGGTCGGCGCCACCGCGACGCCCGGCAGGCGTCGCGCGAGGGCGTCGAGCAGCACCGTGTTGCGCGCGCCGCCGCCGCACACGTGCAGGTGCTGCGTGCGCGGCGCGTGGCGGCGCAGGTCGTCGGCGACCGTCGAGGCCGTGAACTCGAGCAGCGTCGCCTGCACGTCGACAGGCTCCAGCGGCACGTCGAGGCGCCGCAGGCGCGTGTCGAGCCAGGCGGCGTCGAAGTGGTCGCGGCCGGTGCTCTTGGGCGGCGGCCGCGCGAAGTAGTCGTCCTGCCGCAGCGCCGCGAGCAGGCAGGGGTCGACGCGCCCCGCGGCCGCCCAGCGGCCGCCGTCGTCGAAGCGTTCACCGCGGTGGCGCTCGCACCACAGGTCAAGCAGCACGTTGCCGGGCCCGCAGTCGAAGCCGGCGACGGTGCCGTCGGCGTGCAGCAGCGTGAGGTTGGCGAAGCCGCCGACATTGAGCACTGCGACGTCGACGCCCGGCCGCGCGAACAGCGCAGCGTGGAACGCCGGCACCAGCGGCGCGCCCTGGCCGCCGGCCGCGAGGTCGCGGCGGCGGAAGTCGCAGACGACGTCGACCCCGGTCAGCTCGGCGAGCCGCGCGCCGTCGTCGAGCTGGATCGTGTACGGTGCGTCGACACCCTCGGCAGGCGGTCGGTGGCGCACCGTCTGGCCATGCGAGCCGATCGCGCGCACCGCGCGTGCGTCGACGTTCGCACCGGCGAGCAGGCTTCGCACCAGCGCGCCGGCGAGGTCGACGAGGCGCCGCGTGGCGACGGCGGCGCGGTGGAGCTCACTGTCGCCCGGGCGGTTCAACGCGCGCAGTTCGTCGCGCAGGTCCGACGGGTAAGGGGCGTGGAGGTGACCGAGCACGTCGATGCGCAGCGGCGGCGCCGCGTCGTCGAGTTCGACGAGCACCGCGTCGAGGCCGTCGAGCGACGTGCCCGACATCAGGCCCACGTAGCGCGGCATCGGCGCGCCGGTGACGTCAGTCGCGGCCGAGCGAGGCGGTCGTCACCGAGCGGGCGACCTCGAGCTTGAGCTTCGCAGTCTGCGCGAACTGCTCGAACAGCGGCTTCTCGGTCGGCGCCAGGCTGACGGCCTCCGAAGCCTTCGCGATGAGCAACGGATCCTGCTGCACGCCGCCGGCGATGAACTCGAAATGCAGGTGTGGCCCGGTCGCCCAGCCGGTCGCCCCGACGGCGCCGACGTGCTGGCCCTGCGCGAGGCGCTCGCCCTGGCGCACGTCGATACGGCTCAGGTGCGCGTACAGCGTCTTGCGGTGGTTGCTGTGCGCGACGACGACGACGTTGCCGTAGCCGTTCTGCCAGCCGGCGAACTCGACGACGCCGTCGCCGACCACGCGCACCGGCGTGCCGGTCGGCGCCGCGTAGTCGACGCCCTTGTGCGCGCGCATGCGCTGCAGGATCGGGTGCATGCGCATCGCGAAGCCCGACGTCACGCGCGAGAACTCGAGCGGGCTGGCGAGGAAGGTGCGGCGCTTGCTCTGGCCCGACAGGTCGTAGTAAGCGCCGCGGCCGTCGCGGCCCTGGTACCACACAGCCTGGTGCGTGCGGCCGTCGTTGACGAACTCGGAGGCGAGCACGCGGCCCGTGCCCTGGTTCCAGACGATCGGTTCACCGTCGGCGGTCAGCGTTTCGTAGACGACGCTGAACGTGTCACCGCGGCGCAGTTCGCGGTGGAAGTCGATGTCGGTCGAGAAGATCTCGGCGAGTTGCATCGCGACCGGATCGGGCACGCCGGCGGCGTCGGTCGCCGCGAACAGCGTCGATTGGATCGTGCCGCTGCCCATGCGCACCTGCGCCTGCAGCGGCGCCAGTTCGGCCTGCGCGCGCCAGCCGTCGCCGTCGGGCGTCACCGTCAGACGGGTGAAATGGGTGCCGTAGAGCTCGCGCGTTTCGCTGGGGAAGCGGGCGACGAGTTCGACCAGCGTGCCGTCGCCACGCGCGCGCGCCGTCACGAGCTTGCCGGGCCGCCCCTGCAGCACGCGCCGCGCGGTCGGGTCGCGGGCGAGGAACGAGGCGGCCTGCGGGTCGGCGACGCCGAGCCGGCGCAGCAGGCTGTCGGCGGTGTCCGAGGTGCGGGTGATCTCGGTGCGCGAGAGCTCGAGCGAATGGTCGGCGAGCGCCTCGAGTTGCGGCGCCAGCGGCAACGCCTCGACGGTTTCGGTGATCACCTGGCGCGGCAGTTCCGCCGCATCGGGCGCCAGCGGCGCGATGCCGAAGGCGGTCGCGGCGAAGCCGAGCAGGGCCGCGCTGACGCCGGCGGCCAGCGCGCGCGGGTGCGTCGAGATCAACGTTCTTGCGCGCGCCGCGCGGCGCTGCAGCCAGTCCAGCGATTCCAATGGCGTGGCGGGGTTGCCCCCGGATCGATCGACACCGCGCCGCGGCGACGGTGTGTGGTCCATGACAGGCCCCGACGGTGGCTAGAATCTCCAGCCGCCCGGACCCCGCTCCGGCTGTCCTGTTCTTGTGAAGGAACCGTGACCGGCGCAGTATAGCGGCCGTTCCGCGCTCCGGATCCCCGGAAGAGCCCCGCCCAGCATGTCAGCGCCTGTAACCGCCGTCTCGCATGACGAAAAGCAGCCCCACCCTATCACCGACCGGGTGCGCGAGGCGCTGGCGGTCAGCCGCCGGGGTTGCGACGAGTTGCTGCCGGAGGCGGACTGGCTCGCGAAGCTCGCGCGCGCCGAGGCCAGCGGCGAGCCGCTGCGCATCAAGCTCGGCCTCGACCCGACGGCGCCCGACATCCACATCGGGCACACCGTCGTGCTCAACAAGATGCGCCAGCTTCAGGACCTGGGGCACCAGGTCATCTTCCTGATCGGCGACTTCACGTCGACGATCGGCGACCCGTCGGGCCGCAACACGACGCGCCCGCCGCTGACGCGCGAGCAGATCGAGGCCAACGCCCAGACCTACTACGCCCAGGCCAGCATGGTGCTCGATCCCGCACGCACCGAGATCCGCTACAACTCCGAATGGAGCGACGCGCTCGGCGCGCGCGGCATGATCCAGCTCGCCGCCAAGTACACGCTCGCGCGCATGCTCGAACGCGACGACTTCGCCAAGCGCCTGAAGGGCGGCCTGCCGATCAGCGTGCACGAGCTGCTGTACCCGCTGATGCAGGGCTACGACTCGGTGGCGCTGAAGAGCGACCTCGAGCTCGGCGGCACCGACCAGAAGTTCAACCTGCTGGTCGGCCGCGCGCTGCAGCACGAGTACGGCCAGGAGCCGCAGTGCATCCTGACGATGCCGCTGCTCGAGGGGCTCGACGGCGTCGAGAAGATGTCGAAGAGCAAGGGCAACTACGTCGGCATCACCGAGCCGCCGGCGACGATGTTCGCCAAGCTGCTGTCGATCAGCGACACGCTGATGTGGCGCTACTACACGCTGCTGAGCTTCCGCAGCGAGGCCGAGATCGCGAAGCTCAAGGCCGAGGTCGACGCCGGTCGCAACCCGAAGGACGCGAAGGTGCTGCTCGCGCGCGAGATCACGGCGCGCTTCCACGGCGCCGCCGCGGCCGAGGCGGCGCAGGCGGACTTCGAGCTGCGCGCGCGCGGCGGCATCCCCGACGAGATCCCCGAGGTGCACCTCGCGGGCGGGCCGCTGCCGATCGGCGCGCTGCTCAAGCAGGCCGGGCTCGCGCCGTCGACGAGCGAGGCGATGCGGCTGATCGACGGCGGCGGCGTGCGCATCGACGGCGGCGTCGTCAGCGACAAGGCGCTCAAGCTCGCGCCCGGCACGTTCGTCGTCCAGGTCGGCAAGCGCAAGTTCGCGCGCGTGACGCTGGCCGCCGCGGCCTGAGCCGCGCCGGGCCGACGCCGCCTCAGGCCGGCCGCAGCACCACCCAGGCGGCCAGCGCCGCCCACGCGGCGAGTGTCAGCGCCAGGTTGAGCCCGGCGTGGTTCTGGCGGAACAGCTTCCAGCTCCAGAACGCCACCGGCTGGCCGGGCAACGGCCGCCCCGGCACGAAGCGGCGCACCTGCGCGCAGTAGCGCTCGTACGACTCGCCGAAGAGCTTGCGCAGCAGGGCCTCCTCGCGACTCACGCGCGAATCCATGTACAGCCAGTAGACGATCGTGTACGGCAGCAGCAGCCACGGCTGGCCGAGCACGAGCAGGAAGCCGGCGATGATGAAGAAGCGCCCGAGGTACATCGGGTTGCGCACCATCGTGTAGGGGCCGCGCGCCGCGAGGTCGGAGTTCTTGTCGAGCGACGCGAAGCACCACAGCTGGATCGCCTCGCCGATCATCGACACGACGAAGCCGACGAGCAGCCACTCGCGCCTGACGAACGGCAGCAGCAGCAGCAGCGCGACGATCACGAGTGGCACGCGCATCGTGACGACGAAGCGCCGCAGCTGCGGCTGGGCGAACAGGGACTTGATGGCGTCGATCATTTCTCGGTTTCCGGTGGGCGGTGCTTCGGGACACCGAAGTAGCCGCGGCCGACCCACAGACGCCGCCAGCGCGTCGCCTGCTCGAGCCGGGCGCGGCGCCCGGCGTCGAGCGACTGGGGCGCCAGCCGCAGCCAGTTCTTGTAGACGCCGCTGGTGTCGATCGCCTCGAGCCGCCGGCGCAGCGGCGCCGGCATCCACCCGGTGGCGAGCGCCGCCTGGAAGTC
Source organism: Burkholderiaceae bacterium (assembly GCA_025458585.1). Taxonomy (GTDB): domain Bacteria; phylum Pseudomonadota; class Gammaproteobacteria; order Burkholderiales; family Burkholderiaceae_C; genus Calidifontimicrobium. The sequence continues at coordinate 8,480 of JALOSD010000012.1, read as the reverse complement.
GATCACCGCCGGTGTGCCCTGCGGCGTCAGCAGCAGGTTGCGCGCGCCGCGCGAGTCGAGGTGGACGAGACCGCGGGCGTGGATGGCGTCGAACAGCGCCTCGAGGGCGACGAAGAAGGTGGCGTTCAGCGCCTGCGGCGGCGCGTGGTTCAGCGTCACGCCGGGCGTGAAGCGCGCGGCGAGCGCGAACGCGTCGACGCGGAACGCCTGCGCCGGCACGCCGGCGAGCCCGTGCAGGCGGTCGAGCGCACGCAGCTCGCGGCGCAGCAGGAAGCGGCCGACGAGCTGGCGCACCCACCAGGCGCGCGGCGCGAAGTCCTTGACGACCCAGTCGACGCCGTCGAGCGTCACCCTGCTCACGCGCGCGTTCGCCCACCGGCCTTCGCGCAGCAGTTCGCGCGGCGCCGAGCGCAGCTGGGCGCGCGTGAAGGGCAGCGGGGTGCCGGGCATGGGGTGATACGGAAGGCGGATGCGGCGATCGGCAACGAACGCCTGCGGGTGCGATTCGGATGGAGGCAGGGCAGCGCCGGTCGCAACGTCCTTGCCATGGACGGCCGACGTGGCCGACGCCGATCACGATTCTTTCACAACGGCCCGCGGGGGAAGTCCGGCTCGCGCCGGCGCGGGGCTCAGGGCTGCAGGCTGAACGTGTAGCGCAGCGGGTCGGCGGTGGCCGGCGCGTGCGCGGGCGGCAGGGCGAGCGTGCGCGGCGCGGCGGCCGCCTGGCCCGTGGCGCCCTCAATCGCTGCCAGCGCGTCGGGACCGTCGCCGGGGCCGATCCACAGCGCCGCGGCGGCGGGCCGCGGCCCGTGCTCGCGCCCGACGACGGCCACCGGCGCGGGGGCGAACTGCAGCCTCAGCACGCCGCCCAGCGTGGCGTCGGTCGTCACGATCGGGCGGCCGTCGTAGCCGGCGTCGCGCAGCGCCTGCGCCAGCGCTCTCGCCGGCACGTTGAGCTCGTCGGGCGTGCCGCGCCAGCCGTCGAGGGGCGCGCGAGCCACCATCGCGGCGACGAGCAGCACGGCCCAGGCCGCGATCACCCGACGCAGCAGCGGCAGGCGAGGATGGCGCATGAGGTGCGGCGCGCAGGCGAAGAACGCCAGCGGCGCGACGAACAGGAACGGTTGCAGCCAGCGGGCCTTGAGATGCGTCAGCGCCCCGGCGACGACGAGCGCGAGCAGCAGCGCGAACACGACGGCGACGTAGCGCCGCAGCAGGCCGCAGCCGGGACCGGGCACGACGTCGTCGCGCCAGCCGCGGCGCACGAACAGCGCGGCGAGCACGATCCACAGCGGCGTCAGGAACGCGACCGTCACCAGCACGAGGCGGCCCAGACCGCGCAGCACGCCCTCGCCCCACGGCAGCGCCGCCGTCGCCCCCATCTTCTGGAGCGTGCCGCCGGTGGCCTGGGCCAGGTTCCCGACCAGCCACAGCGCGTGCGGCGCGACGACCACGGCCGCGACCGCCAGCGCGAGCGCCATGCCACGGTGCAGCGCGAGCCTTCGCGTGCCCGCTGCCCCGGCGAGGGCGAGCCACAGCGCCAGCGCGACGCCGGCGAAGCTGTACTTGGCGAGTACGCCGAGTCCCGCCGCGAGGCCCAGAGCCGCGAAGCGCACGGGCGTGGGCCGTTCGCGCAGCGCGAGCACGGCCCACCAGGCGGCGGCGGCCATCGTCGTGCAGGCGACGGTGTGCGTCAGGTCGCGGTGCGACTCCCAGCCGATCTGCGGGATCAGCAGCATCGACGCCGACGCCAGCGCAGCGGGCGCGCTTGGCATCAGCGTGCGTGCGGCGGCGAACGTGAACAGGTACGTCGCCGCGAGCAGCGCGTGCTTGAGCAGCGTGAGGCCGAGCACCGACACGCCGACGAGTTCGAACACGCCGCGCTGCAGCCACGTGTACAGCGGCGGCTGCGTGCCGTAGCCGAGCGCGAGGCGCTGCGTCCACAGCACCTGCTCGGCCTCGTCGAGCTCGAGCGCCTCGCCGGTCCACAGGCGCACGAGCATCTGCGCGCCGAGGTAGATCGCGAGCGCGAGCGCCCAGCCTGCCGCCGAACCCGACGGTGCCGCGGCACCGATCGGGGACGGGGAAACGGGCCGGAAGGTGGGCGCAGGCACGGCGAGCAGCATAGCGGCGCAGGCACAATCGCGGCATGGACTCCGCCGTGCCCGCGACGCTCGAGTTGCCGCTGGCGGCGTCGGCCGCGCCCGACGTCTCGATCGTGATCCCGATGTTCAACGAGGTCGAGAACCTGCCCGACCTTGTCGCGCGCGTCGGCGACGCGATGGCCACGAGCGGCTTCGGTTTCGAGCTGATCGCCGTCGACGACGGTTCGACCGATGGCACCCCCGAGCTGCTCGAGACGCTCGCGCGCGACCGCGCGTGGCTGCGGCCGGTGATCCTGACGCGCAACTACGGCCAGTCGAGCGCGCTGCAGGCCGGGTTCGACCGCGTGCGCGGGCGCTACGTCGTCACGCTCGACGCCGACCTGCAGAACGACCCGCTCGACATCCCGCTGCTGCTGCAGCGCCTCGAGACCGATCCGACGATCGACATGGTCTCGGGCTGGCGCCGCGAGCGGCAGGATGCTGCGATCTCGCGCCGGCTGCCGAGCCTGATCGCAAACCGCCTGATCTCGCGCGCCACGCGCGTGAACCTGCACGACTACGGCTGCGCGCTGAAGGCGTACCGGCGCCACATCATCGACCGCATCCGCCTGTACGGCGAGCTGCACCGCTTCATCCCGTCGCTCGCGCGCGATGCCGGCGCGCGCATCGCCGAGATGCCGGTGCGCCACCACGCGCGCACGCGCGGGCAGAGCAAGTACGGGATCGATCGCACGTTCCGCGTCATCCTCGACCTCGTGCTGATCGTGTTCTTCATGCGCTACCGCCAGCGGCCGCTGCACGCGTTCGGCGGGCTCGGGCTGTGGCTCGCGACGCCGGGCGTACTGATGCTGGCCTATCTGACCATCGTGAAGCTCGGCGGCGAGGACATCGGCGGGCGGCCGCTGCTGATCGCCGCCGTGATGCTGATCCTGATCGGCGCGCAGCTGATCGTCGCCGGCCTGATCGGCGAGATGCTCACGCGCATCTACCACGAGGGCCAGGGGCGGCCGCAGTACCACGTGCGAGCCTCGGCCACTGGCGACACCCCGAGGGCCGGTTGAGGCCGCGCGCCCGCGCCGCGGCGCGCATCGCGCTCGGCGCGGCGCTGCTCGCGCTGCTGCTGTGGTGGGTCGACCCGCGCGCGCTGGCGCTGGTGCTGCGCGGGGCCGACCCGGCGTGGCTCGCGCTCGGACTGGCGAGCGCGGTGGCGGCGAACGTGGCCTCGGCGCTGCGCTGGTGGGCGCTCGCGCGCTGGCTCGGCGCCGGCGTGCGTGCCGGCTGGGCGCTCGCGACGTACTTCCGCGGCGTCGCGATCAACGCGCTGCTGCCGGGAGCCGTCGTCGGTGGGGACCTGTACCGCACGCACGCGCTCGCGCGCACCGGCTTGCCGCTGCTCGAGGCTGGGGTCTCGGTGCTCACCGACCGCCTGAGCGGGCTGTGGCTGCTCGTCGTCGTCGGCGCGGCGGCGGCGGCCTTCGGCCTCGCGGCGGGGGAGGCGGCCGCCGTCGCGCCGCTGGCCGCGATGCTGGGTGGCCACGGGCACGGGGTGCTTGCCGGCCTTGCGCTGCTCCTTCTGCTGCTGCCGCTGGCGGTGCTGCTCGGCTGGCAGCGCGGCGTCGCCCGCCCGCAAGCCGACGGCGGTGCCGCCGAGCGGCCGTGGCACCGCCGCCTCGTGCTGATCGCGCACCGCCCGCGCGCGCTCGCGCAGTACAGCTGGCAGGTGCTCGGTTCGACCGCGGTGCAGCTGCTGTCGATCGGCACGCTGGCCTGCGGTGGTGCGGCCGTCGGCGTCGACCTGCCGTGGTGGGCGTGGGCGGCGGTGGCCGTCCCGGTCTTCCTGCTCGCGACCTTGCCCGTGAGCTTCGGCGGCTGGGGCACGCGCGAGGCGGCGGCCATCGTGGCGCTCGGCGCGTTCGGCGTCGGCGCGCCGCAGGCGGTGGCGGTGTCGATGCTGTATGGCCTCGCCGCCCTCGCGCAGGCGCTCGGTGGCCTCGGGCTGCTGCTCGGCCGCCGCGGCTGATGCGCACAATGCAGCAATGCAGATCAGCGGCTACCTGAAGCTCTCGGTCGCCGTCGCGCTGGCGACGATCACGCTGAAGACGGCCGCGTGGTGGCTCACCGGCTCGGTCGGCCTGCTGTCGGACGCGATGGAGTCGCTCGTCAATCTCGCGGGGGCGAGCTTCGCGCTGATGATGGTGACGTGGGCCGCGGCCCCGCCCGACGCCGGGCATCCCTACGGCCACCACAAGGCCGAGTACTTCGCCAGCGGCCTCGAGGGCGGGATGATCCTCGTCGCCGCGCTCGCCATCGTCTGGGTCGCGGTGCAGCGCCTGCTCACGCCGCAGCCGCTCGAACAGCTGACGTGGGGGCTGGGCCTGTCGGTGGCGGCATCGGTGCTCAACGGCATGCTCGCGTGGGCGATGCTGCGCAAGGCGCGCGAGGCACGCTCGATCGCGCTCGAAGGCGACGCCAGGCACCTCTTCACCGACGTCTGGACGTCGGCCGGTGTCGTCGTCGGGCTTGCCGCCGCCGGCCTGACCGGCTGGCACTGGCTCGATCCGGTGATCGCGATCGCGGTCGCGCTGAACATCGTGCGCGAAGGTTTCTCGCTGATCCGCCGCTCGGCCGACGGTCTGATGGACCACGCGCTCGAGCCCGAGGTGCAGCTGCAGATCGAGCAGGTGCTCGACGGCTTTCGCCACCCGACGATCCGCTTCGACCACATCGCGACACGGCGCGCCGGCCAGCGGCGCTACGTCGACCTGCACATGCACATGCCGGCCGGCTGGACGCTCGGCCGTGCGGCGGCGTTGCGCATGTCGGTCGAGCAGGCGCTGATGAGCGCGGTGCCGGGGCTGCGCGCGACGATCCAGCTGCTGCCGAGCGACGTCGAGGCCCGCTCGGGCGACGTCGACGATCTGATCTGAGGGTGCGATGCTGTCGCTGGTCCAGCGCGTGAGCGAAGCGAGGGTCGTCGTCGACGGCGAGGGCGTCGGCGCGATCGGCCACGGCCTGCTCGTCCTCGTCTGCGCCGAGCCCGCCGATACCGACGACCACGCGCGGCGCCTGGTCGACAAGCTGTTGAAGCTGCGCATCTTCGGCGACGACGCCGGGCGCATGAACCGCAGCGTGCGCGACGTCGGCGGCGCGCTGCTGATCGTCAGCCAGTTCACGCTGGCTGCCGACACGGCGGGCGGCAACCGGCCGAGCTTCTCGGGCGCCGCACCGCCGGCGCAGGGCCGCGAGCTCTACGAGCGCGTGCTCGCGCACGCGCGGGCGGCGCACCCGCAGGTGCAGGCGGGGCGCTTCGGTGCGCACATGCAGGTCCAGCTCGTCAACGACGGGCCGGTGACGCTGCCGCTGAACGTGCGGTAGGGGCGGCGATTCACGCCGGCGCGAGCCACGCGCGCAGCGCGACGCCGGGCCGAGCGCCGAGAGCCCGCGCGGCGTCGTTGACATGCGAGACGACGCCGTCGTTCCACGTCGACTGCGCCGCGCCGATGCGCGCGCTCGTGTGCGCGACGGCGCAGGCGGCCACGCCGCGCGCCTGCAGCAGCCCCAGCGCGGCGATGCCGGCGCCGTCGCGGCCGACACCGGCGTCGTTGAAGACGGCCAGCACGACGCCGGCCTCGAGCGCGAAGCGCGCCGCACTCGTGCCGCCGTGCGAGCCGCTGACGGCCGCCGCGCCGGCGGCGCGGCCGATCGCCTCGGTGATGCTGTCCACCAGGTGCAGCGCCACGCGCTCGCCGCCGAGCACAACGAAAAAGCCACCCTCGCGGGTGGCCTCGGCGTGCGTCATCGTGCGGGCGTCAATCGGCGTACTGGCCGGCAGCCTTGATCGCCGCACCCCACTTGTCGATCTCGGCGGCGACGAACTTCCTGTGGCCGGCCGGCGTCAGACGGTCGTCGGTGACGATCACGGCGCCGAGCGCTTCCTGGCGCTTGATGAACTCGGCGTCCTTCAGCGCCTCGCGCATCGCGGCGTTGAGCTTGTCGGTGATCGCCGCCGGCGTGCCCTTCGGTGCGTACAGGCCGTGCCAGATCGACACGTTGAAGCCCTTCAGGCCCGACTCGTCGAGCGTCGGCAAATTCTTCAGCGCCGGCGTCGTCAGCCGCTGCGGCGTCGTCACGGCGTAGGCCTTGACCTTGCCGCCCTCGATCTGCGGCGTCGTGTTCGTCGTCTGGTCGCACATGATGTCGACCTGGCCGCCGATCAGGTCGGTCATCGCCGGTGCGGTGCCCTTGTAGGGGATCGTCGCCATGTCGATGCCGATCTTCTGCTGGAACAGCAGGCCGCACAGGTGCGACGCGGCGCCGAGACCGGCATTGGCGAGGTTGACCTTGCCCTTGTTGTCGCCCAGCCACTTGACGAGCTCGGCGTAGTTGTTCGCCGGCAGCGTCGAGCGGCCGATCAGTGTCATCGGCACGTCGTTGACCATGCCGAGGTACTCGAAGTCGTCGAGCGTCTTGTACGGCAGGTTGCGGTACAGCGTGGCCGAGGTGGCCATGCCGATGTGGTAAAGCAGCAGCGTGTAGCCATCGGGTGCGGCCTTGGCGACCTTTGCCGCACCCAGCGTGCCGCCGGCGCCGCCGACGTTCTCGACGACGATCGTCGCGTTGCCCAGCGGCTTGCGCAGCGCCTCGGCGAGGTCGCGCGCGACCTTGTCGGTCGGCCCGCCGGCGGCGAACGGGACGACGATCGTGATCGGCTTGTCGGGGTAGGCGAAGGCAGCGCCGGTGGCCAGCGCCAGCGCGGCGATGAGCGTCTTCTTCATGGGGATGTCTCCTGTGGTGGGTGGAACGTCGCGATGCTAACGGCGTCGCGGCGCGCGCCGTGCCGTGGGAACTACGTAGGCCTGCGCGCCCGCCGGGGCGCCCGACCGGCTAGTCGTACTTGCGCGCGTCCTCGATCACCTTGCCGTCGTTCGGCAGGCTGCCTGGCGCGACGAGGGCGACATCGCCGCGCAGCTTCGTCACGTCGCGGATCGTCGCCGCGACCGACTGCGCGAGGCCCTCGGCGCCGGCGGCGACCTCGGCTTTCAGCGTCATGCGGTCGTTGGCCATCTCGCCCTCGATCACGAGCCGCGCGCGCCCGAGCTCGGGGTGGCGGCGCACGATCTCGGCGACCTGGCTCGGGTGCACGAACATGCCGCGCACCTTCGCGGTCTGGTCGGCGCGACCCATCCAGCCCTTGATGCGGCGGTTCGTGCGCCCCGTCGGGCAGGTGCCGCCCATCACCGCTGACAGGTCGCCGGTACCGAAACGGATCAGCGGGTAGTCGGGGTTCAGCGCCGTGACGACGACTTCGCCGACCTCGCCGTCGGGCACCGGCTCGCCGGTGCCGGGGCGCACGATCTCGACGAGCACGCCTTCGTCGAGCACGAGGCCCTCGCGCGCCGGCGTCTCGTAGGCGACCAGCCCGACGTCGGCCGTGCCGTAGCTCTGGTAGGCCTCGATGCCGCGCGCACGCAGCGCGTCGCGCAGCGCCGGCGGGAACGCCTCGCCGCCGACCGAGGCCTTCGTCAGGCTCGGCAGCCGCAGGCCGAGGTCGTCGGCCTTCTCGAGCGCGATGCGCAGGAAGCTCGGCGTGCCGGCGTAGGCCTGCGGCCGCAGTTCCGCCATCGCCTGCAGCTGCAGCTCGGTGTTGCCGACGCCGCCGGGGAACACGGCGCAGCCGATCGCGTGCGCGCCCGTCTCCATCATCGAGCCGGCCGGCGTCAGGTGGTAGCTGAAGCTGTTGTGCACGAGGTCGCCGGCGCGAAAGCCCGAGTAATCGCGTGCGTCGCCTTCGGGCTCGTAGATCGGCCCCGGCGACTGGAACACACGCCGCGCCGTGCGCACGTGGCCGAGCGCGGCCCAGCCGATCGTCGCGAAGCCGCCGAACGGGTCGCCGCCGGCCTCGCGTGCGGCCTTCTGGCGCGCAAGCAGCTCGCCCTTGCGCGTGACGGGCAGCGCGGCGAGCGCGGCACGCGACGTGACGGCACGCGCGTCGACGTCGCGCAGGATGTCGGCGAACGCGGGCGTCGCCTGCGCGCGGCGACGAGCGCCGCCTCGCGTTCGCCGGGGTCGCGCGCTTCGAGCGCGTCGTAGAACTCAGTCATCGCGGTCGCTCCAGGCGGCGAGTTGCTTCTTCACGTGGGCCACGAAGTCGCGCACGTCGGCGCCCGACTTCAGCGTCTTGGTCTGCCAGTCGGGGCTCAGGCGCGAGGGCTTCTTCACCACCGCCGCGGCGATCGCGCCCCCCTCGATCGCCACCCTTGCGATCGCGACGCCACGTCGCTCGAAGCGTCCTTCGCGTTCGGTCAGGCCCAGCTCGCGCAGGCCGCGCTTCAACCCGGCGAGCGCGTCCTCCGGCTTGAATGGCGGGGGGGCGAA
>JALOSD010000152.1 GCA_025458585.1 Burkholderiaceae bacterium | reverse complement strand
TGATGGTGCGCGCGTCCGACCGCCGGGCGTTCCTGCTCGAGATGAACACGTCGCCGGGCATGACCGGCCACTCGCTGGTGCCGATGTCGGCCAAGGCCGCCGGCATTGCGTACGACGAGCTGTGCCTGCGCCTGCTCGCCGCCGCGCGTCTCGATTCGGTGCCGTCCGCCGCCTGACGACGATGCCCGCCGCCTCCCGCCCCCAGCCGCTGCCCGCCGACGTGCGGCTGATGAACGCGGTCGCCTACGCCGTGTACGCGCTCGCCGCGCTGCGTGCCGCGGCGGCGTCGCAGGCGGCGGCGAGCTTCTTCACGCTCGACCTCGCGGCTTCGCGTGCGGCGTTCGAGGCGGTGCCCTGGGTGCGGCAGGCCGTCGTGCGCCGCGTCTGGCCCGACCGGCTGCGCGTGACGCTCGTCGAGCACGAGGCCGCGGCGCTGTGGGGCGCCCACGACGGCAACGACCGCCTCGTCAACACCTTCGGCGAGGTCTTCGAGGCCAACGTCGGCGACGTCGAGGACGAGCGGCTGCCGCGCCTCGAGGGCCCCGACGGCAGCGCCGCGCGCATGCTCGCGCTGCACCGCCAGCTGCAGCCGGTGCTCGCGCCGCTCGCGGTGCGCGTCGAGACGCTGCGCCTGAGCGCGCGCGGGTCGTGGCGCGCCGAGCTCGACAGCGGCGCGACGATCGAGCTCGGCCGCGGCGAGCCGCCCGACGAGGCGACGGCGCTGCTCGCGCGCGCCGAGCGCTTCGTGCGCACCGTCGGCCAGGTCGGCACGCACTTCCAGCGCCGCCTGCTGCACGCCGACCTGCGCCACGCCGACGGCTACGCGGTGCGGCTCGAAGGCGTCACGACGACCCCGGACGCCCCCCTTCCGCGAAGAACGAGATAGACCATGGCCAAGGACTACAAGGACCTCGTCGTCGGGCTCGACATCGGCACCGCCAAGGTGATGGCGGTCGTCGCCGAGGTGCTGCCCACGGGCGAGCTGCGCGTCGCCGGGCTTGGCGTGTCGTCGTCGCACGGCCTCAAGCGCGGCGTCGTCGTCAACATCGACGCCACCGTGCAGAGCATCCAGCAGGCGCTCAAGGAGGCCGAGATGATGGCCGCCTGCAAGATCACGCGCGTCTACACGGGCATCACCGGCAGCCACATCCGCGGCCAGAACTCGACCGGCATGGTGATCGTGCGCGACCGCGAGGTGACGCCGGTCGACGTGGCGCGCGTCGTCGAGACCGCCAAGGCGATCAACATCCCGAACGACCAGCGGCTGCTGCTCGTCGAGCCGCAGGAGTTCATCATCGACGGCCACGAGGTCAAGGAGCCGATCGGCATGAGCGGCGGCCGCCTCGAGGTCAAGGTGCACATCGTGACCGGCGCGCAGAGCGCGGCCGAGAACATCGTCAAGTGCGTGCGCCGCTGCGGGCTCGAGGTCGAGATGCTCGTGCTCAACCCGAGCGCGTCGAGCCACGCGGTGCTCACCGACGACGAGAAGATCACGAGCGACATCGCGATGGCGCTGCGCACGCCGACCAAGGACGCCGAGGAGATCAAGGTCGAGTACGGCGTGGCCAAGCAGCTGCTCGCCGACCCGTCCGAGCAGGTCGAGGTGCCCGGGCTCGGCGACCGCGCGCCTCGCATGCTCAGCCGCCAGGCGCTCGCCGGCGTGATCGAGCCGCGCGTCGAGGAGATCTTCTCGCTCGTGCACCAGGTGATCCGCGACAGCGGCTACGAGGAGCTGCTGAGCTCGGGCGTCGTCATCACCGGCGGCTCGGCGGTGATGCCGGGCATGGTCGAGCTCGGCGAGGACATCTTCCTCAAGCCGGTGCGCAAGGGCGTGCCGACCTACTCGGGCGCGCTGTTCGACATGGTGGCCAACCCGCGCTCGGCCACCGTGATGGGGCTGCTGGAAGAGGCCCGGCTCGCGCGCACGCGCGGCCACAAGGCGGCGCAGCAGGCCGGTTCGGTGAAGACCTTCGTCGGGCGGGCGAAGGACTGGTTTCTGGGGAACTTCTGAATGAAGACTCGAAAAAGGGGTCGGCTGCGGCGGCACGCCAGGCCCCAGGCTCTTTGGACGGGGAAGTCGTTAGGTCTGGTTGGAACGGATGGCAACTGCACACAGGAGGTCGAAATGCCCATCGAGATGATCGAAGAGTTCAACGAAGGTACGCAGATCCGCGTGATCGGGGTCGGCGGCGGCGGCGGCAACGCCGTCGAGCACATGATCGAGCACGGCGTCCAGGGGGTGCAGTTCATCTGCGCCAACACCGACGCCCAGGCGCTCAACCGCAGCCGCGCGCCGCACGTGATCCAGCTCGGCACCACCGGGCTCGGCGCCGGTGCCAAGCCCGAGGCCGGCCGCGTGGCGGCCGAGGAAGCGATCGACCGCATCCGCGAGGCGATCGACGGCGCGCACATGCTGTTCATCACCGCCGGCATGGGCGGCGGCACCGGCACGGGCGCCGCGCCGGTGATCGCGCGCGTGGCCAAGGAGATGGGCATCCTGACGGTGGGCGTCGTCACGAAGCCGTTCGAGTTCGAGGGCAACCGCCGCATGAAGGCCGCCGACCACGGCGTGGCCGAGCTCGAGGCCAACGTCGACAGCCTGATCGTCGTGCTCAACGAGAAGCTGCTCGAGGTGCTGGGCGACGACATCACGCAGCACCAGGCGTTCGCGCACGCGAACGACGTGCTCAAGAACGCGGTGGGCGGCATCAGCGACATCATCCACGTGCCCGGCCTCGTCAACGTCGACTTCGAGGACGTGAAGACGGTCATGAGCGAGCCCGGCAAGGCGATGATGGGCACCGCGCAGGCGGGCGGCCCCGACCGCGCGAGCAAGGCCGCCGAGGCTGCGGTGGCGTGCCCGCTGCTCGAGGGCATCGACCTGTCGGGCGCGCGCGGCGTGTTGGTGCTGATCGCCGCCAGCAAGGCCACCTTCAAGCTCAGCGAGAGCAAGAAGGTGATGGACTGCATCCGCCGCTACGCGGCCGACGACGCGCACGTGATCTTCGGCACCGCCTACGACGAGGAACTCGGCGACCAGATGCGCGTGACCGTGATCGCGACCGGCCTGAGCCCGGCGAGCAAGCGCCAGCAGGCGCCGATCAGCGTCGTGCACACGAACACGGGCCTGCGCACGGGCACCGACGGCCTGGCGGTGTCGAGCCACGCCGGCGGCGTCTCGCCTTCCGCCGCGGCCGCGCCCGAGGTCATCAACCCGCTGGAGCGTCTGGCGCACCCGCACGGCGGCGGCCAAGGTCGACGCGCTCGCGAGCAACGGCATGGACGAGATCGAGATCCCGGCGTTCCTGCGCAAGCAGGCGGACTGACGCGCGCGGCGCGGGGCGGCCCAGTTGTCTGCGCCGCCCCCGAGCAGGAGCCGCAACCCGTCAAGCGACCGCCGCGGATCCGGCTTTGCCGGTCCGCCGGCGGGCCTTGCAGGCCGCGGAGGCGCCGAAGGCGCTTCGGGGGTGGGCCGATCTAGTGTCCGATGATCTTGTCGAGGAAGTCGCGCGTGCGCTCGCTCTTCGGGTGGGTGAAGAACTCGTGCGGCGTGTTCTGCTCGACGATCTGGCCCTGGTCCATGAAGATCACGCGGTCGGCCACGGCCTTCGCGAAGCCCATCTCGTGCGTGACGCACAGCATCGTCATGCCCTGGCCGGCGAGCTCGATCATCACGTCGAGCACTTCCTTGATCATCTCGGGGTCGAGCGCCGAGGTGGGCTCGTCGAAGAGCATGATCTTCGGCGTCAGGCACAGCGCGCGCGCGATTGCCACGCGCTGCTGCTGACCGCCCGACAGCTGCAGCGGGTACTTCTGCGCCTGCTCGGCGATGCGCACGCGCTGCAGTTGCTGCATCGCGCGATCCTCGGCCTCCTTCTTCGGCAGGTGACCCACCCACATTGGCGCCAGCGTCAGGTTCTCGAGCACCGTCAGGTGCGGGAACAGGTTGAACTGCTGGAACACCATGCCGACCTTGCGCCGCACCTGCTCGACCGCCTTCACGTCGTCGGTCAGCTCGACGCCGTCGACCGCGATGCGGCCCTCCTGGTACTCCTCGAGCGCGTTGATGCAGCGGATCAGCGTCGACTTCCCCGAGCCCGACGGCCCGCAGATCACGATGCGCGGATGATGGGTTCGGGCATGGGTGGGATTTTCCGTCTCGGCCGGTTCAGCGCACGCGACTGACGCTGACCTGCTTCTCGACCCACAGGCTGTAGCGCGACATCGCGAAGCAGAACGCGAAGTAGATCGCGGTGATGAAGAGGTAGCCCTCGATCTTGAACGGGCGCCAGTTGACGTCCGAGTTCAGCGCCAGGCCGAGCGCGCCGGTCAGCTCGTACAGGGAGACGATGGTGACGAGCGACGTGTCCTTGAAGATGCTGATGAAGTTGTTCATCATGCTCGGCACGACGGCGGCAAGCGCCTGCGGCAGCACGATCTTGCGCTGCGTCTGCCAGTAGGTCAGGCCCAGCGTCGCCGCGGCCTCGAGCTGGCCCTTCGGGATCGACTGCAGGCCGCCGCGCACGATCTCGGCCATGTAGGCGGCGGCGAACAGCGTGATGCCGATCAGCACGCGCACCAGCACGTCGATCGTCGTGCCCTGCGGCATGAACAGCGGGAACATGAAGCTCGCCATGAACAGCACGCTGATCAGCGGCACGCCGCGGATCAGCTCGATGTAGATCACGCACACGGTGCGGATCGCCGGCAGGTCGCTGCGCCGGCCGAGCGCCACCAGGATCGACAGCGGGAAGGCGAGGAAGATCGACAGCGTGGCGAGCATCACCGTCAGCGGCAGCCCGCCCCACAGGTCGGTGCGCACCGGCGTGAGGCCGAACACGCCGCCGCCCATCAGAGCGAAGAACGCGGCGAGCACGACGACCCAAAGCGCCACCAGCAGCCACGGTTTCCAGAACCAGCGCACGCAGCTGGCCATCAGCGCCGCGACCATCAGCGTCGTCGCCACCTCGGGCCGCCACTGCTCCTCGAACGGGTAACGTCCGAAGACGATCAGGCGCCACTTCTCGGTGATCACGCCCCAGCACGCGCCGCTGCCGCGCGCGGCCTGGCAGGCGTCGGCGTCGGCGCCGAACACGGCCTGCACGACACCCCACTGCGCGATGCCGGGCAGCCAATACACCGCCAGTCCGAGCAGCACCACCGTCGTCGTCGCGCTCTTCCAGTCGCCGAACAGGTTGCGCCGGATCCACGGCACGACGCCCTCGGTGCGCACCGGCGCCGGGCGCGGGGTGATGGGGGTGAAGCCGTCGGCCACGGTTCAGCCCAGCCGCCGCAGGGCCGCCCCAAGGCGGCTGAGCCCCCTCGGGGGATGGCGAAGCGCCGCAGGCGCAAGCTTGGGGGTCGTCATCATCTTTCCTTGATGGCGACGCGCTTGTTGTACCAGTTCATCAGCGCCGACGTGCCGAGCGAGGTCGTCAGGTACACGAGCATGATGATCGCGATGCACTCGACCGCGCGCCCGCTCTGGTTCAGCGTCGTGTTCGCGACGGAGACCACGTCGGGGTAGCCCACCGCCACCGCGAGCGACGAGTTCTTCGTCAGGTTCAGGTACTGGTTGGTCAGCGGCGGGATGATCACGCGCAGCGCCTGCGGCAGGATCACGAGGCGCATCTGCTGCCGCCGCGTCAGGCCGAGCGCGCTCGCCGCCTCGGTCTGGCCGTGGCTGACCGACTGGATGCCGCCGCGCACGACCTCGGCGACGAAGGCGCCGGTGTAGGTCACGAGCCCGATCAGCACGGCGAGGAACTCGGGCGTCGCGCTCGCACCGCCGTCGACCATGAACGCGAGCTGCTCGGGCACGCTCCACTGGCGCGGGCCGCCGCCGAGCAGCCAGCCCAGCGCCGCGAGCACGACGACGGCAGCCAGCGGCAGCACCCAGCGGTTGCGGTCGATGCCCGTGAGCTCGAACTGGCGCTGCGCCCAGCGCCGGTAGGCCACGCCGGCGACGACGCCGACGAGCGCGCCGAGCGCCATCCACGCGTGCCCGGCCTCCCACACCGGCACCGGGAACGAGAAGCCGCCCTTGCTGAGGTAGATCAGGTCGCCGGCGTTCCACGCCGCCTGCGGCGGCGGCAGGACCTCGACGAAGAAGAGGTACCACATCAGCAGCTGCAGCAGTACCGGCACGTTGCGGAACAGCTCGACGTAGCCGTAGCACAGGCCGCGCACGAGCGCGTTGCGCGAGAAGCGGCCGACGCCGACGAGCACGCCGACGATCGTCGTCAGCACGATGCCGATCACCGCGACGCGCAGCGTGTTCAGCACGCCGACCCACAGCGCGCGGCCGTACGACTGGCTGGGGTCGTACGCGATCAGCGTCTCGCCGATGTCGAAGCCGGCGGCCTGGCCGAGGAAGTCGAAGCCGCTCTGGATGCCGCGCACACGCATGTTCTCCTGCGTGTTGTGCGCGAGGAACCAGACGAAGCCGCCGACCAGCAGCAGCGCGACGACCTGGTAGACGATGCCGCGCGCGGCGCGGCTGCGCCAGCTCCAGGTCGTCTTCTTCTTCGGAACGCGTTCGCTCAAGCGCGGCTCGGGCGGCGACGCTCAGCGCACCGGCGGCGCGTACATCAGGCCGCCGTTGCTCCACAGGTCGTTGCTGCCACGGGGCAGGCCGATCGGCGTCTTCTCGCCGACGTGGCGCTCGAAGATCTCGCCGTAGTTGCCCACCGTCTTGATCGCGCGGTACGCCCACTCCTTGTCGAGGCCGAGCGGCTTGCCGGTGTCCTCGGTGCCGGCGCCGAGCAGGCGCATCACGCCCGGGTTCTTGCTGTCCTTCTTCATCTGGTCGATGTTGGCCTGCGTGATGCCGTACTCCTCGGCCTCGAGCAGCGCGTTGAGTGTCCACTTGGCGATGGCGAACAGGTCGTCGTCACCGCGGCGGATCGACGGGCCAAGCGGCTCCTTGCTGATCAGCTCGGGCAGGATCACGTGGTCCTCGGGCTTCTGCGCCTCCTTGCTGCGGGTCGACGCCAAGCCCGAAGCGTCGGTCGTGTAGGCCTGGCAGCGGCCCGAGAAGTAGGCCCCGGTCGCTGCCTCGAGTTTCTCGAACACGACCGGCTTGATCTGCAGGTTGTTCGCGCGCGAGTAGTCGGTCAGGTTGAGCTCGGTCGTCGTGCCCGACTGCACGCACACCGTCGCCCCCTTGAGCTGCTTCGCGCTCTTGACGTTCAGGCTCTTCGGCACCATGAAACCCTGGCCGTCGTAGAACGTGACGCCGACGAAGTGCATGCCCAGCGACGCGTCGCGCGTCAGCGTCCACGTGGTGTTGCGCGACAGCACGTCGATCTCGCCCGACTGCAGCGCGGTGAAACGCTGCTGCGCGGTCAACGGCGAGTAGCGCACCTTGTTGCCGTCGCCGAGGATCGCGGCGGCGAGCGCGCGGCAGTAGTCGACGTCGAGGCCGCTCCAGCGGCCCTGGCTGTCGGCCATCGAGAAGCCGGCGAGGCCGGTGTTCACGCCGCAGACCAGGGTGCCGCGCTGCTTGATCGCGTCGAGGTCCTTGCCGGCGAACGCCGGGGCGGTGGACAGCAGGCCGGCGGCGGCAAGGCCGACGGCAATCAGACGGTGGGCACGCTTGACCATGGACATGAGACTCCTGTGGATGGGGGACCGGGGCCGACGGCCCCGCGCGATGCATCGCCGCACGAAAACGGTGCGAAGATCAGCGGCGTGACTGTGGCTCAGCCAAGCGCTAGCAACATCCGTGACAACCCGAGGCGCTCCGTCGTGCGCAACGGTCTTCGGGCCCTCGTGCGCTGCGTCGCCGGCCGGCGCCGGCCGGCGCCGGCCGGGGGCGCCGCCCTGAAGTTGCGCGCCGCGGCGTCGCGGCGCACCGGAACAGGGAACGCTTGGCAAAGGCTCCAGCCCGGCGGATGGCACGCTGCTTGCACTTTGCTGCGGATGCCGCGCGGCACGCGGTCATTCCCTACCCACGTCATGGAGTTGCGATGAAACTGTCCACCCTCCGAGTGCTCGTGCTGTCCGTCGTCGCCGGCGCCGCCGGCGCCCAGGCGCAGGAGAAGTTCACCTACACGACCAACTGGTACGCGCAGGCCGAGCACGGCGGGTTCTACCAGGCGCTCGCCACCGGCCTGTACAAGAACGCCGGTCTCGACGTCACGATCCGCATGGGCGGGCCGCAGGTCAACATCATGCAGCTGCTCGCCGCCGGCCAGACCGACTGCGTGATGGGCTACGACGTGCAGACGATGAAGGGCTGGGAGCAGGGCATCCAGGCCGTCACCGTCGCCGCGTCGTTCCAGAAGGACCCGCAGGTGCTGATCGGCCACCCCGGCGTCGTCAACAAGATGGAGGACCTCAAGGGCAAGACGATCCTCATCTCGAGCGCCGCCAACACGACGTACTGGCCCTGGCTGAAGACCACCTACGGCCTGTCGGACTCGCAGGTGCGCCCGTACACGTTCAACATCCAGCCGTTCATCGCCGACAAGAACGTCGTGCAGCAGGGGTATCTGTCGAGCGAACCGTTCGCGATCGAGCAGGAGGCCAAGTTCAAGCCCAACGTGTTCCTGCTGTCGGACCACGGCTCGTCAAGGCGAGCATGGAGGGCTGGAAGAGCTACCTCAAGGGCGATCCCTCGCCGGCCAACGCGCTGATCAAGAAGGACAACCCGAACATGACCGACGCGAAGATCGCCCACGGCATCAAGCTGCTCAACGAGACCGGCATGGTGTTCGGCGGCGACGCGGGCAAGATGGGCGTGGGCGTGATCACCGACGAGCGCATGAAGAAGACGTACGACATGCTCGTCGAGATGAAGCTGATCGACCCGGCCAAGGTCGACCTGAAGAAGACCTACACGACGCAGTTCGTGAAGGACCTGAAGGTCATGCCGTGAGATGCGACCCCCCCGAAGCGACCTGCGGTCGCCTCCCCCCGGGG
>JALOSD010000151.1 GCA_025458585.1 Burkholderiaceae bacterium | reverse complement strand
TACAACGACGACGCCCAGCAGCCGCACCCGCTGGCCGACGTGCTCGGCCGCATGCAGCGCAGCGGCGTGCGCGCGATCATCGCCAACAGCCGGCCGAACGACGGCACGAAGTCGCTCGCCGCGGCCACCGACGCCGCGCGCGCGGCCGGCGTCACCGTCGTGCCGTTCATCCGCCTGTACCGCGACCGCGCCGACTACGGCTCGTGGTTCCGCGACCCGTCGATCGCGCGCATGGTCGAGACCGAGCTCGCGGCCGGCACCGCCTCCGGGCCGTACCGCGGCCTCGGCGAGTTCCACCTCTACGACAGCGCGAATGCCGACGGCCCGGTCGCGCGCGAACTGATGCAGCTCGCGCAGGCGCGCGGCCTCGTCGTGCTCGCCCACTGCGACGACGTGGCGATCGAGAAGCTGCTGGTCCACGCGCCGAACGCGAAGCTGATCTGGGCCCACACCGGCATCGGCGGGGTGCCCGCCGAGCGCGTGCGCGAGCTGCTGCGCCGCCACCCGACGCTGATGGGCGAGCTGTCGTACCGGCCCGGGCTCGTCATCGACGGGCGCCTCGCCCCCGAGTGGCGCGCGCTGTTCGTCGAGTTCCCGCAGCGCTTTCTCGTCGGCTCCGACACCTGGGTCAACGCGCGCTGGCAGTACTACGAGGGCCTGATGGCCGAGGCGCGGCGCTGGCTCGGCGAGCTGCCGCCTGAGGTGGCGCGCCGCATCGCCTGGGGCAACGGCGCGGCCCTGTTCGGGCTGCGCGAGTAGGCACGCAGAAACGAGAAGGCCGGTGCAGCGCACCGGCCTCGCATGGATCGCACAGGCGCCGCGGCGCCCGTCACGCCCTCACTTCAGGTGGTCGTTGATCATCTTCGTCATCTCGAACATCGACGCCTGCGCCTTCTTGAAGATCTCCTTCAGCTTGGCGTCGGCGTTGATCATCCGCTTGTTGACCTCGTCCTGCAGCTTGTTCTTCTTGATGTAGTCCCACACGCGCTTGGTCACCTCGGTGCGCGGGTAGGGACCCTTGCCGATGATCGCGGCCAGCGCGTCGCTCGGCGTCATCGCCTTCATGAACGCGGCGCTCGGGGCGCGCTTCTTCGCCGGAGCCTTCTTCACGGCTGCCTTCTTGGCCGGCGCCTTCTTGGCCGGTGCGGCCTTCTTCGCCGGTGCCTTCTTGGCCGGCGCCTTCTTGGCCGGTGCCGCCTTCTTCGCCGGGGCCTTCTTGGCCGCGGCCTTCTTCGCCGGCGCCTTCTTCGCAGTTGCCATTTGAAATCTCTCCATCAAGTGAACGGTTGATGTGCCGGGTGTGGGTGGAAGCCTCGTGGACCGCCGTTTCTCGCTGGCACCCTGCGGCGCGAATGGTAATGCCCGCGTCACACGTTGAGAAGGCGTTTTCCCTCGGAAAACACGCGCGAGTGCGCCTTGCGGCCCGCGGTGTCGCACCCAGGCATCAGAGAAGGCGTTTCGCCGTGCCCGGTGCGCGGTTGCGGCACCCGCTTCGAGATCGCCGCGACCCCGGTGCTATGCTGGCTCGATGGTGCTGATCCTTCGCTGGTTCCTGCTCGCGTGCGCGCTGCTGCTGGTCGCGACGCTGTATCCCGGCGTGCAGGTCACGAGCTACGCGTCGGCGCTGTGGGCCGCGCTCGTGCTCGGCCTGCTGAACACGCTCGTGCGGCCTATCCTCGTGCTGCTGACGCTGCCGATCACGCTCGTCACGCTCGGCCTGTTCCTGTTCGTCGTCAACGCGCTGATGTTCTGGGCCGCGGCGTCGATGCTCGACAACTTCAACGTCACCGGCTTCGGCGCCGCGCTGCTCGGCTCGATCCTCTACACGCTGATGAGCCTCGTGATCGACGCCGCGATGGAGCGGCTGTTCGGCCGCCGTCGCTGAACGGCGTCAGCCTTGCAGGCCGCGGCCTCGCAGAGCTCGGCCCCTTGGCTGCGGCCGGCGGCTGCGCCGCCTTCACGTCGAGCGAGCCGACATGAGCCTTCGCCGCCGCTCACGCGGTCGCGCCGTCCAGGCCGACGCAGGTCGGCGCGGAGCCGCGGCGCTCAGCCGCGGCGCGATTCCTCGACCAGCCGCCGGCGCTCGGCCTCGAGCTCGCGCAGGCGCGCGTCGATCACCGACAGCTCGATGAACTCGCCCGCGCCTTCGGTGCGCGCGAGGCGCTGGCCGGCGCGCAGGCGGTCGATCGCGCCGGTCAGGTCGCCGAGCGCGGCGCGCGACTCGGCCTCGGCGCGGACCGCGCGCAGCGGCTGGCCGAGCTGGGCCGCGCACTGCGCGAGCGTCGCCCACGCGAGCGCGTCGTCGCGCCGCTCGGCGACCCAGGTCTGCAGCGCCTCGACGCTGCGCTGCAACGCCTCGGGCGGCGCGCCGGCGCGCGACGCCGCGAGCGCGGCCTGCGCGCGCGCGAGCAGGAGCGGGCGCCCGGCGTAGCGCTCGGCGTCGAGCAGCGCGAGCGCCGACGCCGCGTCGCCGCGGACGATGCGCACCTCGGCGTCGAGCAGCGTCAGCGCGCGGTAGGCGCGCCGGTCCTGCGCGTCGCGCAGCGGGCTCGTGGCGAGCAGGCGGCGGGCGTCGGCGATCGAGCGCTCGGCCGCCGCCGGCTCGCGCAGCAGCAGCGACGCGAGCGCGTTGCCGTAGAGCACGGCCAGCCGGTCGACCGGCGTCGCGTCGGCCGCCGGCTGCAGGTCCTGCACGCGGCGCAGCGCCTCGACGCGGGTGTCCATCAGCACGCGGGCGCGCACGCGCATCAGCGCGTGCTCGAACACGTTCGCCGCCGGCGAGGAGGGCGCGTCGATGCCTTCGAGCCGCGCGCGTGCCTCGCCGATGCGCTCGACCGTCAGCGGGTGCGTGCGCAGGTACGGGAAGGCGTTGTTGTCGACGAGCCGCGACGCCTGGTCGAGGCGCTCGAACATGTTCGCCATGCCCGACGGCGCGAAGCCGGCGCCGACGAACATGCCCCAGCCGATGCGGTCGGCCTCGCGTTCCATGTCGCGCGAGTAGTTGAGCTGGCCCTGCGCCATCGCCGCCTGGCTGCCGACGATCACGGCCTGCGCCACGTCGGCGCCGCCGGCACGGGTCGCCGCGAGCATGCCGAGGATCATCGCCGCCAGGCCGACCAGGCTCTGCTGCTGCGCGTTCGTCATGCCGCGTGCGATGTGGCGCTGCGTGACGTGCGCCAGCTCGTGCGCCATCACCGACGCGAGCTCGTCGCGCGCCGTCGTCATCGCGATCAGCCCGAGGTGCACGCCGACGAAGCCGCCCGGCAGCGCGAACGCGTTGACGCTGCGGTCGCGCACGAGGAACACCTCCCAAGCGAACGCCGGGTCGGTGTCGGGGCCGATGTCGCCGCGCGCGCGCGCCACCTCCAGCAGCGGCGCCCAGAGCGACTGCACGTAGTCGAGCAGCGGCGGATCGTCGAGATAGGCCGGGTCGCGCCGGATCTCGCGCATGATGCGCTCGCCCAGGCGCCGCTCGGCGCCGACGCCGAAATCGTCGGACACCGAGTCACCGAGCGAGGGCAGGCGCACCTGCGCCTGCGGCGCCGACACCGGCAGCCCGGTGGCGATCAGCGCCGCCGCGAGCAGGTGAACGAGGGGGGTCTTGGTCAAGCGTGCGCGGGCATGGTGACGCCCGGTTCGATCGTGGTCGAGCCGCCGGGTTCAACCCGCCGGCGTCGCTATCATCTCACTGCCCCGTTGCCCGATCGTTTCCGGATGAACACCCCGCTGACCCACTTCGACCGCCACGGCCAGGCGCACATGGTCGACGTCGGGGCGAAGGAGGCGACGCACCGCGTCGCCCGCGCCACCGGCACGATCCGCATGCAGCCGGCGACCTTCGCGCTCGTCGCAGGCGGCACGACGAAGAAGGGCGACGTGATCGGCATCGCGCGCATCGCGGCCATCCAGGGCGCCAAGCGCACCGCCGACCTGATCCCGCTGTGCCACCCCCTCGCGCTGACGAAAGTCGCCGTCGACTTCGCGCTCGACGAGGCGGCGCACGCCGTGCACTGCACGGCGCAGGTCGAGACGCTCGGGCGCACCGGCGTCGAGATGGAGGCGCTCACCGCGGTGCAGGTCGGGCTGCTGACGGTCTACGACATGTGCAAGGCGGTCGACCGCGGCATGGTGATCACCGAAGTGCGCCTGCTCGAGAAGCTCGGCGGCAAGTCGGGTCACTGGGTGGCATCCGACCCCGGCTGAGCGAGCGCGCCTGCGCGGCGGTGCACGAAGTCGCGCCAGCCGAGCTCGACGGCGGGCGGCAGGCACTGGAACGGCGTCGTCTCGTCGGGCACGCCGGCGTCGTCGCACGGCGAGAAGAAGGCGCGCGCCGCCGGGTTGCGGAACTCGCGCAGCCGCTGCGCGAGGTGGCGCGCGCCGTCCGCATCGCCGACCTCGTCGAGCGCTTGCGCCCAGGCGATCATCAGCCGCGTGTCGAGCAGGTGGTAGGCGGCGTGGTCGATCGCCTCGAGCCTGAGCGCCACCGGCGTGGCCGCCGCGGTCGCGGAAGCGTAATGGGCGTGGTGGGCGAAGGCGAGGCCGCGCTGGCCGTCGGCGATGCGTTGCGCGAGCGGCGCCGGGTGTGCCGGCGGCGCGACGCGCCGGCGCCGCGGTCGTGTCAGGCGCGCGGGCCAGGCTGGCGCCGAACATCCAGCACGCGGGCAGCAGGAGGTGCACGTACCACAGCGGGTACTCGAGCAGGCTGTGCAGCCCGACGAGCAGCAGCATCGCGAGCAGCGCGCGTCGCGCCGCGTCGCCCGCCGCCGACCAGCAGCAGCGCCGTCAGCAGCAGCGCCAGCGGCACGCCGAGCTCGACGGCGAACTGCAGCGGCAGGTTGTGCACGTGGTCGAAGAACGCGACCGGGCGGTCAGGGAACGGTGTCAGCGACCACGCGAAGTTGAAGCGCCCGAAGCCGACACCGGTCCAAGGGTGCTGCTCGACGAGCGCCCACGCGTTGGCCCAGACGGCGAAGCGTGAGCTCGACGGGTCGCCGCCGGCGCCGCGCGTGAGCGATCGCCGCCCACAGCAGCAGCGTCGCCAGGTGGTTCGGCTGCCGCAGGTTGCCCAGCGCACGGCCGGGCATCGTCGTGCGCGCGACGAGCTCGCCGTCAGCCCAGCCGGGCGCGAAGACCTGCACCAGCGCCACGCACGCGCTGGCGAGCCCGGCGAGCACGAGCCCCCACAGCAGACCTTGCAGCATCGGCCCGCGCGGGCCCGCGGCGGCGCCGGCGAGCAGCGCGACGGCAGCCGCCCCCAGCACGGCGACCGGCGCCGTCGCGAGACTCGACGGCAGCGGCCCGGCGAGCCAGCCGGCGAGCGCGAGCAGCGCAACCGTCGCGATGACCGTAAGCAGCGGCCACGTCGCGCGCACAAGGTGGCGCCCGGCGAGCGCCGGCCACGCGACGGCAATCGCGACGCCCCACAGACCGAGCGCCGAGGCCTGGTTGAAGAAGGTCGACGTCGGCGGCAGGCTCCACGCGACCATCGGCGGCAGCGCGACGGCCGCTGCGGTGGCGACGGCGGCAGCGCGCAGGCGAGTGGCGAGCGGGGACGGCGACGGAAGCGGCAAGCTCATGCGGCCCGTGCGGGCGCCGGCGAACGGCGGCGGGCGCCGGATTGTCGCTGCCGCCCGAGCGGCGGCGCAGCGGTGCCG
>JALOSD010000150.1 GCA_025458585.1 Burkholderiaceae bacterium | reverse complement strand
GCTCGACCTGACGATCGTCTACCCCGAAGGCGCCCCGACGTTCTGGCAGTTCCTGCGCGGCGACGTCGGCCGCGTCGTCGTGCGCGCGCAGCGCCTGCCAATCCCGCGCGAGGTGGCGCATGGCGACTACGTGGCCGACGCCCACTACCGGATGACGGTGCAGCGCTGGCTGCTCGACTTGTGGAAACGCAAGGACGAGCAGATCGAGGCGCTGCTGGCCGGCGGCGCGAGCCCGGACGGCGATCGCCTGTCGGGCCGCTGAGCCGCAAACGCGTCAACAAGGACGAAGGGCTCGGCGATCCCGCCGAGCCCTCGTCCGTCTTGCCGTCTTCTGGAAGCTTGGTAGGCGCGATTGGACTCGAACCAACGACCCCCACCATGTCAAGGTGGTGCTCTAACCAGCTGAGCTCTTGGTAGGCGCGATTGGACTCGAACCAACGACCCCCACCATGTCAAGGTGGTGCTCTAACCAGCTGAGCTACGCGCCTGAAGAGGCGAGAGTATAGCCAAGATCGAGCGGTCTCATTTGCGGTCTCATTTGCGCCGCGCCCGGCGCACGCCGCCGACGCGCGCGATCTGGGCGAGCACGTGCTGCAGGCGCGACGCGTCGGTGACCTCGACGGTGAACGTCATCCACGCGGTGCCGCCTCGCGTCCTTCACGCTTTGCGTGTGCACCCCGGTGACGTTGGTCTTCTCCTTCGCGAACACCTCCGAGATGTCGCGCAGCAGCCCGGGGCGGTCGGCGGCTTCGACGACGACGTCGACGGCGTAGAGCGCCGCGTCGCCGGCGCGCTCGCGGCCCCACGCGACCGCGAGCACGCGCTCGGGCGAGCTCGGGCGGGGCCGGGCGGCAGCAGCGCGCGAGCGTGGTCAGCAGCGACTCGACGCCGACGACGAGCACGCCGCCGCGCCCGCCGGCCTCCTCGGCGCGCGGTCGCTTCAGCGCGACCGTCTCGTCGGCCGCCGGCGCCGGCTCGGCCGGTCGCAGCAGCTGCTCGACGTGGCGCAGCGAGTACTCGTCCTTGCCGACGACCTCGAACAGCGCCGCCGCGTTGCGAAAGCCCAGCCGCGACGCGAGGTCGTCGAGCTTGACCGCCGTCTTGCCCTCGCGCTGCAGGAGCTTCTCGACCGCCTCGCGGCCGCGCGCGATCGTCTGCTGCTGCGCGAGCGCGTTGAACCACGCGCGCACCTTCGACTTGGCGCGGTGGCTCGCGAGGTAGCCGAGGTCGGCGTTGAGCCAGTCGAGCGACGGGCCGCCTTCCTTCGCGGCGACGACCTCGACCGTCTGCCCGTTGGCCAGCGGCGTGTTCAGCGGCACCATCGCGCCGTCGACGCGCGCGCCACGGCAGCGGTGGCCGAGGTCGGTGTGCAGGCTGTAGGCGAAGTCGACCGGCGTCGCGCCGGCCGGCAGTTCGACGACCGCCGCCTGCGGCGTGAAGACGTAGATGCGGTCGTCGAACGCGGCGCCGGCGGCCGCGCCCTCCTGATGCACGAAGTCGCGCTCCCACGCGAGCAGCTGGCGCAGCACGGCCTTGCGCGCCTCGGCGACGCGCTCCTCGAACTCGCCGGCGGCACTCACCCCCGCGTAGCCGCGCGCGCCCGCCTCCTTGTAGGCCCAGTGCGCGGCGACGCCGAACTCCGCGTGCTCGTGCATCGCGTGCGTGCGGATCTGAACCTCCACCGGCCGGCGCTCGTCGTCGAGCACGACGGTGTGCAGCGACTGGTAGCCGTTGGGCTTCGGCCGCGCGATGTAGTCGTCGAACTCGCCGTCGACCGGCACGTAGCGCTGGTGCACCGCCGCCAGCGCCGCGTAGCACTGCGGCACGTCGGCCACCAGCACGCGCAGCGCGCGCAGGTCGAGCACGCGCTCGAAGCCGAGCCGCTTGCCCTGCATCTTCCTCCAGATGCTGTAGAGGTGCTTGGGCCGCGCCTGCACGGTGGCCGCCACGCCCGCGCGGGCGAGCTCGGCGGTGAGCTGGCCGCGCAGCGCCTCGAGGTGCGCCTCGCGCTCGCTGCGCTTCTCGTCGAGCAGGCGCGCGATGCGCCTGTACTCGTCGGGCTGCAGGAAGCGGAACGCCAGGTCCTCGAGCTCCCACTTGACCTGCCAGATGCCGAGCCGGTTCGCCAGCGGCGCGAACACCTGCTGCGTCTCGAGCGCGAGCGCGTGCGGGCATGGCGTCTTCGTCTGCGCGTGCCAGCGCAGCGTCTGCAGGCGCGAGGCGAGGCGCAGCAGCACGACGCGCAGGTCGCGCGAGAACGCGAGCAGCATCTTGCGCACGCGCTCGGTCTGCAGCGCGCGCTGGTCGGCGCCGAGCTGCGCGTCGCGCGCCGCGCGCTGGATCTGCACCAGCCGCCGCGTCGCCGCGACGAGCGCAGCATAGGACTCGCCGAACGCCTTCGCGACGACCTCGTCGGGCCTTTGCAGGTAGTCGCCGGCGTAGACGAGGTAGGCCGCGGCCTGCATCGACGGCGAGGCGCCGATCGAGCGCAGGATCGCGGCCACGCCTTCGGCGTGCGCCCACGCGTTCTCGCCGGTGTCGAGCAGCTGCGAGGCGAGCAGCGGCTCGGTGAAGGCGCGTGCACGTTCGAGCGCCGCGGTCTCGGCGCGCGCACCGTCGGCGCCGGCCGCGTCGACGTCGCTCGAGCGTCGCCTGCGGCCCGCGGCGCGTCATCGCGAGCGCGGTGGCGTGCGACAGCAGGTCCGACTCGCGGCCGCGCAGCAGCAGCGCGCGGCACGCCACACGGTCGTACGCGGCCCACAGCGCCGCCTCGCCGGCGGCGGCGAGCTCGGGCGCGACGGCACGGAAGGGCAGCGCGATGCGCGGGTCGTAATGCGGCACGAAGCCGCCGGCGCCGTCGGTCTTGAGCTGCGGCGCCGTCAGCGCCAGCCACTGCTCGCGCGTGTGCGGGCCGAAGCCCCGCGAGATCGCGAACAGCGCGTCGGCCGCCTCGTCGAGCGAGGCCCAGCGCACCGGCTGGCCGAGGTAGGCGCCAATGCGCGCGATCGCCGCGGGCTCGAGCGTCGGCCCGACGTCGTTGAGCACGAGGCGCCCGATCGGCGCGTTCGCGAGCGCGGCGACGCCGAGGCCGATCAGCCCGCCCATCGACGTGCCGACCCAGTCGACGCGCCGCGCATCGAGCCGCGCGAGCAGCGTGACCATGTCGGCGACGTAGTGCGGCACCGTGTAGCCCATCGGGTCGTCGAGCCAGTCCGACCGTCCGCGGCCGACGACGTCGACGCACACGACGCGCCGCTCGGCGGCGAGCGCGCGCGCCAGCGTGTCGAAGTCGCGCCCCTGGCGGCTGAGGCCGTGCACGCACACGACGACGTGCCCGTTCGCGGCGTCGCCCCACTCCCAGTACGCCATGCGGTGCAGGCTGCCGGGGCGCACGCACTGAACGTGGTTCAGGCGGGGCTCGAATGAGGAGGTTGTCATGGACGCGAAGGGGTCGACATCGATAATCGATGGTAGCAACCGCAAGGAGGACCAGACATGCTGCAAGGCAAAACGGCGCTCGTCACCGGCTCGACGAGCGGGATCGGGCTCGGCGTCGCGAAGGCGCTGGCGCGCCAGGGCGCCAACGTCGTGCTCAACGGCTTCGGCGACATCGACGGCGCGCGCGCCGCGGTCGGCGCCGAATTGAAGGCGGGCGCGCGCCTGGGCTACCACGGCGCCGACATGAGCCGCCCGGGCGACATCGAGTCGATGATGGCGATGGCCGCGGCCGAGTTCGGCGGCGTCGACGTGCTCGTCAACAACGCCGGCATCCAGCATGTCGCCAAGGTCGAGGACTTCCCGCCCGAGCGCTGGGACGCGATCATCGCGATCAACCTGAGCTCGGCGTTCCACACGACGCGGCTCGCGATCCCCGGCATGCGCGCGCGCAACTGGGGGCGCGTGATCAACATCGCGTCGGCGCACGGGCTGGTGGCGTCGGCGCAGAAGTCGGCCTACGTCGCGTCGAAGCACGGCATCGTCGGCTTCACGAAGGCGGTCGCGCTCGAGACGGCGACGACCGGCATCACCGTCAACGCGATCTGCCCGGGCTGGGTGCTGACGCCGCTCGTGCAGCAGCAGATCGACGCGCGCGCGGCGCGCGAAGGCATCGCGGTCGAGCAGGCGCAGCGCGACCTGCTCGGCGAGAAGCAGCCGTCGCTGCAGTTCACGACGCCCGAGCAGCTCGGCGATCTTGCGGTGTTCCTCTGCTCGCCGGGCGCCGACAACCTGCGTGGCGCGGCGATCAACGTCGACGGCGGCTGGGTCGCGCAGTAGGCGGCGCGCCCGCGGCCCGCGCGCCGCGCGCCGCGGGGCGTCACGGCATCACTGCATCTGCACCGAGCCGTTGACGCTCGCGCTGACGCTGCCCTTGCCGGGCTCGACCGGCAGCGGCGCCGCGTCGGCGGCGGCGACCATGCCGCCGGCGCGCATCACCGGCATCGGGTGGTCGCCGTCGCCCGACGTGTTGACGCTGACCTCGCGCAGCGCGTAGCCCGCGTAGCCGAACTGCTTCGAAAGCTCGCCGGCGAGCGCGCGGAAACGCGCGATCGCCTGCGCCGTGACCTCGGCCTCGACCTGGCGCTGCGCCTCGCGCGACAGCCGGTGGCCGACGCCGGCCACGCTCATCGTCGTGATGCGCCCGCTCAGCGCGCCGATCGTGGCCATGTCGCGGCCCTGCACGACGAGCTCGGCGCGGCCGACCCAGCCCGCGATCGTGCCACCCTTCGGCGCGTAGCGCGGATACAGCGAGAAGTTGCCGGTCGACACCTCGACCTGCTGCGGCTGCGCAACGCGCTTCGCCTCGGCGAGCGCGGCGTCGAGCGCACGCTTGAGCTCGTTTTGCACGCCGGTGGCGTCGGGGCCCTCGCGCGTCGTCGCGAATGGGCCGACGCGGCGAGCGCCGTCGCCAGACCGGCGGCGGCCGCGAGGCGGCGCAGCGCGCGCGGGAAGGGTCGTGAATGCATGGCATCGTCCTCCGATCGGGTGCTCGCGCACGGCGCGCGAACCTCCCGACCATAGCGCGCCGTGACGGAATTGCGTTGACCGCCGGCGCCGCGCGCCGGGCGGCGCAAGAGATGTAACAGACGGTCAGGCACGGCCGATACCGCTTCGGTGCGACCCGCACAATGCGCTTGTTACAAATCCGGAGCCGTCGATGCAGACCGCCGCCAACCACCGCCCCGACCGCATCGTCGTCGTCGACGACGACGCGCGCATCCGCGATCTGCTGCGCCGCTACCTGTCGCAGGAGGGCTTCGAGGTGCTGCTCGCCGAGGACGCGAAGGCGCTGAACAAGCTGATGACGCGCGAGACGATCGACCTCATCGTGCTCGACCTGATGCTGCCCGGCGAGGACGGGCTGTCGATCTGCCGCCGGCTGCGCGCGTCGAACGACCGCACGCCGATCATCATGCTGACCGCCAAGGTCGAGGACGTCGACCGCATCGTCGGCCTCGAGGTCGGTGCCGACGACTACCTGCCCAAGCCCTTCAACCCGCGCGAGCTGCTCGCGCGCATCAACGCCGTGCTGCGCCGCCGCCCGCCGGCCGAGGCGCCGGGCGCGCCGTCCAAGGAGCCGCAGGTCGTCACCTTCGGGCCGTTCGAGTTCGACCTCTCGCTGCGCCGGTTGACGAAGGACGGCGAGCAGATCCCGCTGACCACCGGCGAGTTCTCGATGCTCAAGGCGCTCGTGCGCCACCCGCGCCAGCCGTTGAGCCGCGACAAGCTCGCGCAGCTCGCGCGCGGGCGCGAGTTCGAGCCCTTCGACCGCAGTCTCGACGTTCAGATCAGCCGCCTGCGCAAGATGATCGAGCCCGACGCGGCGCAGCCGCGCTACATCCAGACGGTGTGGGGCGTCGGCTACGTCTTCGTGCCCGACGGCGCGGCCTGAGCACCGCGCCGTGCCGGCGCAGCCCGGCATGAGGGATGATCTCGCGGCGGCACCCGCGCCGCCTTCCACCCGTCGTACGTCGTCCGTCGCCGTCTGATCCGCATGCACCGCGGCCCGTTCGCGCTCAGCCTGTTCTGGCGCACCTTCATGCTGCTCGCGCTGCTGCTCGGCGGCGGCATCTTCGCCTGGGTGCAGACGCTGCGCGCGCTCGAGATCGAGCCGCGCGCGGTGCAGGCGGCGCAGGAGATCGCGAGCCTGGTCAACCTCTCGCGCGCCGCGCTGCGCTACAGCGACCCGATCGACCGCGTCGCCGTCGTCAAGACGATGAGCGACCAGGAGGCGATCAAGGTGCTGCCGCGCGAGCCCGGCGACACGTGGGAGCCCTTCGGCGTCGACCGCTTCACGCGCCGCGTCGCCAACGAGCTGCGCGCGCGTCTCGACCAGTATTCGATCCTCGCGCGCAGCGTCAACGGCCAGCCGGGGCTGTGGGTCGGCTTCACGATCGAGGACGACCCGTACTGGCTGCAGGCCGAGGCCACGCGCATCGAGTCGCTGACGCCGGGCACCTGGTTCGTGTGGATCGGCATCGCGCTGCTGGCCACCGTGCTCGGCTCGGTCACGATCGCGCGCCTGATCAACCGGCCGCTGCAGGAGCTGTCGTTCGCCGCCAGCCGCATCCGCGAGGGCGAGTACGAGTCGCGCCTCGATGAGGACACGATGACGCACGAGATCCGCCAGGTCAACATGGGCTTCAACCGCATGGCGCGCGAGCTCGCGAAGGTCGAGGAGGACCGCGCCGTGATGCTCGCCGGCATCAGCCACGACCTGCGCACGCCACTCGCGCGCCTGCGCCTCGAGGCCGAGATGAGCGTCGCCGACGAGGAGGCGCGGCGCAACATGGCGAGCGACATCGACCAGCTCGACGCGATCATCGACAAGTTCATGGACTACGCGCGCCCCGGGCACACGCAGCTGCAGCCGGTGGCGATCGCCGCGCTCGTCGACCGCGAGATCGCCGCGCTGCGCGAGCCGGCCGAACTTCGCGTGAGGTCGAAGCTCGCGATCGACCTGATGGTGATGGGCGACGAGACCGAGCTCGCGCGCGTGTTCGGCAACCTGTTCGAGAACGCGCGCCGCTATGCGCGCGACCCCGCCAGCGGCATCGCCGACGTCGAGGTCGGCTACACGCGCGACGGGCCGTGGATCGTCGTCGCCGTGCGCGACCGCGGCCCCGGCGTGCCGCCGCCGAAGCTGCCGCAGCTGACGACGCCGTTCTACCGCGGCGACGCCGCGCGCACCGCGGCCACCGGCGCCGGCCTGGGGCTGGCGATCGTCGAGAAGTCGATGCACCGCATGGGCGGCCAGCTCGAGCTCGCCAACGCCGCCGACGGCGGGCTCGTCGCCTACCTGCGGTTCAGGCGGGTGCCGTAGCGCGCACGCCGCCGGCGAGCGCGTTGAGCGCCGCCTCGTCGAGCGTCTCGTGCGCGAGCAGTTCGCGCGCGCAGCGCTCGAGCACGTCGCGGTGGCGCTGCAGGATCGCGCTCGCACCTTCGAACGCGTGCATCACGATGTGGCGCACCGCCTCGTCGATGCGCTCCTGGGTCGCCGGGCTCGGCGTGAAGCCGCCCGGCGCGAGCGCGGGCACCTCGAGGAAGCGCGGCCGCTCGGCCTCGTAGGCGACGTAGCCGAGGTCCTCGACCATGCCGTAGCGCATCACCATGTCGCGCGCGATGTCGGTGACCTTCGCCAGGTCGTCGGCGGCGCCGGTCGACAGGTGGCCGAACACCAGCTTCTCGGCCGCGCGGCCGCCGAGCAGCACCATGATCTTGCGCTCGAGCTCCTCGCGCGTCATCAGGAAGCGGTCCTCGGTCGGGCGCTGGATCGTGTAGCCGAGCGCGCCGATGCCGCGCGGGATGATCGACACCTTGTGCACCGGGTCGCTGCCCGGCAGCGACATCGCCACCAGCGCGTGACCCATCTCGTGGTACGCGACGATCTCGCGCTCGCGCGGGTTCAGCACGCGGTTGCGCTTCTCGAGGCCGGCGACGATGCGCTCGACGGCGACGGTGAAGTCGTCGAGCGTCACGTCGACGGCACCGCGCCGCGTCGCCGCGAGCGCCGCCTCGTTGCACAGGTTCGCGAGGTCGGCACCCGAGAAGCCGGTCGTCAGCTGCGCGACCTGCTCGAGATCGACGCCGGCGGCGAGCCGGATCTTCTTGCTGTGCACCTTCAGGATCGCGACGCGGCCGGTCTTGTCGGGCCGGTCGACGAGCACCTGGCGGTCGAAGCGCCCGGCGCGCAGCAGCGCGGGGTCGAGGATCTCGGGCCGGTTCGTCGCCGCGAGCAGCACGAGGCCGCTCGAGCTGTCGAAGCCGTCGAGCTCGACGAGCAGCTGCTGCAGCGTCTGCTCGCGCTCGTCGTGGCCGCCGATCGGGCTCGCGATGCCGCGCGCGCGGCCGAGCGCGTCGAGCTCGTCGATGAAGATGATCGCCGGCGCCTTCTGCCGCGCCTGCTCGAACAGGTCGCGCACGCGCGCCGCGCCGACGCCGACGAACATCTCGACGAACTCGCTGCCGCTGATGCTGAAGAACGGCACGCCGGCCTCGCCCGCCACCGCCTTCGCGATCAGCGTCTTGCCGGTGCCCGGCGGCCCGACGAGCAGCACGCCCTTGGGCATGCGCGCGCCCAGCCGCCCGTAGCCCTGCGGGTCCTTCAGGAAGGCGACGATCTCCTGCAGCTCGGCCTTCGCCTCGTCGACGCCGGCGACGTCGGCGAAGGTCACGCCGGTGTCCTTCTCGACGTAGACCTTGGCGTGGCTCTTGCCGATGCTCATGAAGCCGCCCATGCCCTGCTTCTCGACGACGCGGCGGATGACGAAGAACCACAGGCCGAAGAACACGGCCGCCGGCACGACCCAGCTCAACAGGTCGCGCAGCAGCGTGCTCTGCACGATGCGCGTGTACGGCACGTCGTACTGCGACAGCCGCTCGGCGAGCGCCGGCTCGACGCGGTTGGCCACGATCGTCGTCTTGCCGCCGGGGTCGGGCGTCTTCAGCTTGCCGGTGACCGTCGTCTCGCCGACGATCACCTCGGCCACGCGCCCCTCGGCGAGCGCCTGCTCGAACTGGCTGTACGGCACCGCCTCGACGGTGCTCGCGCTCTGCCACAGGTTCTGCAGGCTGAGCAGCGCCATCAGCGCCAGCAGCCAGTAGCCGACGTTCCACTGCGTCTTGGGGTCGTGCTTGATGGGCATGGCCCGCGTTATACGCCGGGTCTCGGCACCGCCGCCGCCACGACGGCGCGGCCGTCGCGCACCGGCCATCGCTGGCCGCGCGAGCGGCTCACTCGACGCCGAGCGCGCGCAGCCTTGCGCGCAGCCGCGCGAGCTCGTCGTGCAGGTCGGCCACCAGCGCGGCGAGTTCGGGCACGGCGTCGAAGTCGCGCTCGACCTGCGCCATGCAGCGCACGCGCTCGAGCGCTGTCGCGTCGAAGCGCCAGGCGTCTGCCGGGCCGTACGAGCGCGCAACGACAAAGCCCTCGGCCACGCGCTCGCGCACCCAGGGCGCGCTGACGCCGGCGGCGCGGCACAGTTCGTCGAGGTCGAGCCAGACGTCGTCAAGCAGCGCCTCGACGACGGTGACGG
>JALOSD010000011.1 GCA_025458585.1 Burkholderiaceae bacterium | reverse complement strand
GCGAACAGCACCATCGCGCCCTGCGCGAAGTTGAAGACGCCCGAGGCCTTGAAGATCAGCACGAAGCCGAGCGCAATCAGCGAATACAGCATGCCCGTCATCAGGCCGCCGATCAGCGCTTCGAGGAAAAAACCCATCGCCGGCTCCCTTGTCAGTGGCTCGTGCCGAGGTACGCGCGGATCACGTCCTCGTTGGCGCGCACCTCGTCGGGCGTGCCGTCGCCGATCTTCTTGCCGTAGTCGAGCACGACGACGCGGTCGGAGATGTCCATGACCACGCCCATGTCGTGCTCGATCAGCACGATCGTCGTGCCGAACTCGTCGTTGACGTCGAGGATGAAGCGGCTCATGTCCTGCTTCTCCTCGACGTTCATGCCGGCCATCGGCTCGTCGAGCAGCAGCACCTGCGGCTCCATCGCGAGCGCGCGGCCGAGGTCGACGCGCTTCTGCAGCCCGTACGGCAGGCGGCCCACCGGCGTCTTGCGGTACGCCTGGATCTCAAGGAAGTCGATGATCTTCTCGACGAACTCGCGGTGCTCGACCTCCTCGCGTTCGGCCGCACCCCAGCGGATGGCCTGCTGGAAGATGTTCGTCTTCATCTTCAGGTTGCGGCCGGTCATGATGTTGTCGATCACGCTCATGCCCTTGAACAGCGCCAGGTTCTGGAACGTGCGCGCCACGCCCATCTCGGCGACCTGGCGCGAGTTCATGTGGCTGAAGGTCTTGCCGCGGAACGTGATCGAGCCCTCCTGCGGCGTGTAGACGCCGTTGATGCAGTTGAGCATCGAGCTCTTGCCGGCGCCGTTCGGGCCGATGATGGCGCGCACCTCGTGCTCGCGCACGTCGAAGCTGATGTCGGTCAGCGCCTTGACGCCGCCGAAGCGCAGGCTGATGTTCTTCACTTCCAGGATCACGTCGCCCTGGCGGCGCCTGCGGCCGCCTTCGGCGGCGGCCGGTGCCTGCGCGGCGGCGGTCGCGACCGGTTCGGCAACGGCGTTCATGCTGCCCTCCGAACGGCCGGGAACGTCTTGACGTCGACGATCTTCAGCGTCGCCGACACGCTGCCGGTGCGCCCGTCCTCGAACTTGACCTGCGTCTCGATGTACTGCTCGCCCTTGCCGCCGTACATCGCATCGACCAGCACCTGGTACTTGTCGCCGATGTAGCCGCGGCGCACCTTGCGCGTGCGCGTGAGCTCGCCGTCGTCGGCGTCGAGCTCCTTGTGCAGCACGAGGAAGCGGCTGACCTGGCTGCCGGCGAGCTTCTCGTCGGCGGCGAGGTCGGCGTTGACCTTCTCGACGCACTCGCGGATCAGCTCGAGCACTTCCTTCTTGCCGGCGAGGTCGGTGTAGCCGGCGTACGGCAGGTTGCGCCGCTCGGCCCAGTTGCCCACCGCCTCGAAGTCGATGTTGACGAAGGCGCAGACCTTGTCGCGCCGGTCGCCGAAGGCCACCGCCTCCTTGATGTGCGGGAAGAACTTGAGCTTGTTCTCGATGTACTTGGGCGCGAACATCGAGCCGTCGGCCATGCGGCCGACGTCCTTCGCGCGGTCGATGATCTTCAGGTGCCCGCCGGCGTCGAGGAAGCCGGCGTCCCCGGTGTGGTACCAGCCGTCTGGCGTCAGCACCTCGGCGGTGGCGGCCGGGTTCTTGTAGTACTCCTTCAGCAGCCCGGGCGACTTCACCAGGATCTCGCCGTTGTCGGCCAGCTTGATTTCGACGCCCTCGATCGGCACGCCCACCGTGTCGGCCTTGGCCTCGTGGTCGGGCTGCAGGCAGACGAACACGGCGGTCTCGGTCGAGCCGTAGAGCTGCTTGAGGTTGATGCCGATCGAGCGGTAGAACGTGAACAGGTCGGGGCCGATCGCCTCGCCCGCGGTGTAGGCCACGCGCACGCGGTTCAGACCCAGCGTGTTGCGCAGCGGGCCGTAGATCAGCAGGTTGCCCAGCGTGTAGTTGAGCTTGTCGAAGCCGCCCACGGGCCTGCCGTCCATCAGGGCCGGGCCGACGCGCTTCGCGAGGTCCATGTACTTGTGGAACAGCCAGCGCTTGATCGCGCCGGCGTCTTCCATGCGGATCATCACGCTGGTGAGCAGCCCCTCGAACACGCGGGGTGGGGCGAAGTAGTACGTCGGCCCGATCTCCTTGAGGTCGATCATCACGGTGGCCGACGACTCGGGGCAGTTGACGACGTAGCCGCATGCGAGCCACTGGGCGTAGCTGAAGATGTTCTGCCCGATCCATGCCGGCGGCAGGTAGGCGAGCACCTCTTCCTTGTCGGTGAGCTTGTCGAAGCGCGCGCCGGCCGCGCCGCGGTCGAGCAGCGTGTGGTGCGTGTGCACGACTCCCTTCGGGTTGCCGGTGGTGCCCGAGGTGAAGAACATCGCCGCGACGTCGTGCGGCTGCACCTTCGCGACCTCGTCGTCGAACAGGCGAGGGTGGTTCTTGTCGTGCTCGGCGCCGGCGGCGAGCAGCACGTCGAGCGACGCCAGCCCGGGATCGCCGTAGTTGCGCAAGCCCCGCGGCTCGTCGTACCAGACGCGGGCGAGCTGCGGGCACTGGGCGCGCAGCTCGAGCATCTTGTCGACCTGCTCCTGGTCCTCGACGACGGCGAACGCCACGTCGGCGTTGTTGATCGGGTAGACGAACTCGGCGGCCACGGCGTCCTGGTACAGCGGCACTGGCACCGCGCCGAGGGACTGCGCGGCGAGCATGCTGGCGTACAGGCGCGGGCGGTTCTCGCCGACGATCACGATGTGGTCGCCGCGCTTCAGGCCGGCCTGTGCGAAGCCGCACGCCATCTGTCGCACGAGCGTCGCGAGTTCGGCCCAGGTCAGCGTCTGCCAGATGCCGTAGACCTTTTCGCGCAACGCGGGCGCCTGCGGGCGCTTCACGGCGTGTTCGAGCAGCAAGCGGGGGAACGTTGCCGTCACGTGGGCCTCCTGGGGGTCGGCGCGCGGTCGCGCTCACCAACCGTGATGAGAAGCGCGATTGTGAGAAGAAGTTTGACGCCGGCTTGTCGTTACGACGACAATCTTCGGGGATGTCCTATGCGGCCTTTCCCGTAGACGCCGTCCCCGCTGCGGTGCCGGCGCCGCTGCGGGCGCGTTCGCGCGCGCTGACGGCCGACGAGTTGCAGGGCATTCCGTGGCTGCGCACGTTGCGCGCCGACGAGCGCACCGTCGCCGAGGCGGACCTGCGCGCGGTGCAGGTCGAGGCGGGCGAGTTCGTCTGCCGCGTCGGCCGGCCGGTGACGTACTGGTTCGGCCTCATCGACGGGCTGCTGAAGATGAGCAACGACACCGCGCTCGGCGTGCCGATCACGTTCACCGGCGTGCCGCCGGGCGGGTGGTTCGGCGAGGGCACGGTGCTCAAGCACGAGCCGTACCGCTACAACATCCTGGCGCTGCGGCGCAGTGTCGTCGCCGGCATCACGGTGCAGACCTTCGACTGGCTGCTCGACCGCAGCATCGGCTTCAACCGCTTCGTGATGATGCAGCTCAACGAGCGGCTCGGGCAGTTCATCGGCGCGCGCGAGATCGACCGCCTGACGCAGCCCGACCAGCGCGTCGCGCGCAGCCTCGCCGCGCTGTTCCACCCCGTGCTCTATCCCGGCGTGGGCGACCTGCTGCGCATCACGCAGCAGGAGATCGGCTACCTCGTCGGCCTGTCGCGCCAGCGCGTCAACGTGGCGCTGCAGCACCTGCAGGCGGGCGGGCTGATCCGCGTCGAGTACGGTGGCGTGCGCGTGCTCGACCTCGACGCGTTGCGCCGCTACGGCTGATCGGGGGCGCGGGCGACGAGTCGCCACAGCACGACGAGCGACGCCGCCAGGTTGGCGAGCGCGAGCGCGCCCAGCAGCGTGACGCCGGCGGCGTTCAACCCCGGCCAGCGCATCGCCCAGCCGAAGACCGACGACAGCACGTTGAACGCGATCCACAGCCAGAACAGCGGCCGGCGCGGCTGCCACAGCCGCCGCAGCAGCGTCAGCACGCCGCGGCGGCCGTGTCGGTGGCCGCGGCGGCCGGCTCGTTGACGACGCCCGCCGCGACGTGCCCAGCCGGCACGTGCGCCGCGGCGTGCTCGACGTGGCCGGTCTGGTCGTCGAAGAAGAAATCGGGGTCGAAGGCGCGCAGGAACTCGCCCTTCGGCAGGCCGCCGAGGAACATCGCCTCGTCGACGTCGATGTGCCACGCCATCAGCGTGCGGATCGCGCGCTCGTGCGCCGGCGCGCTGCGCGCGGTGACGAGCGCGGTGCGGATGCGCATGCCGCGCGCCGGTTCCTGCTGCAGCCGGTGCAGCGCCTCGAGCAGCGGCTTGAACGGCCCGGGAGTGAGCGGGGTCGCCGCCTGCGCCGTCTCGTGGTGCTGGAACGCGTCGAGACCGTCGCGCTGGTACACGCGCTCGGCCTCGTCGGAAAAGAGCACGGCGTCGCCGTCGAACGCGATGCGCACCTCGTCGGGGTGGTTCGCGGAGGCGTGCGCGCTGTGCGGGAACACGCGCGCGGCGGGCACGCCGGCGGCGAGCGCCTGCCGGACGTCGGCGTCGTTGGCCGACAGGAACAGGTTCGCCTTCAGCGGCTTCAGGTAGCGCCACGGGCTCTCGCCACGCGTGAACACGCCGCGCTCGACCGGCAGCGCGTAGTGCCGCGCCGAGCGGAACACGCGCATGCCCGACACCGGGTCGTTGCGCGACAGCATCACGACCTCGACGCGATCGCGGTCGGCCGCCGTGCCGTTGAAGGCGAGCAGCTTGCGCACGAGCGAGAACGCGACGCCGGGGCGCGCCGGCTCGTCGAGCCGCTGCAGCTGCAGGTGCATGTAGGCGCGGTCGTCGTGCGCCTCGAAGACGCGGTTCTCGTCCTCGAAGTCGAACAGCGCGCGCGAGGAGATGGCCACGACGAGGCGGCCGTCGAGTGTCGCGGGCATGACCGCGATGGTACGCCCGCGCTTGCGGCGCCCTCGGGCGACGTCGCATCGTCCAGGCGACGACGAGGCGAACGGTTTCGGACCGGGTTGATGCAAAGCGTTTGCCATGGACCTGGTGCCGTCATCGAGCGTGAACCGGTCGTGGCGGCAGTGCCCGGCAACCGTCTTCACGGTCGGCACCGCTTGCGCATTGACGACGTTGGGGCGAGCGCGAATCGGGCCTGCGCCCGCAGGCACCGCCATCGCCCTGCGGCCCACCGTCGCGAGCAGGCCTCGCGCGGGCAGAGCTCGGGTCCTTCGTCCCGTCCAGGCCGACGCAGGTCGGCCTGGAGCCGCGGGACTCAGTGCACGAACCCGATCGGGGTGCGTTTCGTGCCCGGCTCGGGCAGGTCGCGCACCTCGACGGTGCCGCGGCCGTCCAGCTTGGCGTTGCCGAAGCCGGTCATCCACGCGCGGCGCATCTCGCGCGGCGCGAGTTCGCTCATGCGCTCGAGCGTGGCCTCGGCGGGTTCGGGCTCGAAGCGTTCGCCCCACGCGTGGGCGGCGCGGATGCTCGCGTACAGCCGGCGCGCGATCGCGCGCGCCGCGTCGCGGTCGGGCATCTGTACCGCGTAGACGTTCATCCGGTTGAGGATCGGCTCGGGAATCGCGCGCTCGTCGTTGGCGGTGGCCACCCAGATCACCTGGCTGGCGTCGATCGCGACCTCGGCGAACTCGTCGGTGAAGTGGTGCGCCGTGTCGTGCTCGAGCAGGCTGTAGAGCGCCCCGAGCGGGTCGTAGGCGTGCTCGCCGCGCGCCTTGTCGATCTCGTCGACGACCATCACCGGGTTCGCGTAGTTGCCGTCGACGAGCGTCTCGAACACTTTGCCCGGGCGCGCGCCCTTCCACTGGCTCGACGCGCCCGAGAGCACCCAGCCGGCGGTGAGCGAGCTCATCGACAGGAAACCCATGCCCGTGCCTAGCAGCTGCGCGACCTCGCGCGCGAAGTGCGTCTTGCCGACGCCAGGTGGGCCGAGCAGCAGCATCGGCGTGATCTCGAGCGCGTCGCCGCTGTCGTGGCACAGCGCGAGCTGGCGCTTCACGTCGTCGAGCACCTCGTGGAAGTTCGGCAGCATCTCGTACAGATGCTCCATCGCCGGCAGACCCCCGGGCTTGACCTGGAAGCGCTCGGGGCCCTTCTCGAGCATGCGCTCGTAGGTGGCGCGCAGCGACTCGTGCTCCTTCGGCGGCAGCTTGTGCAGGCGCTTCTCGACGTCGTCGACGCGGAACACGGTTCGCATCTTCGCGATCGGGATCGCGTGCCGATCGGCCACCGGAACGAGATCGTGCGACGTCGTCATGCACACCTCCAGACCCTGCACACCTGCGAATGATTCAAGCAAACCGGGCCCGGTTTCAAGCCCCGAGCAGCGGGGGAAATCCCGACAACTGCACGCCAGAGACTAGCAAAACGCGCGCCCGGGCTTGTTTCGAGGTGGCAATCGCGCCGCAGGACGCCGAGCGTTCCAGCAGCCGCCGCGGATCCGGCTCCGCCGGTCTGCTGGCGGCGCCCCCTGGGGGGAGGCGCCGAAGGCGCTTCGG
Source organism: Burkholderiaceae bacterium (assembly GCA_025458585.1). GTDB lineage: Bacteria > Pseudomonadota > Gammaproteobacteria > Burkholderiales > Burkholderiaceae_C > Calidifontimicrobium. The sequence continues at coordinate 14,244 of JALOSD010000011.1, read as the reverse complement.
GGGGAGGATTACCTCACCCAGGTGTTGAGCTGGATGATCGGCAGCAGCACCGCGAGCACGATCAGCATCACGAGCACGCCCATCACGACGATCAGCAGCGGCTCGAGGATCGTCGCCAGCGCGAGCGCGCGGCGCTGCACCTCGGCGCTTTGCTGGGCGGCGGCGCGCGCGAGCATCTGCGGCAGCTGGCCGGTCTGTTCGCCCAGGCGCGCGAACATCGCGAGCAGGCCCGGGAAGCGCTTCTTCGCCGCCAGCGCCGCGGCCAGCGGTGCGCCCTCGCGCACCTGGACCAGCGCGTCCATCGCGTCGGCGCGCAGCGCCCGGTTGGCGAGCGTCTCGGCTGCCGCCTGCAGCGCCTTCAGGATCGGCACGCCGGCGCCGGCGAGCATCGCGAGCGTGCCGGAAAAGCGCGCCGCGTTGTAGCCGCGCGCCAAGCGCCCGACGAGCGGCAGCTTGAGCCACGCGGCGTCGAAACGCAGGCGGAAGGCGTCGCTGCGCAGCGCCAGCATCAGCGCGACGCCGCCGCCGGCCAGCGCGAGCAGCACCAGCCAGCCGTACGAGCGCACGAAGGCGCTGATCGCGAGCATCGCCACCGTCAGCGCCGGCAGCGCGCGCTTCGAGCCGGCGAACACGCTCGCGACCTGCGGCACGACGTAGGTGACGAGGAAGACGACGATCACGACCGCGATCAGCGAGACGATCGCCGGGTACAGCGTCGCGCCGATCAGCTTGGCCTTCAGCGCCTGCCGCTCCTCGAGGTCGTCGGCGAGGCGCTCGAGCACGGCGCCGAGCGCGCCGCTCTGCTCGCCGGCCGCGACGACCGCACGGTAGACCTCGTCGAACTCGCGCGGCGCGCTGGCGAGCGCGCGCGCGAACGGGCTGCCGGCGTTGACCTCGCTCTTCAGGTGGGCGACGAGCTCGCGCTGGCGGTTGTCCTCGGCCTCGTCGGCGAGCGCGGTCAGTGCACGCTCGAGCGGCAGGCCGGAGCCGACGAGGCCGGCGAGCTGGCGCGTCCACACCGCGAGCGAGGTCGACGAGAACACCCGCCGGCCGAAGCGCACCGCACGGGCGTCGTTCGCCGCCGCGCCGACGGCGCTGACCTCGAGCGGCACGAGCGCCTGCGCGCGCAGCTGCGCGCGCGCGGCCTTCGCGTTGTCGGCCTCGAGCAGGCCGGTAGTCGTCCGGCCGGCGGCGTCGAGCGCTTCGAAGCGGTAGGCGGGCATGCGCGCGCGGCTACTCGCGGGTCACGCGCAGCACCTCCTCGAGCGAGGTGACGCCCTCGGCGACGAGGCCCTCGCCGTCGTCACGCATCGTGCGCAGGCCGGCGGCCTCGGCGGCGACGAAGAGCTGGCTTTCGGCCGCGCGGTTGTGGATCAGCGCGCGCACCGCGTCGTCGGCGATCATCAGCTCGTAGACGCCGGTGCGCCCCTTGTAGCCGGTGTGGCCGCAAGCCTCGCAGCCTACCGGATGCCAGCGGCCCTGCGCGTCGGCGCGCCGGCACTGCGGGCACAGCTTGCGCACCAGGCGCTGCGCGAGCACGCCGAGCAGCGAGCTCGACAGCAGGAACGGCTCGACGCCCATGTCGGTCAGGCGCGTGACCGCGCTCGGCGCGTCGTTCGTGTGCAGCGTGGCGAGCACGAGGTGGCCCGTGAGCGAGGCCTGGATCGCGATCTGCGCCGTCTCGAAGTCGCGGATCTCGCCGATCATGATCACGTCCGGGTCCTGGCGCAGGATCGCGCGCAATGCCTTCGCGAACGTCAGCTCGATCCTCGGGTTGACCTGCGTCTGCCCGATGCCGGGCAGCTCGTACTCGATCGGGTCCTCGACCGTGAGCACGTTCGTCGTCGCGGTCTCGAGCGTCTGCAGCGCCGCGTACAGCGTCGTCGTCTTGCCGCTGCCGGTCGGGCCGGTGACGAGCACGATGCCGTGCGGCTGCTGCACCAGGCGGCGGAAGCCCGTGAGCACGTCGCCGCTCATGCCCAGGCCTTCGAGGGTGAACTTGCTCTCGCTCTTGTCGAGCAGGCGCAGCACCGCGCGCTCGCCGTGCGCCGCGGGCAGCGTCGAGACGCGCACGTCGATCGCGCGCTGGCCGATGCGCAGGCTGATGCGCCCGTCCTGCGGCAGCCGCTTCTCGGCGATGTCGAGCTCGGCCATGATCTTCAGCCGGCTGATCAGCGCCGCGTGCAGCGCCTTGTTCGGCTGCACGACCTCGCGCAGCGTGCCGTCGACGCGGAAGCGCACGCTCGAATTGCGCTCGTACGGCTCGATGTGGATGTCGCTCGCGCCGTCGCGCGCCGCCTGCGTCAGCAGCGCGTTGAGCATGCGGATGATCGGCGCGTCGTTCGCGGCTTCGAGCAGGTCCTCGACCGCGGGCAGGTCCTGCATCAGGCGCGACAGGTCGACCGCACTCTCGACCTCGCCGACGACCGCCGCCGCGCTCGACTCGCCGCCGGCGTAGACCGCGGCGATGCGCTGCGCGAGCGTCGCCGTGGCCTCGTGCTCGAAGACGTCGACGTCGTACACGCGCGTGACCTCCGCCAGCGCGCTGGCCGGCGTCGTCTCGCCGCACCACAGCGTGAGCGCCTGGCCGTCGTCCTCGAGCAGCAGCGTGTTCGCCTTCGCGAACGCGTACGGCAGCGGGTGGCGCGCGCCCATCGGCTACAGCTGCACCTGGCCGCTGGGCAGGACCGTGCCGGCCGGCGGCGACGTCGGCGGCGGGCTCGGCGGTGGTGCCGCCGCAGGCGGCGGCATCAGCGGCGGCGGCACGTCGGGCCGCCCCGGCGGCGGCACCTGCGACGGCGACGGCACCGGCAGCGTCGGCACCGGACCGCTCCCGATGGGTGGCAGCACCGGTGACTCGTTGATCGGCAGCACGACGCTCGGCGCCGGCTGCGCGCCCTGCTGCTGCGCGCGCATCAGGTCGTAGCGGTCGAGCGACAGCCGCTCGGCGCTGCCGCCGTCGCGCATGATCACCGGGCGCAGGAACACCATCAGGTTCGTGCGCTGCTTGGTGCGGGTCTGGCTGCGGAACAGCTCGCCGATGAGCGGAATGTCGCCGAGCAGCGGCACCTGCGAGCGCGTCTCCTCGAAGCGGTCCTCGATCAGGCCGCCGAGCACGAGGATCGCCCCGTCGTCGACGACCACCGTCGACTCGATCGAGCGCTTGCTCGTCGTCGGCCCGGCGTTCGACGTGCCCGGCGCCGTGCGCGCGAGCACCTGCGACGCCTCCTGGTAGATCGTCATGCGCACCGTGCCGCCCTCGCCGATCTGCGGCTTGATGCGCAGCGTCAGGCCGACGTCCTGCCGCTCGATCGTCTGGAACGGGTTGAGGTTGGTGCCGCCGGTGGCGCCGGTGTTCGTGAACTGGCCGGTGACGAACGGCACGTTCTGGCCGACGACGATCTTCGCCTCCTCGTTGTCGAGCGTGATCAGGTTCGGCGTCGAGACGATGTTCGTGTTCGACTGGCTCTGCAGCATGTTGGCGATCGCCGCCAGCGCGTAGGTGCCGCCGTAGTTGCGCAGCAGCGCGAAGTTCAGTCCCTGGCCCAGCGACAGCGCCTGGCCGATGTTGTCGCCCGACGCCTGCGCCGCCGTGATGCCGAGGATGTTGCCCTGGACGCCGAAGTTCGTGCCCGCGGCCGCCCCCCAGGTGTCGCCCTTGTTGCCGAGCAGCCCCTGCCACTGGAAGCCGAACTCGGCGGCCTTGTCGCCGCTGACCTCGACGATCAGGCTCTCGATGTAGACCTGCGCGCGCCGGGTGTCGAGCTGCTCGATCATCGCGCGCATCTGGCGGTACAGCGGCTCGGGCGCCGAGATGATGAGCGAGTTGGTCGACGGGTCGGCCTGGATGTTGCCGCCGGTCGACGGCCCTTCGCCGGGCGTGACCGGCGTGAGCGCCGCGGCCGACTGTGCCCCCGTGCCCGCCGTGCCCCCCGGCGCCGGCGCGGCCGTGATCGCGGGCGCACGCGCCGCCGTCGGCGCGGCGCCGGCACCGCCGCCGCCGGTGCCGGTCGGGAACGCCGCGCGCAGCACCTGCGCGAGCTTGACGGCGTCGGCGTTCTTGAGGTGCACGACCCACAGCTGCCCGGCGGGGCCGCCGCCGGCGAAACCCGGGCCGGCGGACGGCACGTCGAGCTTCTCGATCAGCGCCAGCACCTGGCCGAGCTTGGCGGCGTTCGGCGCGCGCACGATCAGGGCGTTGCTGCGCACGTCGGCGACGATCTGCGTCGCGCCGCCGCCCCCTCCGCCGGCCCCCGGCGGCGCTCCGGGCACGACGACCGCGCCGCCGGCGTCGGCCAGGCGCTGCGCGATCGGCGCCAGGTCGGCCGCCACCGCGTGCTTCAGCGGCACGACCTCGACGCCGGTCGCCCCGGGCTGGTCGAGCGCGGCGATGATCTTCGCGATGCGCTGCAGGTTGTCGGCGTAGTCGGTGATCACCAGTGACGCCGTCGACGGGCTCGCGTTGATCGTGTTGTTCGGGCTGATCAGCGGCCGCAGGATCGCGACGAGGTTGTTCGGGTTCTCGTAGTTGAGGCGGAAGACCTGGGTCAGGATCATGTCGCCGCGCTGCGTCGGCGCGTCGACCGAGACGGTGCCGCTTTGCAGCTTGGCGTCGGCTTCGGGCACGACCTTCAGCAGCCCGCCGGCCTCGACGACGGTGAAGCCGAGCCCGCGCAGCGCCGCCAGGTAGTTGCGGTAGGCGTCGCGCACGCTGAGCGGCTGTTCGCTGTACAGCGTGACCGCGCCGCGCACGCGCGGGTCGACGAGGATCGGGCGGTCCATCATCGCGCTCATCGCGCGCGTGACGGCTTCGATGTCGGCGTTGACGAAGTTCAGCGTCACCTGCGCGCCCGCGGCCATCGCCGTGCCCGGCCGGGCGGCGGGTTGGGCAGCTAGCGGCGGCGCCAGCAGGCCGAGCGTCAACAGGCCGAGCGTCAGCATGCCGAGCGTCAGCACGCCGAGCGCGTGACCCCGTCGCGCGGCGCCGCGGCGCCGTTGGCGCGGGAGGTTCGAGGAGGGGCCCATCGTCATGCTCATCCGATCGTGATCACGGCCACCGCCCCTTCGCGGCGGCCGAGCAGTCCCAGCAGGTTCGTCAGCGCGGCTTCGCTGCCCGCGGCGGCCTGGGCCTGACCGCGGAACCTCAGCCGCCCCTGCGTCAGCTGCCCCTGGCCCGACAGCCGCAGTGCGCCGTCGGCGGTGGCCAGCGTCACCGCGATCGCCTCGCTCGCCGCGTCGCCCTGCATCGAGACGCGATAGGTGCCGAGTGGGTCCAGCGTCGACAACCGCGACGATACCCCGACGAGCTCGAGCTGCGCGCTGCCGGCCACCCGCGGCCGCCCCTGCACCCACTCGACGTCGAGCCCCGGCGACGCGAGGCGCATGCGCCCGCCGAGCTGCAGCGTGTTCCACGGCGTGCCGAGCCCGCCGAGCCACGCGGCGGGCCACTGCCCGATCGTGCCGTCGGTGGCCGGCCGCAGGCTCAGGCGCTGGCGTCCGAAGCCCGGCTCCCAGCGCAGCGCGACGCCATCGCTCAGGCAGCAGGCGTGGCGCAGCGCGACGTCGATGCCGCGGCCCCGCCAGTGCATCGACCACTGCAGCCGTCCCGGCAGTGCGCTCGCGTCGCGGCTGTCGGCGCCGCCGGTGAGCACCGGCACGGCGCTGCCCGACCAGACGGTGCCGCGCGCGTCGGCGAGCAGCAGCCGGCCGCCGCTCGAGCCGGCCGCCGCAGCGGCCAGCCACGACGCCGGCGCGAAGGCGACGAGCGCCGCGACGCCGCCGGCGAGCGCGCCCCAGACGGCCCAGCGCAGCGTCTCGCGTCGCCGGCGCTGCCACGCGGCGTCGCCGAGCGTCGAGTCGCCGAACGTGCTGCCGGCGAAGCGCGGCCGGCGCCAGCGCGGAAGGCGGACCGCGGCGGCGCTCAACCGCCACCTCCGGCGCCGGCCAGCGCGAGCGCGACGGTGCCGTTGAAGCCGCTGCCGGTGCGCACGAGCTGCGCTTCGAGCGGTCGGGCACGCGCGCCGACGCGCACCTCGGCGAGCCAGTCGCGCAGTTGCGCGCCGTCGACGCCGGTGAACGTCACCGTCGCGCGGTCGCCGGCGAGCGTGATGCGGGCGCGCTCGCCGAGCCGCTCGGTCGCGGCGCGCAGCGCCGCCTCGGCCTGCGCGGGCGGCAGCGGTGGCGTGCGGCGCAGTTCGCGCGTCTCGGCGGCCAGGCGCTGCATGTCCTGCAGCTGGCGGTCGAGGCGGTCGATCTCGGCCGGCGCCGCGCGCACCGTGCGCCACGCCGGGGCGACGAGCAGGCTCCAGGCGGCGGCCAGCGCCACCAGCGTGACCGCCAGCGCGACGAGGCGTCGCTCGCGCGGCGCGAGCGCCTGCCAGCGTTCGCGCCACGGTGCGAGCCACGCGCCGAGTGCGGCCATCGGTTGCGCACGCGAGGCGCTCACAGCCGCGCTCCGCCCGCCGCGCGCGAGATCGTCAGCCGGCCGTCGGCCGCCTCGACACGCCAGGCGTCGGGGGCGAGCCGGCGGCGCAGGGTGTCGACCTGCGCGTCGCTCCACCCGGCGGCGGCGAAGCCGAGGCTCGCGCCGTCGAAGCGCAGCGCGTCGACCGGCCCGCGGTCCTCGGGCCACGCCTGTGCCGCGGCCTGCAGCAAGGCCTCGAGGTCGCCCTCGCCGGCGCGTCCGGCGGCGGCGCGCAGCACGGCGGTCTCGCGCTCCATCTGCAGCGGCGCATCGAGGATCGCACGCACCTGCGGGTGCGCCTCGCGCAGGAGCTCGACCATCGCCTGCTGGCGCTGCCCGATCTCGCCGCGCTGGTGCCACGCCCACAGGTTGAGACCGACGATCTGCACGGCGGCGAGCGCGGCCACGCCAAGCCTCGCCGGCCGCCACGCCGGGCTGCGCACGCGCTTCCAGGCATCGCGCAGCGCCAGCGTCCCGCGGTGACGAGGCGCGAGGTCGAACTGGCGCAGGTTCCACGCCGAGCGCGTCGCCTGCAGCGCGCGTTCCTCGTCGGTGACCACGTGCACCGTGGCGCCGAGCCAGCGCTCGGCCGCCGCGGCGGCCGAGGGCGCGGCGCTCCAGCGTGCCGCCTGGGCCTGCCACTGCGGCAGCAGCGCGCGCGCGAGGCCGCCTTGCAGCCGCACCGTGGCGACGCCCCGAGCGTCGGCCCAGGTGAGGACGAGCGGCGAGGCGGCGTCGCCCTCGTCGGCGTGCCGCAGGTGGCCCGCCGGCGGGTCGTCGGGCCACGCGGCGGGCACGACGCGATCGATCGCGACGCCCGCCAGTTCGAGCGCCGCCAGCTGCGCGGCAAGCCAGGGCCGATGCAGCGTCGCGACCCACGTCGGCTGGCCGGCGGCGGCGCCCGGCGCGAGCGCGAAGTGCGTCGACTCGGGTTCGTCGAGCAGCGCCTCCTCGAGCAGGCCGCCGAGCGCGGCGCGCAGGCGCGCGGGCGGTGCCTTCGGCAGCGTGACGCGGTGCAGGGTGACGTCCTCGTCGGCGACGACGGCGATCGCGGTGTCGGCCTTGGGCAGCAGCGCCGGCGCGCAGCGCCCGTGGGCGCGCACGGTGAGGCCGTCGTCGCTGACCGCGTAGCGCAGCTCGTCGCCGCGCGCTTCGGCGGGCACGCCGCGCCCCGCCCGCAGGTGCTCGCGGCGGGGCAGGAGGATCACCAGAAACGACATCGAGGATCGAGGCTAATGCCCACGCCGGATCGCAGAACCAACGAAATCAGGGACTTGGCTGGCCCTGTTGGACCGCGGCCGGAGCATACCCCGGGCACCGGCCGGCGCCGTGACGGTCGCCGCCCCGCCATCAGGGCCGGCGTGCGTCGAGGCTGACACGTTCGCGCTGCAGCGTGACGATGTCGCGATTGACGCGCTGCACGAGCGAGCGTTCCTCGAGCACGCGCTCGCCGAGGCGGATGCGCCCGCGCACCTCGAAGAAGTTCGTGGCGACGGCGACGCCTTCGAACTTGACGTCGCTGTCGGCGCCGAGCTGAGCCTTCGCCTGTTCGATCGAGCGGAACGGCTGGCGCTCGCGCGCCTGCGCGAGGCGCTCGGCCGAGCCGGCGTCTAGGCCCTCGACGACCGCCGCGATCACCTCGCGCGGTGCGGTGTTCAGGTTGACCGGCGTCGGCACCGGCAGCAGCACGACCCAGGGCGCCAGCCGCTCGATCGAGGCCGCGTCGAGGCCGAGCCAGCGCAGGTCGGCCAGTCGCGCCGGCGGCAGCGGCGCGTTGCCGTCGGTCATCGCCCAGGCCTCGGCGAGCCCCTCGCCGAGCCGGGTGGCGACGCCCGAGGGCAGGCCGGCGCTGTCGCACAGGCGCTCGAGCACGCGCAGCTGCTTCGCGTCGAGCTTGCCCTCCTGGTCGACGAGGTTGCGCAGGTTGTAGCTGGCCTGCGCGTCGGCGATGCTGCCCGACAGGAAGGCCTCGGGGCCCTCGTCGGTGGTGTTGCTGCGGTCGGCGGCGAGGAACGTCGACAGCCGCGCCTCGGCCAGCGGCACGGCCCACGGCTCGCCGAGGTGGTCGACGCCGGGCGTGCGCGAGTCCTCGCGCAGGATCAGCCGCGCCCAGTCGTGCGCGCCGTTCAGGATCCACGCCGCCTGCGCCCGCGCGCGCTCGGCGCTCTCGACCTCGATCGCGCGCCACTGCTGCCACACCATGCCGGCGGCGAGCGTCGCGACGAGCGTCAGGATGACCATCGCCACCAGCAGGGCGGCGCCGCGCTGACGACGGGAGAGGGCGGCGGCGTTCATGGCTGCGTCTGCGGGCCGAGCGCGACGTCGCGCGTCAGCGTGCCGATGAGCCCGCCCGAGCCGTCGAACGCGAGCACGAGCCGCACGCCGGCGGGCAGCTCCTCCGCCTGCGCCGGCGCGTTGCCCCCGCCGTCTGCCGGCGCCGAGCCCGGCTGCTGCGCGGGCGGCGGCGGGGCGTCGGCGACGTCGCCGCTCGATTGCGCGTTGCTCCAGGCGCCGCGGCGGAAGAAGTACACCTGCACGCCCTCGACGCCCTCGAGCGCGCGCAGCTGGTTCGGCTCGTTGCCGAGCAGCTGCTGGCTGCGCAGCCAGCTCTCCTGCAGGGCATCGACGCGCGTGACGACCGGCCCGCTCCAGCGCGTCCAGGCCTTGCCGCGCAGCGACCAGACGACGATCTGCACGCCGTCGCCGGCCTCGCGCACCAGCCGCAGCGACGCACCGTCGAACGCGATCGCGGGCACCGTGCCGGTGTCGCGCAGCTGCTGCAGGTCGATCGCCCACTGGGCGACGACGGCGTTGACGCGCAGCGTGCGCTCCATCTGCGCGGCGTTCGTCTCGCGCGCGCGAGCCACGCCGTCGATGCCGCGCCACGCCAGCGCGGCGAGCACCGACATCGCCACGAGCGCGACGAGCACCTCGACGAGCGTGAAACCGGCGCCCCGCCGAGGGGCACGGCCGCAGGCGCTGCGGGCGTGACGCATCAGTACCTGCCTAGCACGGTGGACAGCGTCAGCAGCGGCTGCCCGCTGTCGTCGGCGATGCGCGCGTCGACGCGCCGGAAGTTCGGGTTCGGCGTCGGCCGCACCTCGAGCGTGCCGCTGTACGCGCGGCCGAGCTGCTCGCAGCCGAACGCGATGTCGCCGGTGCCGGGGAACTGGCGCGTCAGCCGCAGCTCGGTCAGCTGGTTGTCGGCGCACCACTGCGCGGCGGTGACGTCGATCAGCCGCTGCGTGTTGTTGGTCAGCGCGCCGGCCGCGTTCAGGCCGGCGCCCAGCGCGACGGCGACGATCGCCGCGGCGACGAGCACCTCGACGAGCGTGAAGCCGCGGCCGGCGGCCTGGCGTCTGCGCCGCCGCGGGGCGGGCGCCACGGCCTGCATCACATCTCTCCGGCCACGGGCGCGAACGGCGCCAGCCCGTCGGTGGCGAGCACCAGGCGCTGGTCGCCCAGGCGCAGCACGATGCGCTGCGCCGGCACCAGCGGCTCGGGGCCGAGCAACAGGGCGCGCGCGCCGACGATCTCGGCGCCGACCTCGTCGTCGAGCCAGCGCTCGGGCAGCCGCGACGACGGCGGCAGGCCGACGAAGCGGAAGTTCGCGCCGTCGGCGGCGTTCGCCGGCGCGAGTTCGAACGACACCGTCAGGCCCGACGCCCGGGCCTCGGCGCGCGCCGCCTCGAGCAGTGCCGCCAGCCGCGCGCCCTCGCGCTCGAGCCGGCCGGCCCCGCCGTCGCGCAACGCCAGGCTGACGGCGCCGGCGGCGATCGCGATCAGCGCGATCACGACCAGCAGCTCGACCATCGTGAACCCGCCGGCGCGGGGCGGGCGGTGGCGGTCCATCGGCGCGCGGCGGGCAGCTACTGCCAGGAGCCGATGTCGGCGTCGTTGCCTTCGCCGCCCGGCTGGCCGTCGGCGCCGTAGCTGAAGACGTCGATCTCGCCGCGCACGCCGGGGTTCAGGTACTGGTACGGGCGGCCCCACGGGTCGTTCGGCAGCTTGTCGAGGTACGGCTTCCAGTTCGGCGGGATCACGCCGGTCGTCGGCCTGCGCACCAGCGCCTCGAGGCCCTGCTCGCCGCTCGGGTAGCGCTGGTTGTCGAGGCGATACAGTTTCAGCGCCTGCATCAGGTTGTTGACGTCGGTGCGCGCTGCGGTGACCCGCGCGTCGTCGGCGCGGTCGAGCACGTTCGGCACGATCAGCGCGGCGAGCACGCCGATGATCACGAGCACGACCATCAGCTCGATCAGCGTGAAGCCGCGCGTGCGGCGGCGCGCCGCGTGCAGGCAGATGTCACGCTCGAGGCGATCGCGGCAGGACACGGGCATGGGCGGAACGGCGTTCGGGCCGGGAGCAGCGGAAGCGGCCGATCATAATCGCCGCATGTTGCGGCGCCTGCTGGCCTTCGTGATCTGGAGCGCGGTCGCGGCGAGCGCGGTGTTCTGGCTGCTTCGCCTCGCCGTCGACGCGCCGCCGGCGCCCCCGCACGCGAGCACCGTCGCCTTCGCGCCGTCGGGCCGCGCCGACTGGACGCCGGTGCTCGGGCGCCCGGCGCCGCAGGCCGTCGAGGAGGACGACCAGGAGGCCGAAGTCGACGAGGCGGAGGCGTCGCGATTCCGGCTGCTCGGCGTCGTGGCGCCGCGTTCGCCGCGCGAGCGCGACGGCGTCGCGCTGATCTCGGTCGATGACGCGCCGGCGAAGGCGTTTCGCGTCGGCTCGGCGGTCGACGGCGCGACGGTGCTGCAGTCGGTGCACGCCTTCGGTGCGTCGCTCGGGCCGCTCGGCGGGCCGGCGGCCGTCGAGCTTCAGTTGCCTGCGCTGCCGCCGCCGGCCACCGGCACGCTGCCGCCGCCCGGGTCGGCGGCAGCGCCGCCGCGGCCCGCCGTCGTGCCGATGCCGCGCGCGCTCGGTCTGCCCGGCGTGCGCCCGCCGATGGCAGCGCCGCCGGCGGTGGCTCCGCAGCTCCAGGACGAGAGCCTGCCCGACGGCGGCGATACCGGCGGCCGCCCCGACGCCTCCTGACCGGGGTGTCGAAGCCCGGCTGCGCCGGCGCGCGACGGTGCGCCCCGCGATCAGGTCGCCGACGGCGCGTGGCTGCCGAGGGCGCCGTGGCGCGACGGCCCGTCATCCGCCTCGTCGGCCACCTCCGACAGCAGCGTGGCCGCGGCACGCACGAGCGGCCACGACAGCGTCGCGCCGGTGCCGTCGATGCTGTCCATCCCGAGCTCGAGCAGCGCCGAGGCCTGGAACAGCGCCATCGCGTGGTCGAGGCTGCGCCCGCCGTGGCTGCGGCAGAACAGGCAGTAGTCCGTGACGGCCGAGGCGATGCAGCGCGCCACGCGCAGCGCCGCGCAGGCGGCCATGCCGTCGATCAGCACGAGCTGACGCCTCGCCGTGGCGCCGAGGATCAGCCCCGCCATCATCGCGATCTCGAACCCGCCGAGCGCGGCGAGCACCTCGACCGGGTCGGTGGCCTGGCGGTGGCGCGCGAGCGCGCCGGTGGCCACCGCGAGCGCGCGGTCGCGCGCGCCGTGGCCTTCGGCGTCGCCGTCGTCGTCGCCGGCAAGCAGGTCGTCGAGCGGGTAGTTGTCGAGCCGCGACAGCACCATGGCCGCGCTGAGGTCGCCGCCGGCGCCGACGCCGGCGCAGGCTACCGCGTTGCCACGCACGCCCTCGGCGATTTCCATGCCGGCGCGGATCGCCGCGTGCGCCTGCTCGACGCTCATCGCCGCGTGCACGCGCACGTTGCGCGTGCCGTGCGCGATCTTGCGCACGAGCAGGTGCTCGTGGCGCGGCAGCGGCTCGGCGACGCCGGCGTCGACGACGCGAAGCGCCATCCCGTTCAGGCGCGCGAACACCGCGAGCGGCGCCTGCCCGTCGAGCACCTGGCGCACGAGGTCGCCGGTGCTGCGCCGCGGGGCGTCGAGCACGTCGACGACGAGGCCGTGGTCGCTCGCGAACAGCAGCACGTGCGGGTCGCGCAACCGCGGCCTGAGCGTGTTCTGCAGCAGGCCGAGCCGCACCGCGAGCGGCTCGAGCTCGCCGAAGCTGCCGCACGTGAGGCTGCGGCGGCGCAGCGTCTCGCGCAGCGCGTGCTCGAGCAGCGGGTTAGACGTCGGGGCGATGAGCGAGCGTTCAGCCGGCATGGCGGCCAGTGTACGGAGCGCCTCTCAGCGCAGGAACAGCCGATACACGGGGTTGTCGGTCTCGTCGGCGTAGGGGTAGCCGAGCGCGTCGAGGAACTCGCGCAGCGCGCGCCGGTCGCCGCGCGGCACCTGGATGCCCACCAGGATGCGCCCGTAATCGGCGCCCTGGTTGCGGTAGTGGAACAGGCTGATGTTCCACTCCGGGTGCATCGCGGCGAGGAACTTCATCAGCGCGCCGGGCCGCTCGGGAAACACGAAGCGGAACAGGCGCTCGTCGCGCGCGAGCTCCGAGCGCCCGCCGACCATGTGCCGGATGTGCAGCTTCGCGAGTTCGTCGTCGGTGAGGTTCACGGTGGCGAAGCCGTGGCGCTCGAAGTTCTGCGCGATCTGCCCGGCCTCGCCGCGCTTGTGCGTGGCAACGCCGACGAACACGTGCGCGACCTTCTCGTCGCTGATGCGGTAGTTGAACTCGGTGACGTTGCGCGGTCCGACGAGCGCGCAGAAGCGCTTGAACGAGCCGCGCTCCTCGGGGATCGTCACCGCGAACAGCGCCTCGCGCTGCTCGCCGACCTCGGCGCGCTCGGCGACGAAGCGCAGGCGGTCGAAGTTCATGTTCGCGCCGCACGTGATCGAGACGAAGGTCTGCCCCTTCGCCCCGGTGCGTTCGACGTGCTGCTTGATCGCCGCGACGCCGAGCGCGCCCGCGGGCTCGACGATGCCGCGCGTGTCCTCGAAGATGTCCTTGATGGCGGCGCACACGGCGTCGGTGTCGACGACGACGAAGTCGTCGACGAGCTCGCGCACGAGACGGAACGTCTCCTCGCCGACGAGCTTGACCGCGGTGCCGTCGGAGAACAGCCCGACGTCGTGCAGCGCGACGCGCTTGCCGGCGCGCACCGAGCGCAGCATCGCGTCGGAGTCGGTCATCTGCACGCCGATCACGCGGATCTCCGGGCGCACCGCCTTCACGTAGGCGGCCACCCCGGCGGCGAGGCCGCCGCCGCCGATCGCGACGAAGATCGCGTCGAGCGGGCCCTGGTGCTGGCGCAGGATTTCCATCGCGATCGTGCCCTGGCCGGCGATCACGTCGGGGTCGTCGAACGGGTGCACGAACGTCAGACCGCGCTCGCGTTCGAGCTCGAGCGCGTGCGCGTAGGCGTCGGAGTAGCTGTCGCCGTGCAGCACGACGTGGCCGCCGAGCGCGCGCACCGCGTTGATCTTCAGTTGCGGCGTCGTCACCGGCATCACGATCTCGGCGCGGCAGCCGAGCCGCTTGGCCGCGAGCGCGACGCCCTGCGCGTGGTTGCCCGCCGACGCGCAGATGACGCCGCGCGCGAGCTGCTCGGCGTTCAGGCGCGCCATCTTGTTGTACGAGCCGCGCAGCTTGAAGCTGAACACCGGCTGCTGGTCCTCGCGCTTGAGCAGCACGGTGTTGCCCAGCCGCTTCGACAGCGAGCGCGCCGGCTCGAGCGCCGACTCGATCGCCACGTCGTAGACCCGGGCGGTGAGGATGCGTCGCAGGTAGTCGTGCGTGCCGGCGGCACGGGCGCGGGAAGCACCGGGCATGGGGAAGCCGTTCGGGGCGCCGGGCGAGCCGCGGCAGGGGCCGCGATGATAGCGGCGCGC
>JALOSD010000010.1 GCA_025458585.1 Burkholderiaceae bacterium | reverse complement strand
GGGTCGTCGATCGGCACGCCGAGCCCCTGCGCCATGTACAGCGCCGCCTCGTGGTGCATGTCCTCGTGGAACAGCGCGAGACGGAAGAAGTACAGCGCGTCGTCGCTCTCGTCGGGTGCCTCGGCGAGCAGCGCGAGCGTCGTCTCGAGCTGGCGCGCGAGGTCGTCGAGCGTGGCCTCGACGCCGGGCAGCGGCAGCGACCAGCGCACGTCGTGTGCGACGCGGCTCGAGTGGTACAGCGCATCGGCGCCGGCGCGCACGCCCTCGGGCCGCGGCGCGTCCGGGTCGGCGGCGATGCCGCGCGGACGTTCGGGGTTGCGCGCGAGCCAGTACTCCTGGAACCAGCCGACATGGCCCAGCTCCCACAGCGGCGGATTGATCTCGGCCCGCCGCGGCACCGCGAGAGCCGGCAACGCGCGCCGCCAGGCGTCGAAGGTCGCGAGCGTGTCGGCGCGGCTCGCGCGCAGCGCGCCGGCGAGCGCGGCGCGGCCGGCGCGGCGCGCAGCCTCGGCGACGGACGGATCGGTTTTGACCATGCGCGCTAACCTTCGGGCATGAAGCCGCCCATCGCGCTCGTGACACCCTACCTCGCCGCCGCCAACAACGGCAACTGGCAGACGGCACGCCGCTGGGCAAACTTCCTGGCGCCCGATTATCGGGTGCACGTCACCGACGAGTGGCGCGGCGGCGACGAGGCGCTGATGATCGCGCTGCACGCGCGCCGCTCGGCGCCGTCGATCGCCGCGTGGCGCGCGGCGCACCCGAAGCGGCCGCTGGTCGTCGTGCTGACCGGCACCGACCTGTACCGCGACATCGACACCGACGCCGCGGCGCAGCGATCGCTTCGGCTCGCCGACCGGCTCGTCGTGCTCAACGACCTCGGCGCCGGGCGCCTGCCCGCCGCGCTGCGCGATCGCGTGCGGGTAATCGTGCAGTCGGCGCCGGCGCGTGGGCCGCGCACGAAGACGACGCGCCGGCTGCGCGCGCTGATGGTCGGCCACCTGCGCGACGAAAAGTCGCCGCGCACCTTCTTCGACGCCGCGCGGCGGCTCGCGCATCGGCGCGACATCGCGTTCGACCACGTCGGCGGCGGGCTCGACGCCGCGCTCGCCGACGAGGCGCGCGCGCTCGCGGCCCAGGTGCCGACGTACCGCTGGCTCGGCGCGCTGCCGCACGGCGCGACGCGCGCGCGTATCGCCGCCGCGCACGTGCTCGTGCACGCGAGCAGCATGGAAGGCGGCGCGCACGTCGTGATCGAGGCCGTGACGAGCGGCACGCCGGCGCTCGCGTCGCGCATCGACGGCAACGTCGGCCTGCTCGGCGCCGGCTACGCCGGCTACTTCGAACCCGGCGACGCCGCGGGGCTCGCGGCGCTCGTCGAGCGCGCGCGCGACGATGCCGCTATGCTGCCTGCCCTGCAGGCGCAGTGCGCCGCGCTCGCGCCGCGCTTCGCGCCGGCGCACGAACGCGAGGTGCTGCGCGCGCTCGTGGCCGACGCACTCGCCGGCCACCGCCCAACGGAGAACGCCGCATGAACGCCCCCGAACGCCCCGCCACCGCCGAACCCCGCCTGACGTCGCTGTCGCACGGCGGCGGCTGCGGCTGCAAGATCGCGCCCGGCGTGCTCGCCGAGATCCTGAAGGGCACCGCCGCGACGCCGGCGCCTGCCGCCCTGCTCGTGGGCATCGAGACCGCCGACGACGCCGCCGTCTACCAGATCAACGACGAGCAGGCACTGGTCGCGACGACCGACTTCTTCATGCCGATCGTCGACGACCCGTACGACTTCGGCCGCATCGCCGCCACGAACGCGATCAGCGACGTCTATGCGATGGGCGGCCGCCCTATCATGGCGCTCGCGCTGGTGGGCATGCCGATCAACGTGCTGTCGACCGCCACGATCGGCCGCATCCTCGAAGGTGGCGCCAGCGTCGCGCGCGCCGCGGGCATCCCGATCGCCGGCGGCCACACGATCGACTCGGTCGAGGCGATCTACGGCCTCGTGGCACTCGGCCTCGTGCACCCGAAGCGCGTCAAGCGCAACGCCGACGCGAAGCCGGGCGACGTGCTCGTGCTCGGCAAGCCGCTCGGCGTCGGCGTGATGAGCGCGGCGCTGAAGAAGGACGCGCTCGGCGAGGCCGGCTACGCCCGCATGATCGCGACGACGACGAAGCTCAACACGCCGGGGCCGGACCTGGCGGAGATGCCGGGCGTGCACGCGATCACCGACGTCACCGGCTTCGGGCTCGCCGGCCACGCGCTCGAGGTCGCCCGCGGCTCGGGCGGCCAGGTGCGGCTCGACTGGGCGCGCGTGCCGCTGCTGCCCGACGTGCGCGCGCTGGCCGCGCAGGGCTTCGTCACCGGCGCCTCGGGGCGCAATTGGGCCGGCTACGGCCACGACGTCGCGCTGCCCGACGGGTTCGACGCCGCCGACCGCGCGCTGCTGACCGACCCGCAGACGAGCGGCGGGCTACTCGTGTCGTGCACGCCGTCGGCGGCCGACGAGGTGCTCGCCGTGTTCCGCCGCCACGGCTTCGACGCCGCGGCGGTGGTCGGCCGGGTCGACGCGGGGCCCGCCGGCGCGCCGCGGCTCGTCGTCGCCTGAGGCGGCGCATGGCGCCGGCGGCCGGCGCGGGCGCGGCCGTGTCACGCAACGTGCCTACACTGCGGGCATGACCGACTTCCAGGCCGACACGCGCGCCGTCGCCACGCCGGGCAAGGCCTCGCCCGGCGCCTCGTCGCCGCTCGCGTGGCTCAACCGCGAGCTGTCGACGCTGCAGTTCAACCGCCGCGTGCTCGCGCAGGCGCGGCGCGACGACGTGCCGCTGCTCGAGCGGCTGCGCTACGTCACGATCGTCTCGTCGAACCTCGACGAGTTCTTCGAGGTGCGCTTCGCCGACTACCTCGAGCTCGCGCGCCAGCCCGGCACCGGCGTGTCGAACCGCGACCTGAAGATGGTCGCCGCCGACGCCCACGCGCTGGTCGACGAGCAGTACGCGCTGTTCAACGACGAGGTCATGCCGGCGCTGCAGCGCCAGGGCATCGTGATCGTCAACCACGCCGAGCGCAACGAGGCGCAGCGCGCCTGGGTCGCGCGTTTCTTCGAGCAGCAGGTGCGCCCGCTGCTGGTGCCGGTCGGGCTCGACCCGGCGCACCCCTTCCCCCAGGTCGCCAACAAGAGCCTGAACTTCATCGCGCTGCTCGGCGGGCGCGACGCGTTCGGGCGCGAGAACCGCATCGCGATCGTCAAGGTGCCGCGCGTGCTGCCGCGCGTGATCCGCCTGCCCGACGAGATCAGCGACGGCCGCCAGGCCTTCGTGCTGCTGACGAGCGTGATGCGCGCGCACCTCGGCGAGCTGTTCCCGGGGCGCGAGGTCACGTCGTTCTCGCAGTTTCGCGTCACGCGCGACAGCGACCTCGACGTCGCCGAGGACGACGTGCGCAACCTGCGCCAGGCGCTGCGATCGGGGCTGACGGCACGCCACTTCGGGCAGGCGATCCGCGTCGAGGTCGTCAGCACCTGCCCCGACGAGCTGGCGGGCTTCCTGCTGCAGCAGTTCCAGCTGCCCGAGGAGGCGCTGTACCGCGTCAACGGTCCGGTCAACCTCGTGCGGCTGAACCAGCTGATCGACCAGGCCGACGCCGACGCGCTGCGCTTCCCGCGCGCCGAGCCCGCGTGGCCGCAGCGCCGGCTGCCGCGCGAGCGTTCGATCTTCGACCGCCTGCGCGAGAGCGACGTGCTGCTGCACCACCCGTTCGAGAGCTTCGAGCCGGTCGTCGAGTTCCTGCGCCAGGCCGTCGACGACCCCGACGTGCTCGCAATCAAGCAGACGATCTACCGCACCGGCGCGCAGAGCGTGCTGATGGACCTGCTGCTCGAGGCGGCGCGCCGTGGCAAGGAGGTGATGGCCGTCGTCGAGCTGAAGGCGCGATTCGACGAGGAGGCGAACATCAACTGGGCCGAGCGGCTCGAGGCCGTCGGCGCGCAGGTGGTCTACGGCATCGTCGGCCTGAAGACGCACGCCAAGCTGATGGTCGTCACGCGGCGCGAAGGCCACCGGCTGCGCCGCTACGCGCACCTGTCGACGGGCAACTACAACCCGAAGACGGCGCGCCTGTACACCGACGTCGGCTACCTCACCGCCGACGCCGAGCTCACGGCCGACGCCGACGCCGTGTTCCAGCAGCTCGCGAGCCTGGTCAAGGTGCGCGCCCCGCGGCAGCTGCTGACGGCGCCGTTCGTGCTGCACCGGCGCCTGCTGCGTCACCTCGAGCAGGTCGCCGACGCGGCGCGCGCGGGCCGGCGCGCGCGCGTCGTCGTCAAGGTCAACGCGCTGACCGACCTGCCGCTGATCGAGGGTCTCGTCGCGGCCAGCCGGGCCGGCGCCGAGATCGACCTGATCGTGCGCGGCGCGTGCATGCTGCCGCCCGGCGTGCCGGGGCACACGGACCGCATCCGCGTGCGCTCGATCGTCGGGCGCTTCCTCGAACACTCGCGGGTGATCTACTTCGCCTGGGGCGACGGCGACGACGACGAGGTGCTCTACCTCAGCAGCGCCGACTGGATGAGCCGCAACATGTTCCGCCGCATCGAGGTCGCGTGGCCGGTGCGCGACCGCGCGATGCGCCAGCGCGTGATCGACGAGTGCCTCGTGCCCTACCTGCACGACACGCGCGAAGCCTGGCTGCTCCACCCCGACGGACGCTACGAGCACGCGCGCCCGGGCGGCCGCCAGCGCGCGGGCCACAGCGCGCAGCAGGCGCTGCTGGCGCTGTACGCGAGCCAGGAGTGACACCATGGACCTGATCCTGTGGCGCCATGCCGAGGCCTTCGAGTCGAGCGACCGCGGTGACGACCTGGACCGCGCGCTGACGCCGAAGGGCGAGCGGCAGGCGAAGAAGATGGCGGCCTGGCTCGGCCAGCACCTGCCGTCGAGCACGAAGGTGCTCGCGAGCCCGGCGCGGCGCTGCCAGCAGACGGCGCAGGCGCTCGACCGCAAGTTCAAGACCGTGGCCGCGCTCGCCCCCGACGGCACCGTCGACAGCCTGCTCGCCGCGGTGCGCTGGCCCGAGGCGCGCGAGCCGGTGCTCGTGGTCGGCCACCAGCCGACCCTCGGCCTGACCGCCGCCTACCTGATGGCCGGCGTCATGACGCCGTGGAGCGTGCGCAAGGGCGCCGTGTGGTGGCTGCGTTCGCGCCAGCGGGCGACGGGCGGCGAGATCGTGCTCGTCACGGTGCGCGGGCCGGACAACGTCTGACGACCGGCGTCGCGCGCCGGTCGCGCCGTCGCATCGCCTCACCCCGCCGGCGCGCGCAGCGCCGCCTCGATGCGCGGCCACAGCAGGTTCAGCGCCAGCCCGCCCAGCACCAGGGCGGCTGCCGCGAGCAGCCACGGCGGCAGCGCTTCGCCGAGCCACAGCGCCGACGACGCGAGGCCGAACACCGGCACGCCGAGCGCGAGCGGCGCGACGGTGGCGGCCGGGTGACGCGCGAGCAGCCAGCCCCATGCGGCGTAGCCGAACAGCGTGTTGCCGGCGGCCTGCCAGACGACCGCGGCCCAGGTCGCACCGTCGGCGGCGCGCACGCCGGCCGCGATCGCCGCCGGCCCCTCGAACAGCAGCGACAGCGCGAGCAGCGGCGGCAGCGCGAACGCGCTCGACCACACCATGTAGCCGAGCATGTCGACGCGGCCGGCACGCCGCCCGACGAGGTTGCCGGCGGCCCAGCTCGCCGCCGCCGCGAGCACGAGGCCGAGGCCGAGCGGCGTTGCGCGCGCGTCGCCCTGCACCGCGATCATCGCGAGCCCCGCGGCGGCGCACGCGAGGCCGACCCACTGCACGCGCCGCACGCGCTCGCCGGCGACGAGCGCGGCGAGCGCGATCGTGAAGAACACCTGGGTCTGGATCACGAGCGACGCCAGCCCGGGCGAGATGTACTGCGTCATCGCGAGGAACAGCAGCCCGAACTGGCCGGCGCCGATCAGCACGCCGTAGGCGGCAAGCTGCGGCCACGGCACCGGCGGGCGCGGCACGAGCAGCGCCGCCGGCAAGAAGGCGAGCGCGAAGCGCAGGAACGCCATGAACAGCGGCGGCAGGTGCGCGAGCGCCGACTTGATGACGACGAAGTTGCTGCCCCAGATCGCGACGACGAGCAGGCCGAGCAGCAGGTGGCGCAGCGGCAGCGGGGCGTGCATCGGCCCGATGCTACGCCCGCCGCTCAGCCCACGCGCTGGCGCACCCAGCCCAGCGCCGCGGCGAACGGCAGCGCCGAGCGCGGCAGGTACGCGCCGCGCCACAGGCCGCCGTGGATCGCGCCGTCCATGAACAGCTCGAACGGGTGCGCGAGCGGCAGCGCGGGGTTGGCGGCGCTGGCGTCGCAGCGCAGGTCGTGCACCCACATCGCCGCCATGACGGCGTTCGTCGTCTCGGGCTCGAAGACCTCGATGCCGAACGTGTCGGCGCCGGCGAAGCCGGCGGCGAGCGCAGGGTTCTTGACGACGGAGGTCGTCGTCGTCGACGGCGCGACGTTCAGCGACACGCGCCGGCCCGCCGCGCGCTCGACGATCGCGCGCCACTGCTGCAGGCGCTTGGCGAGCGCGTAGTTCGGGCCCTGCTCGATCACGAGGCTGTCGACGATGCCGTAGCGCCGGCCGCCGTGCCCGTCGACGAGGCGCTCGACGTTCGGGTGGAAGAATCGGTCGCCGGCCGCGAGGCGCAGCCCGCCCTGCATCACGCGGCTCGCCACGGCGCGCTCGTCGAACGCGGCCATCGCGGCGCGCGCCGCCGCCTCGGGCACCGCGAAGACGTCGGTCGGCGTCGCCATCCACGCGAGCGTGGTGTCGGCGCGCGCGGCGCCGACGGCCGCGGCGATCGCATCCATCGCCAGCGACACGCGCACGTGGCGCTCGCCGTCGAGGTAGGCGAGCGACGCGAGGTCGAGCGCACACCCGAGCGAGCGCAGCCACGCGGCGATGCGCGGCGTCTCGGTCAGCAGGTCGGCGCCGAGCTGCTGGGCGAGCTCCTCGGGCGCGGCGTCGGCGGCGACCGGCTCGCGCGCCGGTGCGACGAGCGTGGCGTTGCCGTCGTCGACGGCGGCGACGATGCGCCGCCAGGTGTCGGCGCGCGGCACGTCGACCGCGACCAGGTTCGCGCGCCAGCGTGCGAGCCAGCGCAGCGGGCCGGCCTCGCTGCCGGCGCCGAGCAGCGCGAGCGTGCGGTCGCCAAGGTCGAACCACTCGGGGTGACGCACGCAGCGGCGCAGCGCGTCGGCGGCGCTCGGCTCCAGCACGCCGGCGTGCTCCCAGGCGTCGAGACGGCGCCGCAGCGCGTCACCGGCGAGCAGCTCGCCTTGCCACGGCACGACCCACGGCGCCGGGCGCGCGTCGCCGCGGCCTCGGCGGCGCAGCGTTTCGAAGGGCTCGACGGCCTGCGCCATCGCCTCGGCGAGCTCCCGCTCGCCGTCGGGCGTGGCCCAGCGCAGCGTCTGCCACGCGGCGTCGAGGCCGGCACGCGCGCTGCGCACGGCGTCGGCCGGCGACGGCAATGCAGCCTCGACGAGGCGGCGAAAGTGCAGCGGGTAGCGGCGGCGCCAGTGACGCTCGGCACGCGCCGCGCGCGCGGCCTCGGCGTCGAGCGGCTCGAGGGCTGCGGCGACGATCGCGGCGCCCGCGTGCGTCGTGCTGCGCGAGCCGTCGGCCGCGGCGGGAAACACGACGCCCGTGGCCGCCGTCGCGTCGCTCGTCGTCATCGCCCCTCCATCGTCGTCGTCGCGTTGTGTCGCGGTCGGCAGAGCGTAGCGCCGCGCCGCCCCCGGCCCGCCGAGGGTTTGCCTACCCGCGAAGGTGCGTCAGCGGCAACGCGGCCTCGGCCTTCACCTCGCCGAGCGAGAAGCGGGTGTGGATGTCCTTCACGTTCGGCAGGTTCAGCAGCGTGTCGACCGAGAAGCGCGCGTAGGCGTCGAGGTCGGTGGCCATCACCTGCAGCTCGAAGGTGCCGCTGCCGCTGACGTAATGGCAGGCGACGACTTCGGGCAGCGCGCGCACCGCGTCCTCGAGCTCGCGCATCGCGGCGCCGCTTGCGCGTTCGGTGTCGACGCGCACGAACGCGAGCACGCCGAGGCCGAGGCGGCGGCGGTCGAGCTCGGCGCGGTAGCCGGTGATGTAACCCTGCTCCTCGAGGCGGCGCACGCGCCGCCACGTCGGCGCCGCCGACAGGCCGATGCGCGCCGCGAGCTCGGCGTTCGACAGCCGGGCGTCGCGCTGCAGCTCGGCGAGGATGGCGACGTCGTAACGATCGAGCCCGACCGGCGGGTCGCCGGGGTTTCGGGTTTTCCCTGATTCGGGGCTCGAGAGCATGATCAGTTCTCCAGTCGAGCTTATCGCGAACGATTATTGCTGCATGCCCGACCCTCTCGGCATGAAAGGAAACCACTTCTCGGCGATCGACTCCTACACTGCCGGGACGGCGCCGCCGGGTCACGAGCCTGGCGCGCGCGCTCGCCCCCGACCCTCACCGACGGAGTCCACCCCGATGAACGCCCCGCTGCCCGAGTCGATCCGCAAGGCGCTGGAAAGCGTCACGCTCGACGACAAGTACACGCTCGACCACGGCCGCGCCTTCATGAGCGGCGTGCAGGCGCTCGTGCGGCTGCCGATGCTGCAGCGCCAGCGCGACGCGATGGCGGGGCTGAACACGGCCGGCTTCGTCAGCGGCTACCGCGGCAGCCCGCTCGGCGGCTACGACCAGGCGCTGTGGCAGGCGAAGAAGCACCTGGCGGCGAACCACGTCGTGTTCCAGCCCGGCGTCAACGAGGAACTCGCCGCGACCGCGGTGTGGGGCACGCAGCAGCTCGACCTGTTCCCGCAGTCGAAGAAGCACGACGGCGTGTTCGGCATCTGGTACGGCAAGGGCCCGGGCGTCGACCGCTGCTCCGACGTCTTCAAGCACGCGAACATGGCCGGCACCGCGAAGCACGGCGGCGTGATCGCGATCGCCGGCGACGACCACGTCGCCAAGAGCTCGACCGCGGCGCACCAGAGCGACCACATCTTCAAGGCCTGCGGGCTGCCGGTGTTCTTCCCGAGCAACGTGCAGGACATCCTCGACATGGGGCTGCACGCGTTCGCGATGAGCCGCTTCGCCGGCGTGTGGGCCGGCATGAAGACGATCCAGGAGGTGGTCGAGTCGGCGTCGTCGGTCGTCGTCGACCCGCATCGCGTCGAGATCGTGCTGCCCGACGACTTCGAGATGCCGCCGGGCGGCGTGCACATCCGCTGGCCCGACGCCGCGCTCGACCAGGAAGCGCGCCTGTTCGACTTCAAGTGGTACGCGGCGCTGGCCTACGTGCGCGCGAACCGGCTGAACCACAGCGTGATCGCGACGCCGCACGACCGCTTCGGCATCATCGCCAGCGGCAAGGCGTTCAACGACACGCGCCAGGCGCTGGCCGACCTGGGCCTCGACGACGACACCTGCCGCCAGCTCGGCATCCGGCTGCACAAGGTCAACGTCGTGTGGCCGCTGGAAGCGACGATCACACGCGACTTCGCCACCGGCCTGCACGAGATCCTCGTCGTCGAGGAGAAGCGCCAGGTCATCGAGTACCAGCTCAAGGAGGAGCTCTACAACTGGCGCCCCGACGTGCGCCCGAACGTGCTCGGCAAGTTCGACGAGCCCGAGGGGGACTTCTCGGGCGGCGAGTGGGCGATGCCCAACCCGAGCCAGAACTGGCTGCTGCGCGCGAAGGCGGATCTCACGCCGTCGATCATCGCGAAGGCGATCGCCAAGCGGCTGAAGAAGCTCGGCGTGAGCGCCGACCTCGCCGCGCGCATGGACGCGCGGCTCGCCGTGATCGACGCCAAGGAGCGCGCGATGGCCACGACGACCGTGACCACCGGCGACCGCATCCCCTGGTTCTGCAGCGGCTGCCCGCACAACACCTCGACGCGCGTGCCCGAGGGCTCGCGCGCCGCGGCCGGCATCGGCTGCCACTACATGGCGGTGTGGATGGACCGCAGCACCGTGACCTTCAGCCAGATGGGCGGCGAGGGCGTGAGCTGGGTCGGCCAGGCGCCTTTCACGACCGACCAGCACCTGTTCGCCAACCTCGGCGACGGCACCTACTACCACTCGGGGCTGCTCGCGGTGCGCCAGAGCGTGGCTGCCGGCGTCAACATCACCTACAAGATCCTGTTCAACGACGCGGTGGCGATGACGGGCGGCCAGCCGGTCGACGGCACGATGCGCGTGCCCGAGATGACGCGCGAGCTCGACGCCGAGGGCGTGAAGAAGATCGTCGTCGTCACCGACGAGCCGGACAAGTACGACGCCGTCAAGGGGCGCCTGGCCGCCGGCGTCACGGTGCGCCATCGCGACGAGCTCGACGCCGTGCAGCGCGAGCTGCGCGAGATCCCCGGCTGCACCGTGCTGATCTACGACCAGACCTGCGCCACCGAGAAGCGCCGCCGCCGCAAGCGCGGCACGATGGCCGACCCCGCCAAGCGCGTCGTCATCAACGAGCTGGTGTGTGAAGGCTGCGGCGACTGCGGCGAGCAGAGCAACTGCCTGTCGGTCGAGCCGCTCGAGACCGAGTTCGGCCGCAAGCGGCGCATCAACCAGAACACCTGCAACAAGGACTACTCCTGCGTCAAGGGCTTCTGCCCGAGCTTCGTCACCGTCGAAGGCGGGCAGTTGCGCAAGCCGAAGAAGGAGAAGAAGGCCGACCCGTTCACGCTGCCGCCGATCCCCGAGCCGGCGGTGCCGGCGGCCGAGACGGCGTGGGGCATCGTGGTGGCCGGCGTCGGCGGCACCGGCGTGATCACGATCGGCCAGCTGCTCGGCATGGCGGCACACCTCGAGGGCAAGGGCGTCGTCACGCAGGACTCGGCCGGGCTGGCGCAGAAGGGCGGCGCGACGTGGAGCCACGTGCAGATCGCCAACCGCCCCGAGGCGATCCACACGACGAAGGTCGACACCGCGAAGGCCGACCTCGTGATCGGCTGCGACGCCATCGTCACCGCCGGCAAGACGACGCTCGGCGTGATCGCGAAGGACCGCACCTACGTCGCCGTCAACACGCACGGCACGCCGACCGCGGCCTTCGTGCACCAGCCCGACTGGCAGTTCCCCGGCACGAACTGCGAGGCGGCGCTGCGCGCGGCGGCCGGCGAGCGCCACGTCGGCGCGTTCGACGCCGAGGAGGTCGCGGTGAACCTGCTCGGCGACAGCATCTTCACCAACCCGCTGATGCTCGGCTTCGCGTGGCAGCAGGGCCGCGTGCCCCTGAGCCAGGCGTCGCTGCTGCGCGCGATCGAGCTCAACGGCGTGCAGGTCGAGGCGAACAAGGCCGCCTTCGAGTGGGGCCGGCGCTGCGCGCACGACCTCGCCGCGGTGCGCGCGCTGTTCAAGGGCGCGCAGGTGATCGAGTTCGTCAAGCGAGCGTCGCTCGACGAGACGGTGGCCAGGCGCGTCGAGTTCCTGACCGGCTACCAGAACGCCGCCTATGCCGCCGAGTACCAGGCCTTCGTCGACAAGGTGCGCACGGCCGAGGCGCCGCTGAACTCGACGCGGCTGACGGAAGCGGTGGCGCGTTATCTGTTCAAGCTGATGGCCTACAAGGACGAGTACGAGGTCGCGCGGCTGCACACCGACCCGGCCTTCGGCGCGAAGATCGAGTCGATGTTCGAAGGCGACGTGAAGCTCGTGCACCACCTCGCCCCGCCGCTGCTCGCGAAGACCAACGCCAAGGGCGAGCTCGTCAAGCGCCCGTTCGGCCCCTGGGTGCGCACGGTCTTCGGCGTGCTCGCGAAGCTCAAGGGCCTGCGCGGCACCGCGCTCGACCCCTTCGGCCGCACCGAGGAGCGGCGCACCGAGCGCGCGCTGATCGGCGAGTACCGCGCCTGCATCGACGAGTTGCTGAAGGGGCTGAACGCCGAGCGGCTCGCGCTCGCCGTCGAGATCGCGCGCATCCCGGACGAGATCCGGGGCTACGGCCACGTCAAGGCGCGGCATCTGCACGCGGCGCGCGCGAAGTGGGAGGCGCTGATGGCGCGCTGGCGCGGCGGCGGCGAGCAGGTGCAGCCGCTCGTCTCGCGCGCGGCGTGACGCGGCGGGCGGGGCCGTACCATCCGCGACATGACCCTGCCCTCGCCCTGCCGCTGGCCGGCCGTGGCGGCGCTGTGCGCCGCCACGCTGCCCGCCCTCGCCGTCACCGACGCCGACCTGCGCCGCTGCCGCGCCATCGCCGACGACCGCGCCCGCCTCACCTGCTACGACGCCCTCGTGCCCGCCGCGACCGGTGGCGAGCGCGGCCCGGCCGCCACGCCGCCCGCGCCGGCAACCGGCGCGACGACACCGCCAGCCCCGGCCACCGCGGCGGCGCCCGCGGCCGCGCCCGACTCGTCGTTCGGCCTGCGCCAGCGCGCCGATCCGCTCGACGCGATCGAGAGCACGATCCCGGGCCGTTTCGACGGCTGGGAGCCGAACACGCGACTGACGCTCGCGAACGGCCAGGTCTGGCAGATCAGCGACGGCAGCCGCGGCGTCTACCGGCTCGACAACCCGAAGGTGCGCATCCGCAAGGGCGTCCTGGGTTCGTTCTTCCTCGAGATCGAGGGCCAGAACCAGTCGCCGCGGGTGCGGCGCCTGCAGTGAGCGCCCCCGGGGCCGGGCTGCGCCCAGTCCGCCCCCCGTGGGGGTCGAGAAAACTTGGGACGGCCCGGCGTCTTCTCGTGCGCGCCGCGGCCGCGCGCCTGCTCGCGGCCGTGCTGCTCGCGACGCCGGCATTGGCGCCCGCCGCCGAGCCCGATCCCTGCGCGAACGCGACGACGACGCTCGAGCTGAACGCCTGCGCGCAGCAGACGCTCGCACGCCGTGACCGCGAGCTCAACGAAGCCTACCGCGCGCTGCTGCGCACGCTCGCCGACGCCGAGGCGACGGATGCCGACGACGCCGCGCGCACCGACGCGCGCCGCCTGCTCGTCGAGGCGCAGCGCCAGTGGCTGCGCTTTCGCGACCACGACTGCCGCGGCCGCTTGCGCCTGTACGACACCGGCTCGATGCGCGGGCTCGTCTACGCCGGCTGCCTGATCGCGCACACCGAGCAGCGCACGGCACAACTGCGCGGCTGGCTCGAGCCGTAGCGCCAATGGACGCCGCCTGCGACTGGCCCGCGATCGACGCCGCGCGGCGGCAGGTCGTGCCGCGCGTGCCGTTGCGCTGGGCAACGGACGGCGCGGTGATCGGCCACGTCGCGCGCGAGCACCTCGCCGCGCTGCGCCGTTGGCCGCGCTCGCTTCGGGTGGCGGGCGACGCCGTCACGCTGCTGCGGCACGACGGCCTCGACGAGGCACTCGCCGAAGCGCACCACCGGCTGCGCGACGATGGGCTGATCCTCGCGTGGCGCGAGGAGCCGTTCACGCTCTGGCACCCCGAGACGATGCAGCCGCTGGCGACGATCGAGCGCGCCGCAGCGCGCTTCTGGGGCACGCTGACGCTCGGTGCCCACGCGAACGGCGTCTTCGCCGACGCCGCCGGCCGGCCCCAGGCGATGTGGATCGCGCAGCGCTCGTTCACGAAGCCGACCGACCCCGGCAAGCTCGACAACCTCGTCGGCGGCGGCGTGCCGCGCGGGCAGACGGCGCACGAGGCGCTCGTGCGCGAGGGCTGGGAGGAGGCCGGGCTCGACGCTGCGACGATGGCGGCGGCTCACCCGGGCCGCGTGATCGAGCTGCAGCGCGACATTCCCGAGGGGCTGCAGTTCGAGCGCCTCTACGTCTGGGACCTGCCGCTTCCGCCCGACGTGCAGCCGCGCAATCAGGACGGCGAGGTCGCCGCGCTGCGCTGCCTGCCGCTCGCGCAGGCCATCGAGCTCGCCGCCGGCGACGCGATGACGGTCGACGCGGCGCTCGTGACGCTCGACTTCGCGCTGCGCCACCACCTGCTCGACGAGGCGACGCACGCGCGGCTGGCCGCGCGTGCCGCGCCGCTGTGGGTCGGCTGACGGCCGCCCGCGCGCGCCACCGGTTCAAGCGGCTTGAAGCCGGCGGCCAATCGGCGTGAAGCCCTCGTGGCGTCGCGACGGCGACACTGCAGGCCATGGTGTCACCCGCTTCCGTCAGCCGCTACACGCCCACGGCCGTCGTGCTGCACTGGGTGCTCGCGGCGATGATCCTCAGCTCGCTGGCGTTCGGGCTGTACATGACGTCGCTGCCGTTCTCGCCGGCGCGGCTGAAGTACTACAACTGGCACAAGTGGGCCGGCGTCGTGATCCTGTCGCTGTCGGCGCTGCGCCTGCTGTGGCGGCTGACGCACCGACCGCCGACCGACACGCCGATGCCCGCGTGGCAGCGCCGCGCCGCGCATGCGGTGCACGCGGCGCTGTACGCGCTGTTCTTTGCCGTGCCGCTCGCCGGCTGGGCCTACAGCTCGGCGGCGGGGTTCCCGATCGTGCTGTTCGGCGTGCTGCCGCTGCCGGACTTCGTGCCGGTTGACCGCGAGCTCGCCGAGGCGCTGAAGCCGTGGCACGGCTGGCTCGCGTACTCGCTCGCCGCGCTCGTCGCGCTGCACGTGGCCGGCGCGCTGAAGCACCAGTTCATCGACGGCGACCGCCTGCTCGAGCGCATGGGCTTCGGTCGCGCCTGAAGGAGAGTTCCACCATGATCCGTCTCCCGCTCGCCCTGTCCGTCGCGCTGGTCGCCGCGGCGACGCCTGCCGCCGCGCAGCAGTTCGTGCCGGCACAGAGCGAAATCGCGTTCACGAGCCGCCAGATGGGCGTGCCGGTCGACGGGCGTTTCCGCAAGTTCGACGCGCAAGTCGCGTTCGACCCGAAGAAGCCCGAGGCCGGCAGGGTCGCGTTCACGATCGACCTCGCGAGCATCTCGATGGGCGCACCCGAGAGCGAGGCCGAGGTCGTCAAGGCATCGTGGTTCGACACCGCGCGCTTCCCGCAGGCCACGTTCCAGTCGAGCGCGATCAAGGCCGTCGGCCCGGGCCGCTACGAGGTCGCCGGCAAGCTCGGCATCAAGGGCGCGCAGCGCGACGTCGTCGTGCCGGTCGCGCTCGCCCAGGCCGGCGGCACCACGACCGCGACCGGCGCCTTCGTGATCCGCCGGCTCGACTTCCGCATCGGCGACGGCGAATGGGCCGACACCTCGATGGTCGCCAACGACGTGCAGGTGCGCTTCAAGCTCGCGCTGACCGGCGTCGCGCCGCTGTGAACCCGCCCCCCCCTTTTCTTTCACCCCACCCTCAGGAGCCTTGCCGATGAAACCGTCCGTCCTCGCCGCCGCCGTTGCGGCCGCCGCGCTGTTCGCTGCCGCCGTGCCGGCGCACGCCGCCACCTACGCGATCGACCCCACGCACACCTTCGTCACGTTCGAGGCGCTGCACTTCGGCACCTCGACCAACCGCGGGCGCTTCGACAAGAAGGAAGGCACCGTGCAGTTCGACCGCGCCGCCAGGACCGGCAAGGTCGAGATCAAGATCGACATGGCGTCGATCAACACCGGCGTCGGCCCGTTCAACGAGCACCTGCGCGGCAAGGACTTCTTCAACGCCTCGCAGTTCCCGACCGCCACGTTCGTCGCCGACCGCATGACGTTCAGCGGCGACAGGGTCACCGAGGTGCCCGGCACGCTGACGATGCTCGGCAAGGCGCTGCCGGTGACGCTGAAGGCGACCACCTTCAACTGCTACGACAACCCGATGCTCAAGCGCGAGGTCTGCGGCGGCGACTT
>JALOSD010000149.1 GCA_025458585.1 Burkholderiaceae bacterium | reverse complement strand
CGTCGAGTCGATCTCGAACCAGCCGGCAAGCGCCGGGTCGTCCGGGCGCCGCATGAACGCGGTGCCGCGCACGTCGGTGATGTGCTCGACCGGCTCGCGCCGCGCCAGCCGGTGCGCGATCTCGACGATCGCGCGCTCGGCGTTGCCGTACAGCAGCAGGTCGGCCTTGGCGTCGACGAGGATCGAGCGGCGCACCTTGTCCTGCCAGTAGTCGTAGTGCGCGATGCGGCGCAGGCTGGCCTCGATGCCGCCGAGCACGATCGGCACGTCGGGGTACGCCTCGCGGCAGCGCTGCGCGTAGACCAGGCTCGCGCGGTCGGGGCGCTTGCCGCCGACGTCGCCGGGCGTGTAAGCGTCGTCGCTGCGGATCTTGCGATCGGCCGTGTAGCGGTTGATCATCGAGTCCATGTTCCCGGCGGTGACGCCGAAGAACAGGGTCGGGCGGCCGAGCCCCTTGAACGGGTCGGCGCTGTGCCAGTCGGGCTGCGCGATGATGCCGACGCGAAACCCCTGCGCCTCGAGCGTGCGCCCGATCACCGCCATGCCGAAGCTCGGGTGGTCGACGTAGGCGTCACCGGTGACGACGATCACGTCGCACGCGTCCCAGCCCAGCGCGTCCATCTCGGCGCGGCTCATCGGCAGGAACGGCGCGGTGCCGAAGCGCTTGGCCCAGTACGGCCGCCAGCCCGTGAGCGGGCGGGCGGCGGGCATCGCGACGGGGGCGGTGGTGACGGCGGCCATGGCAAAACCCCAGATTCTCGGCGCTCCCGAGTGACAGCGCCGGCCCGAGGGCTCTACAGTCGGCGCAGCGGGGAGCGCATGACCCCGCACCACCACAAGACCGATGGAGACACCCCGATGAGCACCCCCACCCAGACCATCCAGCGCTGGCTCGACGAGTTCGGCGCCGCCTGTGCGCGCGGCGACCACGCCGCGGCGACCGCGATGTTCGGCGACGAGTCGTACTGGCGCGACCTCGTCTCGTTCACCTGGAACCTCAAGACCGCCGAAGGGCCGCAGCAGATCCGCGAGATGCTCGACGGCACGATGCCGAACGCCAAGCCGTCGGCCTGGACGATCCAGGGCGAAGGCAGCGAGGCCAACGGCGTCACCGAGGGCTGGTTCACGTTCGAGACCGCGACCGGGCGCGGGCGCGGCCAGCTGCGCCTGATCGGCGGCAAGGCCTGGACGTTGCTCACCACGCTGCAGGAGCTCAAGGGCTTCGAGGAGAAGAAGCGCGACCGGCGCGACAAGGGCGTCGAGCACGGCGTGCGCCCGGGGCGCAAGACCTGGCTCGAGCAGCGCCACGAGGAGCAGCACACGCTCGGCTTCACGACCCAGCCGTACGTCGTGATCCTCGGCGGTGGCCAGGCCGGCATCATCCTCGGTGCGCGGCTGAAGAAGCTCGGCGTGCCGGCGATCATCGTCGAGAAGAACGCGCACCCCGGCGACAGCTGGCGCAACCGTTACAAGAGTCTGTGCCTGCACGACCCGGTGTGGTACGACCACCTGCCGTACCTGCCCTTCCCCGACGACTGGCCCGTCTTCACGCCGAAGGACAAGATCGGCGACTGGCTCGAGAGCTACACCAAGCTGATGGAGCTCAACTACTGGTCGCGCACCGAGTGCCAGCACGCACGCTGGAACGAACACAACCAGGAGTGGGAGGTCACCGTCCAGCACAAGGGCGAGACCGTCGTGCTGCGCCCGCGCCACCTGGTGTTCGCCACCGGCATGAGCGGCGTGCCCAACCTGCCGAGCTACCCCGGCATGGACGAGTTCAAGGGCACGCAGGTGCACTCGAGCCAGTTTCGCAGCGGCGAGGACTGGAAGGGCCGCAAGGTGGTCGTCGTCGGGTCGAACAACTCGGCGCACGACATCTGCGCCGACCTGTGGGAGAACGGTGCCGAGGTGACGATGGTGCAGCGCTCGAGCACGCACGTCGCGCGCAGTGACTCGCTGATGGACCTCGCGCTCGGCGCGCTGTACAGCGAGCAGGCGGTCAAGAACGGCATCGACACCGACACCGCCGACCTGATCTTCGCCAGCCTGCCGTACAAGGCGCTGCCGCCGCTGCAGGTGCCCGTGTACCAGCAGATGAAGGAGCGCGACGCCGAGTTCTACGCGAAGCTCGAGAAGGCCGGCTTCATGCTCGACTTCGGCGAGGACGGCAGTGGCCTGTTCATGAAGTACCTGCGTCGCGGCTCGGGCTACTACATCGACGTCGGCGCCTCCGAGCTGGTGGCCGACGGCAAGGTCAGGCTCAAGACAGGCGCGATCGACAGCGTCACGCCCACCGGCCTCAAGATGGCCGACGGCACCGAGCTGCCGGCCGAGCTCATCGTCTGGGCCACCGGCTATGGCTCGATGAACGGCTGGGTCGCGCAGCTGATCGACCAGGACACGGCCGACCGCCTCGGCAAGTGCTGGGGCCTCGGCTCGGGCACGAGGAAGGACCCCGGCCCGTGGGAAGGCGAGCTGCGCAACATGTGGAAGCCCACCCAGGTGCCGAACCTGTGGATGCAGGGCGGCAACCTGCACCAGAACCGGCACTACTCGCTGTGCCTGGCGCTGCAGCTCAAGGCGCGCATGGAGGGCATGGCGACGCCGGTCTACGCGCTGGCACCCGTGCACCACAAGTCCTGACGTCGGCCGGCGATCCGGCCGGCCGCGGCCGCGCGCACCGGCGCGTGGCCGCGGCACGGCGGTCGATGCGCGATCGGCGGCGCGACGCCATGCCACGCACCCAACGACCGAGGAAGGGGAACCCGATGAATCTGCTCGCTCGCACCTTGCTGGGCGCCGCCTGCTCGATGGCCGCGCTCGGCGCCGCCGCACAGAGCGCCGAGCGCATCTGGTCCGGCGGGACGATCCTGACCATGAACGACGCCGCCATGCGCGCCGAGGCGGTGGCCGAGCGTGGCGGGCGCATCGTCGCGGTCGGCGCGCTCGCCGAGGTCATGAAGCTGCGCGGACCGAACACGACGCTGATCGACATCGGCGGCCGCACGATGCTGCCCGGCTTCGTCGACGCGCACGGTCACGCCGTGCTGGGCGGCTTCCAGGCGCTGTCGGCCAACCTGCTCGCGCCACCCGACGGCAAGGTGCGTTCGATCGCCGATCTGCAGCGCACGCTGCGCGACTGGATCGCCGCCAACGGCGAGGTGGTCCGCAAGGTCAACCTCGTGGCGGGCTTCGGCTACGACGACTCGCAGCTGGCCGAAATGCGCCACCCGACGCGCGACGAGCTCGACGCGGTGTCGCGCGACGTGCCGATCTTCGTCGTCCACCAGTCCAGCCACCTCGGCGTGCTGAACTCGAAGGCGCTCGAGGTCGTCGGCTACACCGCGCAGAGCAAGGATCCGCCCGGCGGCGTGATCCGGCGGCGCAGCGGCGGCACCGAGCCGGACGGCGTGCTCGAGGAGGCGGCCTTCATGAACGCCGCGGTCAAGCTGGTGACGCAGGTCGGCGTCGAGGGCTTCAAGGCGTTTGCCCGCGCCGGCACCGAGCTCTGGGCACGCTTTGGCTACACGACGGCGCAGGAGGGCCGTTCGTCGGCCGCGGCCGTGAAGGTGATGCGCGCGATCGCCGACGCCGGCGGCTTTCCGATCGACGTGGCGGTCTATCCCGACGTGATCGCCGACCGCGACTTCATCCGCGCGAACGTATCGCGCTCGTACACCAACCGCCTGCGGGTGGCTGGCGCCAAGCTCACGATCGACGGCTCGCCGCAGGGCTTCACCGCCTGGCGCGACCGGCCCTACTACAAGCCGGTGGGCAACTATGCGCCCGGCTACGTCGGCTACCCGGCCGTGACGGCCGAGCAGGTGTTCGGCGTGGTCGACTGGACCTACGCGAACCGCATCCAGCTGCTGACGCACGCCAACGGCGAGGCGGCGTCGGATCAGCTGATCGCCGCGTTGCGCACGGCCGAGTCGAAGCACGGCCGGGGCGACCGGCGCCCGGTGCTGATCCACGGCCAGTTCCTGCGCGAAGACCAGGTCGACGCCTACAAGCAGCTCGACGTGATCCCGTCGCTGTTCCCGATGCACACTTTCTACTGGGGCGACTGGCACCGCGACCACACGGTGGGGCCGGTCAACGGCGAGAACATCTCGCCGACCGGCTGGGTCCTGACGCGCGGCATGAAGTTCACGACCCACCACGACGCCCCGGTGGCCTTCCCCGATTCGATGCGCGTGCTCGATGCCACCGTCACGCGCCGCACCCGCTCGGGCGACATCCTCGGCCCGCAGCACCGCGTCGACGTGATCACGGCGCTGAAGGCGATGACGATCTGGCCGGCCTACCAGCACTTCGAGGAGCAGACGAAGGGTTCGATCGAGGTCGGCAAGCTCGCCGACTTCGTGATCCTGTCGAAGGATCCGACCGCCGTCGATCCGGAGACGCTGGACCAGCTCCAGGTCACCGAGACGATCAAGGAAGGCACGACCGTCTTCGCGCTGGCGGCGCAGGCCACCCGCAGCGCCGAGACCGGCGCGTCGCCGGCGCGCCGCGGGCCCGATCCGTTCACCGGCTTCCTGTCGGCGATCGCGACGCATCGCGAGCGCGGCGCGGCGCGCCGCGGGCGGGCGCACCGGCGGCGTCCACGATGCGACCTGCCTGACCGGCGTGCTGCACGACCTGGCCGGCGCGATGCTCGCCCACAGCGACCAGGCGAGCGGCGCCGAGCGTTGACCGGCTGCCCGCGGCGCACGGGTGCCGGGCCCGCGGCACCCCCCGCACTCGACGGGTGCCCCGTCATCGCGCGGCTGGCATACTCGACCGCCGCGGCCTTCGCGGACTCCTCGCCGAACGCATGCGCCCCCTGCTCTACCTGATCACCCGCCTCAGCCTTGCCGGCATCGCGGCGGCGGGCGGGGGCGCGCTGGCGAACGGGCCGTCGACAGGCACGGGCGCGGGCACGGACGAGACCGCGCTCGTGCGCAGCTACCGCGCCGAGGCACAGGCCTACGAGCACGGCGAGGGCGTGCCGCGCGACGGCGCG
>JALOSD010000148.1 GCA_025458585.1 Burkholderiaceae bacterium | reverse complement strand
TCGGGCGGGGTCTGCTCGAGCGCGTTCTTCACGCTCGAGACGATCTGGTTCAGAGGGTCGGTCAGCGCCTCGAGGATCTCGTTGGAGCTGATCGTGAAGGAGCGCGGCACCCCCTCGGAGAGGTTGCGGCCCTTGACCTCCATCTCCTTGACCTCGCTGCCCGGGAAGGCCGAGCCGATCTGCTTCTTGATCGCCTCGGCGGTGGGCTCGCCGATCAGCATGCCGTAGTTGCGGCGGATGTAGTTGATGATGGCGCACGCTGCCCTTGTAGACCATGCCGCCGAGCGAGATCACGCCGACCTCGGTCGTGCCGCCGCCGATGTCGACGACCATCGAGCCGCTGGCTTCGCTCACCGGCAGCCCGGCGCCGATCGCGGCGGCCATCGGCTCCTCGATGAGATACACCTCGCTCGCGCCGGCACCCAGCGCCGACTCACCATCTTGATGAACTGCTTGAGCATCTGCTCGGTGACGGTGAAGTCGGCGATCACGCCGTCCTTCATCGGCCGGATGGCCTCGATGTTGCCGGGCACCTTGCCGAGCATCGCCTTGGCTTCGGCGCCGACGGCCTGGATCGTCTTCTTGCCGTTGGGGCCGCCCTCGTGGCGGATCGCCACCACCGACGGCTCGTCGAGCACGATGCCCTTGCCGCGCACGTAGATCAGCGTGTTGGCGGTGCCGAGGTCGATCGCGAGGTCCGTCGAGAAGTAGCGACGAATGGATTCGAACATGGGGGGAACGCGGGAGCGGTGCGGCGCGCTGTCGACGCTCAGCGGTCCTCGGGGACCGCGGCGCAGGGGTTCGACGGCATCGCGAAACGGGTTGGGCGGCGCTTTCGTGCCGACGGCGCAGCAGGTACAAAAAAGCCCGCCGGGGCGACCCTGCGCGGGACATCGTTGCGCACGCAGCCGGTGGGATCCGACAAGCGCGGGATAATACCTGAAGCCCTCACGCCGGAACGTGCGACAACGCGCTCGACGGCCGCCAATCGATCTTCCTCCCGATGGCCCTGACCCCCGACGACGTCGGCCGCATCGCCCACCTGGCGCGGCTCGACCTGCACGACGACGAGCGCGCGGCGATGCTGCAGCAGCTCAACGGCTTCTTCTCGATCGTTGAGCGCATGAGCGCCGTCGACACCTCGGGCGTCGAGCCGCTGTACACGCCGCTGTCGGCGGTGCAGGCGGTCGAGCTGCGGCTGCGCGACGATGCCGTCACCGAGGGCGACGAGCGCGACGCCAACCAGCGCAGCGCGCCGGCGGTCGAGGAAGGCCTGTTCCTCGTGCCGAAGGTCATCGAGTGAGCGTGGCGGCCTGGCACCGGCTCGGCGTCGCCGACCTCGGCCGTGCGTTCGCACGCGGCGAGGCCTCGAGCGTCGACGTGACGCAGCACCTGCTCGCGCGCATCGAGCGCCACGCCGCGCTCGGCGCCTTCCTCGCCCGCGACGCCGAGCTCGCGCTCGCCGCCGCGCGCGAAGCCGACGCGCGCCGCGCGCGAGGCGACGCGACGCCGCTGACCGGCGTGCCTATCGCGCATAAGGACATCTTCGTCACCCGCGACTGGCCGAGCACCGCCGGCTCGAAGATGCTCGACGGCTACCGCAGCCCGTTCGACGCCACCGTCGTCGCGCGGCTCGCCGCCGCGGGCGCGGTGACGCTCGGCAAGCTCAACTGCGACGAGTTCGCGATGGGCTCGGCGAACGAGAACTCGGCCTTCGGCGTCGTGCGCAATCCGTGGGATGCGGCGCGCGTGCCTGGCGGCTCGTCGGGCGGCTCGGCGGCGGCCGTCGCCGCGCGCCTGCTGCCGGCGGCCACCGGCACCGACACGGGCGGCTCGATCCGCCAGCCTGCGAGCTTCTGCGGCGTCACCGGCATCAAGCCGACGTACGGCACGTGCTCGCGATACGGCATGATCGCCTTCGCCTCGAGCCTCGACCAGGCCGGGCCGATGGCGCGCAGCGCCGAGGACTGCGCGCTGCTGCTGTCGGCGATGAGCGGCTTCGACGAGCGCGACAGCACGAGCGCCCAGCGTCCGCCGCAGGACTTCCACGCGCTCATGCGCGCGCCGCGCGACGGCGCGACGCCCAGCCGGCCGCTCGCCGGCCTGCGCGTCGGCCTGCCGCGCGAGTTCTTCCCGCCGGGCCTCGCCGCCGACGTCGCGGCCGCGGTGCGCGCCGCGCTCGCCGAGTTCGAGCGCCTCGGCGCGACGCTCGTCGACGTCAGCCTGCCGCGCACCGAGCTGTCGATTCCCGTCTACTACATCATCGCGCCGGCCGAGGCGAGCTCGAACCTGTCGCGCTTCGACGGCGTGCGCTACGGCCACCGCGCGGCGGCGTACGACGACCTGCTCGACATGTACAAGAGGACGCGTGCCGAGGGCTTCGGTGCCGAGGTCAAGCGCCGCATCATGATCGGCACCTACGTGCTCTCGCACGGCTACTACGACGCCTACTACCTGCAGGCGCAGAAGCTGCGCCGGATGATCGCCGACGACTTCCGCCAGTGCTTCGAACAGTGCGACGTGATCGCCGGGCCGGTGGCGCCGACGGTGGCGTGGCCGCTCGGCGCGCAGGGTGACGACCCGGTGAAGGCGTACCTCGCCGACATCTTCACGCTGCCGGCGAGCCTTGCCGGGCTGCCCGGCATGAGCGTGCCGGCCGGCTTCGGCGAGGGGGGCATGCCGGTCGGGCTGCAGCTGATCGGCAACTACTTCGCCGAAGGCACGCTGCTGCACGCGGCGTACGCGTTCCAGCAGGCGACCGACTTCCACCTCCGCGAGCCACGGGAGGCCTCGTCGTGAGCGCGCCGGCCCTGGTCCGCGGCTACGAGGTCGTGATCGGCCTCGAGACGCACGCGCAGCTGTCGACGGCGAGCAAGATCTTCAGTGGCGCGTCGACGCGCTTCGGCGCGGCGCCGAACACGCAGGCCTGCGCGGTCGACCTCGCGCTGCCGGGCACGCTGCCGGTGCTCAACCGCGGCGCGGTCGAGCGCGCGATCCGCTTCGGCCTCGCGGTCGGCGCGAAGGTGGCGCCGCTGTCGATCTTCGCGCGCAAGAACTACTTCTACCCCGACCTGCCGAAGGGCTACCAGATCAGCCAGTACGAGATCCCGGTCGTGCAGGGCGGGCAGGTCGAGTTCGTGCTCGAGGGCGCGCCGCGGCGCGTGCGGCTGACGCGCGCGCATCTCGAGGAGGACGCCGGCAAGAGCCTGCACGAGGACTTCCACGGCCTCACGGGCATCGACCTGAACCGCGCCGGCACGCCGCTGCTCGAGATCGTCTCCGAGCCCGACATGCGCTCGAGCGCGGAGGCCGCCGAGTACGCGAAGGCGCTGCACGCGCTCGTCGTCTGGCTCGACATCTGCGATGGCAACATGCAGGAGGGGTCGTTCCGCTGCGACGCCAACGTCTCGGTGCGCAAGCCCGGCCAGCCGCTGGGCACGCGGCGCGAGATCAAGAACCTCAACAGCTTCCGCTTCCTTCAGCAGGCGATCGACTTCGAGGTGCAGTGGCAGATCGAGCGCATCGAGGACGGCCTCGCGATCGAGCAGGCCACCGTGCTGTTCGACCCCGCCACGGGCGAGACGCGCGCGATGCGCACGAAGGAAGAGGCGCACGACTACCGCTACTTCCCCGACCCCGACCTGCCGCCGCTCGTGATCGCGCCCGAGTGGGTCGGGCGCGTGCAGGCCGGCATGCCCGAACTGCCAGCGGCGATGGCCGCGCGTTTCCGCCGCGACGATGGCCTCACCGCCGACGCCGCGGCGCTGATGACGCAAAGCCTCGCGTTCGCGCGCTACTACGAGGCGGCGCGCGACGCCTGCGGGCAACCGAAGCTGGTCGCGAACTGGCTGATGGGCGAGGTGAGCAAGCGCCTCAACGCCGAGGGGCGCGGCATCGACGCGAGCCCGGTGCCGCCGGCGACGCTCGCGGCGCTGATCGGCCGCGTCGTCGACGGCACGGTCTCGAACAACGCCGCACGCCAGGTGTTCGACGCGCTGTGGGCGGGCGAGGGCCGTGACGTCGACGCGCTGATCGAGGCCAGGGGGCTGCGCCAGATGAACGACGCCGGTGCGCTCGAGGCGATCGTCGACGACGTGATCGCCGCCAACGCGAAGTCGGTCGAGGAATTCCGTGCCGGCAAGGAGAAGGCGTTCAACGCCCTCGTCGGCCAGGTGATGAAGGCGAGCAAGGGCAAGGCCAACCCGGCGCAGGTCAACGACGTGCTGCGGCGACGGCTCGGCGGCGGCTGAGGCCGCGCCGCCCGCTCGGCGTCAGCGCGGCGTCGCGGCGCCGTTGCGCAGGTCGGCGGCCACCGGCACCGTAGCCGACGGCGTCGTCCCGAGCGAGCCCGGCGGGGCGCCAGCCCACAACTTGCGCAGGCGCGCGAGCTCGGCGTCGTAGTTGCCGTTGATGCGGTCGAGCTCGGCGCGGTGCGTCTCGATCGCGTGGCGCTGCGCCTCGGCCGCCGCCTCGTTCGCGGCGAGCTGCTGGCGCAGCTTGTCGGGCAGCGCGCGGTCCTTGTAGAACTCGGTCTCGTCGAGCAGCGGCTTGCGTTCGCGCTGCAACGCCTCGAGCCGCTGCTCGCTCGAGCGCAACGCCGCGAGCACCGGGCCGATCGCCGCCTCGCGCGCACGCTGGTGCGCGCTCTCGTCGGGGAAGCGGCTCGTCAGGTTGCGGTCGCGCCGCACGGCGTCCATCTGCGCCTGGCGCTGCTGTGCCTCGCGGCGCTGTTGTGCCTCCTGGCGCGTGCGCTCCTCCGCCGTCAGCGTCGGCGGGATGACTTCGCGCAGCGAGCCGTCGCGGTTCAGCACGCGCTGCTCGACGCCGTTGCAGGCGGCGATCAGGCGGTCGGACGTCATGCGGCGGCCGTCGGGCAGCGTGCAGGTGTAGATCGGGTTGCCGGCGGGCTGAGCCTGCACGAGACCGCTGGCGAGGGCGGCGAGCGCCGCGAGCAGCGCGCGGCGGGGAGCGTCGGGGCGGCGCGGCGCGACGGGGCGAAGGTCGGCGTTCATTCAGACTCCGTAGCGTTCGCGGTAGGCCGCCACCGACGCCGCGTGGCGCGCCAGCCCCGCGTCGCTGGTGGTGGCCAGATAGTGGAGCAGGTCGGCCAGCGTCGCAATCGCGATCACGTCCAGTTTCAATT
>JALOSD010000147.1 GCA_025458585.1 Burkholderiaceae bacterium | reverse complement strand
CACGCGCCACCTGTTCGACCAGGCGTTCATCGGCGTGCTCGTGCGGCGCCTGCACGCGGCGCACGACGCGCTGCACCACCCGCGCCGCATCCTCTAGCGTCGCACGCCGCGCCGCGGGCAGCGCCTGTGATGCAATCGGCACCCTCGCTGCCCCGTGGAGGAGACGATCCGATGAAACGCCTGCTGATGTGGTCCGTGTTGCACCTCGCGCTCGTCGCCGGCGCGGCGCACGCCGCGCACGAGCTTCGTCAAGAAGTGCCAGACCGACGCCGCGACCGAGGCTTGCGAAACGCAGGCGGGCGAGCGCAAGCTCGCCGGCGCGGCGAGGACGAGCTTCGTGACGAAGTGCGTCGGCGACCACGCCTCCTCGTACTGACCTGCGGGGGCGTCAGCCGCCCGCCTGCCGCGCACGCGACCAGTAGCCGGGGTCGCCGTAGGTGTGCTTCAGGAAGTCGATCCACAGGCGCACGCGCAGCGGCAGGTGCTTGCGCTGCGGGAACACGGCGTAGATGCCGTTCGGCGGCGCGGCGAAGTCGTCGAGCACGCTCACGAGCTGCCCGGCGGCGATCTCGTGCTCGACCTCCCACGTGCTGCGCCACGCGATGCCCAGCCCCGCCAGGCACCAGTCGTGCAGCACCTGGCCGTCGCTGCAGTCGAGCCGGCCGCTCGGGCGCAGGTGCGTGACCTGGCCGTCGACGCTGAACGCCCAGCCGCGCGTCTGGCTGGCGTCGGACGACAGCGTCAGGCACTCGTGCCTCGTCAGGTCCGCCGGCGTCTGCGGCACGCCGGCGCGCCGCAGGTACTCGGGCGTGGCCACGCACAGACGGCGGTTGTCGGCCAGGCGCACGCTGACCAGGCTCGAGTCGGGCAGGTCGCCGACGCGCACCGCGCAGTCGACGCCCTCGTTGACGATGTCGACGACGCGGTCGCTCAGGTTCAGCGACACGCTGACCTCGGGGTGCAGCGCGAGGAACTTCGGCACC
Source organism: Burkholderiaceae bacterium (assembly GCA_025458585.1). Classification (GTDB taxonomy): domain Bacteria; phylum Pseudomonadota; class Gammaproteobacteria; order Burkholderiales; family Burkholderiaceae_C; genus Calidifontimicrobium. The sequence continues at coordinate 6,134 of JALOSD010000147.1, read as the reverse complement.
AGCGGCGCGACGTGCCGGCGCCCGAAGCCGGCCGGCGCCGTCAGGCGCAGGTGGCCGCTCGCCTTCACGCCGCCGGCGCTGACGCTCGCCTCGGCGTTCGCGAGGTCGGCGAGGAAGCGCTGGCAGTCCTCGAGGAAGGCGCTGCCCTCGTGCGTCAGCGTGATGCGCCGCGTCGTGCGCACCAGCAGCTTGACGCCCAGCCGCGCCTCGAGGGCGTCGATGCGCCGCCCGATCACCGCCGGCGCGACGCCTTCGGCGAGCGCCGCCGCCGTCAGGCTGCCCTTGGTCGCGACACCGACGAACGATTCGATCTGCTTGAGGCGGTCCACGCGGCAAGAATACGCGCCGCAAAGTTCCAGATCAAGCCGCGGGTTCGCCAGATAAGCTAAGAACAGGCATTGAATCGGCCGCGACGCGATGCGGTCCCGGCGTCGACATGCGCGCCGTCGGCCACGACCGCCACTCGTCGGCGGCGGCGTCGAGCCGGGCGCAGGCGTGGCGGTAGCCCTGCCCGAGGATGCGGTCGAAGCGGTGCCAGTCCATCAGCCCGACGCGCTCGAGCGGCGGCTGGAAGCACAGGTCGGTCATCGTCTGCGCCTCGCGCTGGCGCGACGTGCTGTACAACGTCGTCACCCGCCGCAGGTAGCCGGGCAGCCACGGCAGGCGCAGGCGGCGGTGGCGGCGCGGACGCAGGCGGTCGCGCAGCAGCGCCAGGCGACCGGGCAGCTCGTCGCCGTCGACGGCGACGGTCTCGGGGCGGTCGAGGTCGACGCCGATGACGCGGCCGACGCCGCGCATCGCGCGCATCACGTCGACCGGGAAGTTGTTGAACGTGCCACCGTCGCACAGCAGGTCGCCATCGCACGCCACCGGCGGCAGCGCGCCGGGAATCGCGATCGTGGCCAGCAGCGCGCGCACGAGGTTGCCGCGGCGCAGCACCTGCTCGCGCGCCTGCGACACGTTCGTCGCGACGCCGTAGTGGTTCTTCCACAGGTCCTCGACGTCGGCGTCGAAGCCGACGAGCGCCTCGATCGCCTGGCGCAGCGTCGCGCGCAGGCGGCGCCCGCGCGCGAGCGCGAGCAGCGGCAGCCAGTCGAAGTCGCCGGTCGGATTGGTCGCGAACGCACGCCGGGCATTGGCCTCGACGACGTCGGGAGGCTCGTCGGACGCGACGTAGGTCGCCATCACGGCGCCGATGCTCGTGCCGCCGACGCAGTCGATCTCGATGCCGCGCTCGCGCAGCGCACGGTACACGCCCAGGTGGGCGAAGCCGCGCGCGCCGCCGCCGGCGAACACGAGGCCGACCGCGGTGCGGCTCTGCAGCCGCGCCAGGCGGGCCAGGTCCCGCGCGACGTCGGGGCGCACGTGGACGTGGTCGGCGACCGGCCGGCGTGCGAGCCACGCGCGGGTGCCGCGCGGCGAACGTGCACCGGCCGGGTGCAGCAGCACGAGCACCTCGGTGGCCCGCCCGGGTGCCGGCCGGGCGCCGAGGCACTCGAGCTCGTTCGGGTGCAGCGCCGGCTCGCACGACGCGTCGGCGAGCAGCAGGACCTCGTCGGCGTGCCGGCTGCAGCGGTGCGTCCACGCCGTCGGCTCGGCGTCGCCGACGAGCAGCACGAAGTCGTGCGTCGCCTCGATCTCGTCGAGCCGCAGCGCGATGCGCCGGTTGGCGTCGGCGTCGCCGGCGTCGCGCCGTGCGACGCCGGCCTCGCCGAGGTCGTGGTCGACGCGCCCGGCGTCGACAACGGCGGCGCGACCGATCGGCGCCAGTGCCGCCGCGAGCCGGTGCGCGAACTCGAGCGCGTCGACGCCGGCGGTGATCGGCAGCAGCGCCATCGTCGCCGGGCGCAGCGGCGGCGGCGCGGCGCCGTCGACCGGATGGCGGCCGAACACGTGGCGCGCGAGCGCGACCGACAGCGCCGGGTGGCGGGGCAGCAGGCGCTCGAAGTCGGCCGCGTCGAGGCGCGCGAGCACCGAGTCGCGCACCGCGACGACGGTGGCCGAGCGCGGCGTGCCGGTGTAGAGGCTGCGCTCGCCGACGACCTGGCCGCGCGTCGCATCGCCGACGTGGCGCGGCGTGCCGTCGGCGTCGACGAACGCGCGCAGGCGCCCGCTGACGACGAGGTACATCGCATCGCCGGCGTCGCCCTGGCGCATCAGCGTCCGGCCGCCGGCGATCTCGACGACGCGCACCTGCGCCTGGAGGGCGTCGACGAGCGCGCGCTCGCCTTCGCCGAGCAGCGCTTCGAGGTGGCGGCGCAACAGCCGGTGCTGGGTCATCGTGGTGGGGTCGGCAGGGCGGGCCGCGGCGCCGTCGCGCCGCCTGCCCCTGTCGGCAATGTCGGCATGACTGGCGCCGACTTCAGCCCGTCCTGGCCGGGGCAGCGTATTGGCTGCGCTCAACGCAAAGATGCCCGCGGCATTCGGCAGCCAATGCACGCCGCGCTTGCGCCTACAGTCTTGTCGATGACTGCCCCTGCGCCGCGCGCCGTCCTCTTCGACGCCTACGGCACGCTGTTCGACGTCTACAGCGTCGCCCTGCTCGCCGAGCAGCTGTTCCCCGGCCGCGGCGACGCGCTCGCGCAGCTGTGGCGCGACAAGCAGATCGAGTACACGCGGCTGACGTCGATGAGTGCTCGCTACCGCCCGTTCTGGGACCTGACGCGCGCCGGCCTGCGCTACGCCGCGCAGCGGCTCGGTCTCGGCCTCGGCCGCGACGCCGAAGACCGCCTGATGAACCAGTACCGGCACCTGAGCGCGTTCCCCGAGAACCGCGACGTGCTGCAGGCGCTGCGGCGCCGCGGCGTCCGCGCCGGCATCCTCTCGAACGGCGACCCGTCGATGCTCGAGGTCGCCGTGCGCAGCGCCGGCATCGCCGACCTGCTCGACCCGCTGCTGTCCGCCGATGCCGTGCAGCGCTACAAGACCGACCCCGCCGTCTACGCGCTCGGGCCGCAGGCGCTCGGCCTGCCGGCACGCCAGATCCTGTTCGTCTCGAGCAACGGCTGGGACGCGATCGGCGCGACCTGGTACGGCTACGTGACGCTGTGGGTCAACCGCGGCGGCCTGCCGCTCGAACCGCTCGACACCGAACCGACGCGCGTGGGCACGAGTCTGCGCGACGTGCTCGATTTCTTTCCGGCGCCCTGACCGGCGCTTCGCCCCCTGCCCCCGGAGTTTCGCCATGACCGCACGCACCGTCCGCCACCGCCTGCAGGTGGCCACGCCCCTGGCCCGCTTCATCGACGAGGAGGTGCTGCCCGGCACCGGCGTCGACCCGGCGGCGTTCTGGGCCGGCTTCGACGCGCTGGCGCACGACCTGGCGCCGAAGAACCGCGCGCTGCTGGCCGAGCGCGACCGCCTGCAGCTCGAGCTTGACGCCTGGCACAAGGCCAACCCGGGAGCGATCGGCGACATGCCCGCCTACCGGGCGTTCCTGAAGCGCATCGGCTACCTCGTCGAGGACCCGGGCCCGGTGCAGTGCCGCACGGTCAACGTGGACGACGAGCTGGCGCGCCAGGCCGGGCCCCAGCTGGTGGTGCCGATCACCAACGCGCGCTACGCGCTCAACGCTGCCAACGCGCGCTGGGGCTCGCTGTACGACGCGCTGTACGGCACCGACGCGATCCCCGAGGCCGGCGGTGCCGAGAAGGGCCCCGGCTACAACCCGGTGCGCGGGCAGAAAGTGATCGACTTCGCCCGCGGCGTGCTCGACCAGGCCGCGCCGCTGGCCACCGGCTCGCACCGCAACGCCACCGCGTATCGCGTCGAGGGTGGCCAGCTCGTCGTGGCGCTGAAGGACGGCACGACCACCGCGCTGGCCGACCCGGCCGCCTTCGTCGGCATCCAGGGCGAGGCTTCGGCGCCGACGGCGGTGCTGCTGGTCGTGCTCGAAGCCGCGGTGTCGACGATTCTCGACCTCGAGGACTCGGTGGCCGTGGTCGACGGCGACGACAAGGTGCTGGCGTACCGCAACTGGCTGGGCATCCTGCGCGGCACGCTGACCGAGGAGGTCAGCAAGGGCGGCAAGACCTTCACGCGCCGGCTCGACGCCGACCGCACCTACACCGGCGCCGACGGCAAGCCGGTCACGCTGCACGGCCGCTCGCTTCTGTTCGTGCGCAACGTCGGCCACCTGATGACCAACCCGGCGGTCCTGCTCGGCGACCGCAGCGAGATCCCGGAAGGCATCCTCGACGCCGTCGTCACGACGGCGATCGCGCTGCACGACCTCAAGCGCCTGGGCACGCCGGGGCTGCACAACACGCGCACCGGCAGCGTCTACATCGTCAAGCCGAAGATGCACGGCCCCGCCGAAGTGGCCTTCGCCGGCGAGCTCTTCAGCCGCGTCGAGGCACTGCTCGGGCTGGCCGAGAACACCGTCAAGCTCGGCATCATGGACGAGGAGCGGCGCACCAGCGTGAACCTGAGGGCCTGCATCGAGGCCGCGCAGCACCGCGTGGCGTTCATCAACACCGGCTTCCTCGACCGCACCGGCGACGAGATCCACACCGCCATGCACGCCGGGCCGATGGTGCGCAAGCCGCGCATGAAGATGTCCAACTGGCTGCGCGCCTACGAGTTCAACAACGTGCAGATCGGCCTGGCGTGCGGGCTGCGCGGCCGCGCCCAGATCGGCAAGGGCATGTGGGCCATGCCCGACCTGATGGCCGACATGCTGAAGGAGAAGATCGCGCACCCGCAGTCGGGCGCGAACACGGCGTGGGTGCCCAGTCCCACCGCCGCCACGCTGCACGCGCTGCACTACCACCAGGTCGACGTCGCCGCGCTGCAGGAGAGCATGGAGGCCTTCGCGCGCGGCCCCAAGGCCCGGATGGTGGAGGAGAAGCTTCTCGACGCGATCCTGCAGGTGCCGGTGGCGCTGCTGCCGTTCTGGACGCCGCCGGAGGTGCAGCAGGAGCTGGACAACAATGTCCAGGGCATCCTCGGCTACGTGGTGCGCTGGGTCGACCAGGGCGTGGGCTGCTCGAAGGTGCCCGACATCCACAACGTCGGCCTGATGGAAGACCGCGCGACGCTGCGCATCTCGAGCCAGCACATCGCCAACTGGCTGCTGCACGGCGTCGTCACGCCCGAGCAGGTCCACGCCACGTTCCGCCGCATGGCGGCCGTGGTCGACCAGCAGAACGCCGGCGACCCGTTCTACAAGCCGATGGCCGGGCACTGGGACGACAGCTTCGCCTACCGGGCGGCGCTCGACCTCGTCTTCAGGGGCCAGGAGCAGCCCAGCGGCTACACCGAGCCGCTGCTGCACGCGTGGCGGCTGAAGGTCAAGGCGGCGGCGTGAAGGCGGCCTGGCCCCGGCGCCGCGGCGTGCACCGGGCGGCGCGATGAGCGCCGCCGATCCGAAGCCGCGCCCGGGCTCGCTCGGCGCGTGGCTCGACCGCATCCCGCTGCCGTGGCTCGTCGCGATCGCCGGCTGGCTCGCCGTCGCGCCGCTCTTTCCCGAGCCGCACCTGTGGGAGAAGCTGAAGATGCTCGCCGGCGGCACGCTGACGCGGCCGATCGACATCTTCGACCTCGTGTTCCACGCCGCGCCGCTCGCGCTGCTCGCCTGGCGGCTGTGGCGCATGGCGCGCCGGGCGCCGCCGCGCGCCTGAGCGTCTCGCCGTCTCGCGCGAGGCGCCGCCGGCCTAGCGCGGCAGGTGCGGCACGAGCTGCGCGGCCAGTTCGCGCAGCCGGTCGATGCCGGGCTCGCGGCGCGGCCAGCCGAGCGTGACGCCGTCGCCCTCGTGACGCGGCAACACGTGCAGATGCAGGTGCGGCACGGTCTGGAAACCAGCGGCGCGGTTGGCCTGCAGCACGGTGACGCCGGCCGGCGCGAACGCCGCCTCGACCGCGAGCGCGACGCGGCGCGCGGCGCGCATCAGCGCCGCCGCCTCGTCGTCGGTGGCGTCCATCAGCGTCGCGCAGGGGCGCTTCGTCGCGACGATGACGTGACCGTCGTTGACCTGCCCGGCATCCATGAACGCGAACACGAGGTCGTCTTCGTAGACCTTCGCGCACGGCAGCTCGCCCGACTGCAGGCGCTCGAACACGGTCGGCATCGGTGGCTCCTTCGAGAGGGAATCAGCGGCCGGCGTCACGCCGCCCGGCGTCGCGCTCGCGCAGCC
>JALOSD010000009.1 GCA_025458585.1 Burkholderiaceae bacterium | reverse complement strand
CGCCTGCGAACGCCAGCACGGGCGGCGATACTGGCACTGGGCGCCGCCGACCAGTCCCTGAGGTGCGCACCGAAGGTGTGCATCGTGCACCGCACCGAACCGGTGCCGATGGTCTGGATATTGCATCCGCGGTCACAGGACCCGAGGAGGAAAGCCGTGTCGATCCACGTCGCGCTGAACCACGTCACGCACTACCGCTACGACCGCCTGGTCGGACTGTCACCGCAGATCGTGCGCCTGCGCCCGGCGCCGCACAGCCGCACGCCGATCCTGAGCTACTCGATGCGCGTCGAGCCGGCCGGGCACTTCGTCAACTGGCAGCAGGACCCGTTCGCGAACTACCACGCGCGGCTCGTGTTCCCCGACAAGACGACGGCGTTCAAGGTCACGGTCGACCTCGTCGCCGAGATGGCGGTCTACAACCCGTTCGACTTCTTCCTCGAGCCCGACGCCGAGCAATTCCCGTTCGACTACGAGGCCGGGCTGAAGCACGACCTGCTGCCGTACCTCGCGAAGCTGCCGCTGACGCCGCGCTTCGAGGCCTTGCTGCGGTCGATCCCGCGCGAGCGCCAGCGCACGATCGACTTCATCGTCTACCTCAACCAGCGCCTGCAGCGCGAGATCGGCTACCTGATCCGCCTGGAGCCGGGCGTGCAGACGCCCGAGGAGACGCTCGAGAAGGCCTGCGGCTCGTGCCGCGACACCGGCTGGCTGCTCGTGCAGCTGCTGCGCCACCTCGGGCTCGCGGCACGGTTCGTCTCCGGCTACCTGATCCAGCTCAAGCCCGACGTCAAATCGATCGACGGGCCGAGTGGCGCCGAGGTCGACTTCACCGACCTGCATGCCTGGTGCGAGGTCTACCTGCCCGGCGCCGGGTGGGTGGGGCTCGACCCCACCTCGGGCCTGCTGGCCGGCGAAGGGCACATCCCCGTGGCGTGCACGCCCGAGCCGTCGAGCGCGGCGCCGGTGACGGGCGCGCACGACGAATGCGAGGTCGAGTTCAGCCACCACATGGCGATCACGCGCATCTACGAGTCGCCGCGCGTGACCAAGCCGTACACCGACGCGCAGTGGCAGGGCATCCTCGAGCTGGGCCACGACGTCGACGCCCACCTGCAGCAGCAGGACGTGCGCCTGACGATGGGCGGCGAGCCGACCTTCGTCGCGGTCGACGACCGCGACGGCACCGAGTGGAACACGGACGCGCTCGGGCCCACCAAGCGCGGCTTCGCGCAGGCGCTGGTGCACAAGCTGCGCGACAAGTACGGCTCCGGCGGCTTCCTGCACTTCGGCCAGGGCAAGTGGTACCCCGGCGAGCAGCTGCCGCGCTGGGCGCTGACGGTGGCCTGGCGCGCCGACGGCGAGCCGTGCTGGCACGATCCGAGCCTGTTCGCCGACGAGCGCGAACCGCACCGCTACACCGACGCCGACGCGAAGCGCTTCATCGAGACGCTCACCGGCCGCCTCGGGCTGGACCGCAAGTACGTCGTGCCTGGCCACGAGGACGCGTGGTACTACCTCTGGCGTGAGCGCCGGCTGCCGGTGAACGTCGACCCGTTCGACAGCAAGCTCGACGACGAGCTCGAGCGCACGCGTCTGCGCCGCGTGTTCGACCAGGGGCTCGACCACGTCGTCGGCTACGTGCTGCCGCTCAAGCGCGAGTGGCAGGTCGGCACGTCGGGCCCGAAGTGGATCTCCGGGCGCTGGTTCGTGCGCGACGAGCGGCTGTACCTGATCCCGGGCGACTCGCCGATGGGCTACCGGCTGCCGCTCGACACGCTGCCCTGGGTCAAGGCCAGCGAGTACCCGTTCCACCTCGAGCACGACCCGTTCGCGCCGCGCGCCGCGCTGCCGGGCGCGGCCGCGCTGCGCGCGCAGGCCGGCGGCCCGGGCTACGACGCGCACCAGGTCGGCCGCGGCTACGCCGAGGGCGGCGCCGTGGCGCTGCAGGGCCAGGAGTGGCCCGCGCTCGGCGACGGCGGGCCGGCCGAGGGGCAGGGCGGCTGGTGGCCGGTGCGCGCCGGTCCGCACGTGCCGGTCACGCCGCACGCCCGCGGCACCGACGCGTTCCCGCAGCACGGCGAGAGCGCGTCGTGGATCGTGCGCACCGCGCTGTGCGTCGAGGTGCGCGACCCGCAGCGCATGAACGGCCCGAAGGCCGAGGCGAAACACGGCGCACGATCCATCAAGGACGGCGGCGTGCTGTACGTCTTCATGCCGCCGCTGTCGCACCTCGAGGACTACCTCGCGCTGCTCGCGGCCGTCGAGGCGACCGCGGCGCAGCTGCAGATGAAGGTCGTGCTCGAGGGCTACCCGCCGCCGCGCGACCCGCGCCTGAAGCTGCTGCAGGTCACACCCGACCCGGGCGTCGTCGAGGTCAACATCCACCCGGCGTCGAACTGGGACGAGCTCGTCGACCACACCGAGTTCCTCTACGAGGCGGCGCACCAGACCAAGCTCAGCACCGAGAAGTTCATGCTCGACGGGCGCCACACCGGCACCGGCGGCGGCAACCACTTCGTGCTCGGCGGCGCGACGCCCACCGACAGCCCCTTCCTGCGCCGGCCCGACCTGCTGGCGAGCCTGCTGACCTTCTGGCACAACCACCCGAGCCTGAGCTACCTGTTCTCGGGCCTGTTCATCGGGCCGACGAGCCAGAGCCCACGCATCGACGAGGCGCGCGACGACCAGGTCTACGAAGTCGAGATCGCGCTGCAGGAGATCGAGCGCCAGCTCGACCAGCGCGGCCAGTGCCCGCCGTGGCTGATCGACCGCGTGCTGCGCAATCTGCTGATCGACGTCAGCGGCAACACGCACCGCGCCGAGTTCTGCATCGACAAGCTCTACTCGCCCGACGGGTCCACCGGGCGGCTGGGTCTGCTCGAGCTGCGCGCCTTCGAGATGCCGCCGCACGCGCGCATGAGCCTCGTGCAGCAGCTGCTGCTGCGCGCGCTCGTGGCGTGGTTCTGGCGCACGCCGTACAAGACGGCGGGCTCGGCCCGGCTGACGCGCTGGGGCACAGGGCTGCACGACCGCTTCCTGCTGCCGACCTTCGTCAGGATGGACTTCGACGACGTGCTCGCCGAGCTGGCGGGCGCGGGTTTCGCGTTCGACGCCCAGTGGTTCGCGCCGCACTTCGAGTTCCGCTTCCCGCTCGTCGGCGAGATCGCGGTCGCCGGCCTCGAGCTGAGCCTGCGAAACGCGCTCGAGCCGTGGCACGTGATGGGCGAGGAGGGCGCGGCAGGCACCACGGTGCGCTACGTCGACTCGTCGCTCGAGCGGCTCGAAGTGAAGGTCACCGGGTTGAACGACAACCGCCACGTCGTCACCGTCAACGGCCACGCGCTGCCGCTGCAGCCCACGGGCCGGGTCGGCGAGTTCGTCTGCGGCGTGCGCTACCGCGCGTGGCAGCCGCCGTCGGCGCTGCACCCGACGATCGGCGTGCACGCGCCGCTGACCTTCGACGTCGTCGACAACTGGCTGCGGCGCTCGCTCGGCGGCTGCCGCTACCACGTGGCTCACCCCGGCGGGCGCAGCTACGACACCTTCCCGGTCAACGCCTACGAGGCCGAGAGCCGCCGCCTGGGGCGCTTCTTCAAGTTCGGCCACACGCCGGGCACGATGCAAGTCATGCCGGTGCAGCCGAGCCGGGAATTCCCGTTCACGCTCGACCTGCGGCTCGGGTAAGGTCGCCCGCATGCTGCAGCTTCGTCCGCCCGGCGGTCGACCCGACCAGTGAGCGCCGTCCGCCCGATCGCCGACGTGCCCGGGGCGGCAGTGCTCGACGCGCTCGTGCACCGGCAACCCTCGGGTGACCCGGCGTACGTGTCGCCGCACGACGAACTGCACGAGCCCGGCGCCGGCGCGGCCGCGCGGCCGCGTGCGTGCTGGCAGCGCTTCTTCGACTGGCTGCCGTTCGACGCGGCGGCCGCTCGCGCCGAGCTCGACGCGCGGGCGCGCCAGGTCGCGCAGCAGATCCGCGCCGACGGCATCACGCACAACGTCTACGACGACGGCGGCGGCGGCCGCGCGCGGCCCTGGCCGCTCGAAGTGCTGCCGCTGCTCGTCGAGCCCGACGACTGGGCCGTGATCGAGCGCGGCGTCGAGCAGCGCGCGCGCCTGCTCAACCGCATGATGGCCGACCTCTACGGCCCGCAGCGCATGCTGCACCAGGCGCTGCTGCCGGCGACGCTGCTGTACCGCCACCCGGGCTACCTGCGACCGCTGCACGGCACGCGCGCGCCCGGCGACCTGTACCTGCACATCGTCGCCTTCGACCTCGCGCGCGGCCCCGACGGCCACTGGTGGGTCGTCGCGCAGCGCACGCAGAACCCGTCGGGCCTCGGCTTCGTGCTGCACAACCGCCTGATCGTCTCGCGCCTGTTCCCGGAGGCGTTTCGCGAGCTGCGCGTGCAGCACATCGCGTCGGCGTACCGCCGGCTGCTCGACACCGTCGAGGCGCAGGCGGCGCAGGTGGCGGGCGGCGCCGCACCGCGCATCGCGCTGCTCACCTCGGGCCCGTACAGCGAGACCTACTTCGAACACGCCTACCTCGCGCGCTACCTCGGCGTGCCGCTCGTCGAGGGCGGCGACCTGACGGTGCGCGACGACCGCGTCTACCTGAAGACGGTCGAGGGCCTCGAGCCGGTGCACGCGCTGCTGCGCCGCCTCGACGACGACTGGTGCGACCCGCTCGAGCTGCGCGCCGACTCGGCGCTCGGGGTGCCCGGCCTGCTGCAGGCGGTTCGTGCCGGCCGCCTCGTGATGGCCAACGCGCTCGGCAGCGCGTGCCTCGAGACGCCGGCGCTGCAGGGCTTCCTGCCGGCGATCGCGCGCACGCTGCTCGGCGAGGACCTCGCGATGCCGTCGCTGCCGACCTGGTGGTGCGGCGAGCGTGCGGCGTGGGAGTCCGTGCGCGGCGACCTCGACGACAAGCTCGTGCGCCACACCTTTCCGCGCCCACGCGGGCAGGCCGCGCCGCCGCCGACGATCGAGCGCGTCGAGACCGACCCCGACGCCTGGACGGTGCAGGGGCGGCTCGCGTTCTCGCGCGCGCCGCTGTGGCGTGACGGCGCGATCCACACCCGCCCCGGCGGGCTGCGCGTCTACGCGATCGCCGACGGCCGCGGGCGCTGGCACGTGCTGCCCGGCGGCATGGCGCGCGTGGCCGCCGGTGCGCCGATGACGGTGTCGATGCAGCGCGGCGGCACGAGCCTCGACGCGTGGGTGCTGACCGACGGCCAGGTCGACCTGTTCTCGATGCTGCCGCAGCGGCTGCGCGTCGACGACATCCTCGCGCGTCGCCGGCCGGTGGTCAGCCGCACGGCCGAGAACCTGTTCTGGCTCGGCCGCTACACCGAGCGCACCGAGCAGCTCGTGCGCCTCGCGCGCGCGACGCTGATGCTGATCGACACCGACAGCGACGCGCCGCCGGCGGTGCGCGAGGCGGTGTCGGTGATCGCGCGCCACGCCGGCCTCGCGCCGGCCGAGGTGCCGAGCCTGAACCGCGCCCCGGCCGTGTTCGAGCGCAGCGTGCTCGCAGCCTTGACCGACGAGATTGGCGCGACGAGCATCGCGTTCAACCTGGGTGCGCTCGGGCGCGCCGCCGGCAACCTGCGCGAGCGCCTGTCGACCGAGCACTGGGGGCTGGTGCGCGCGATGGCCGAGGACTTCCTGGCGTCGCTCTCGTCGCCGCCGGCGCCGCCGACGACCGACGCCGTGCTCGCGGTGCCGCTGCCGAGCGCCGCGCTCGCGCTGCCCGCGCTCGACCGACTCGCGGTGCAGCTCGCCGCGGTGACCGGCGCCCAGAGCGACCGCATGACGCGCGACCACGGCTGGCGGCTGCTGACGGTGGGGCGTTTCGTCGAACGCCTGATCGGCCTCGCGCAGCCGCTGGCCACCGCGCTCGACCTCGGCGCGCTCGACAGCGCTGCCGGCCAGGAGCTGCTGCTCGACCTGTTCGACAGCACGATCACGTTCCGCGCGCGCTACCAGCGCCACCAGGACCTGCTCGCGCTCGTCGACACGCTGGTGCTCGACGAAGCGAACCCGCGCGCCTTCGCCGGCGTGCTGCGCCGCCTGCGCATCGAGGTGCGCAAGCTGCCCGGGCCGGCGGCGCTGCTCGACGACTGGCTTGCGCGGCTGCCGGCCGAAGGCGCCGGCCTCACGCTCGACGAGCTGCGCGACGCCGACGACGCCGCGCTGCGGTGGCGGCTGCGTGCGCTGTGCAGCCAGCTTGCCGAGGCGGGAGCGCGGCTGTCGGACGCGATCGGCGGCCACTACTTCGCTCACGCCGACGCCGACCTCCTGCAGCGGGTGTGACGGTGGCGGCGATCGAGGCAGGCGCAGCTCGGAGCGACATCGTGCTCGCGGTCGAGCACGAAACGCACTACCGCTACGGCGCCCCGGTCGAGCTCGCGCAGCACATGGCGTTCCTGCGCCCGATCGACGACCGGCGGCAGCACGTCGAGGCCTTCGCGCTCGAGATCGACCCGCCGCCCGCGCACTCGAGCGACGGCCGCGACCGGTTCGGCAACGCGCGGCGCCTCTTCACCGCCGCCGGTGCGCACCACGAGCTGCGCGTGTGCGCGCGCAGCCGCGTTCGCCTGCATCCGCGCGAGCGCGTCGACCCCGCGCACTCGCCGCCGTGGGAGGCGCTGCGCGAGCGGCTGACGTACCGCGCCGGCTGCACCTACGAGCCGGCGACCGAGTTCGCGGTGCCGTCGCCCTACGTGCCGCGGCTCGAGGCGCTGCGCGAGCTGGCGCTGCGCTCGTTCACGCCCGGCCGTCCGGCAGCCGAGGCGGCGCTCGACCTGATGCACCGCATCCACGCCGACTTCACCTACGAGACGGCGAGCACGACCGTCGAGACGCCGCTGGCGCAGGTGCTGCGCGAGCGCCGCGGCGTGTGCCAGGACTTCGCGCACGTGCTGATCGGCGCTTGCCGCATGATCGGGCTGGCGGCGCGCTACGTCAGCGGCTACCTGCTGACGCAGCCGCCGCCCGGCGTTCCGCTGCTGATCGGGGCCGACGCCTCGCACGCCTGGGCCGCGGTCTGGTGCCCGGCGGGCGGGGCCGAGGACTGGCTCGAGCTCGACCCGACGAACGACGTCGTGCCCGACCTCGACCACGTGCGCGTCGCCGTTGGCCGCGACTTCGGCGACGTCGCACCGCTGCGCGGCGTGATCCGCGGCGGCGGCGCGCACGACCTCGCCGTGCGCGTGACGACGCGGCGCTGGCCGTGGCGCTGAGCGCGGGACCGGCGGCGGGGCGGGACCAAGACGGGCATGCAACTTGCTGGGTAGTGATCGAGGAGTGGAGCGGCAGGCGATGAGACCGACCTTCGACGAGATGACCGACGCCGGCGGCGCGGTGCGCGACCACTACCGCGTCTACGAGCGCTGGCTGCAGCAGCAGCCGCGCGACGTCATGATGGCGCGGCGGGAGGAGGCGGAAGTGATCTTCCGCCGCGTCGGCATCACGTTCGCCGTCTACGGTGCCAAGGACGAGGACGGCGCGGGCACCGAGCGCCTGATTCCGTTCGACCTGATCCCGCGCGTCATCCCGGCCGCGGAGTGGCGCGAGCTCGAGCGCGGCCTGCGCCAGCGCGTGACGGCGCTCAACCGCTTCATCCACGACGTCTACCACGGCCAGGAGATCCTGAAGGCAGGCGTCGTGCCGGCCGAGCAGGTGCTGCACAACACGCAGTTCCGGCGCGAGATGATGGGCGTCGACGTGCCCGGCGGCGTCTACTCGCACATCGCCGGCGTCGACATCGTGCGCGCGGCCAACGCCGACGGTTCCGGCGCCTACTACGTGCTCGAGGACAACCTGCGCGTGCCCTCGGGCGTGAGCTACATGCTCGAGGACCGCAAGATGATGATGCGGCTGTTCCCCGAGCTGTTCGCGCGCCACCGCGTCGCGCCGGTGGCGCACTACCCCGACCTTCTGCTCGAGACGCTGCGCGCCGTGGCGCCGGCCGGCGTCAACGAGCCCACCGTCGTCGTGCTGACGCCGGGCATGTACAACAGCGCCTACTTCGAGCACGCGTTCCTTGCGCAGCAGATGGGCGTCGAGCTCGTCGAGGGGCAGGACCTGTTCGTGCGCGACGGCTTCGTCTACATGCGCACGACGCAAGGCCCGCGGCGCGTCGACGTGGTCTACCGCCGCGTCGACGACGACTTCCTCGACCCGTCGGCGTTCCGCCGCGACAGCACGCTCGGCTGCGCTGGGCTGCTCGAGGTCTACCGCAAGGGCAACATCACCTTGTGCAACGCCATCGGCACCGGCGTGGCCGACGACAAGTCGATCTACCCCTACGTGCCGAAGATGATCGAGTTCTACCTCGGCGAGGCGCCGATCCTGCACAACGTGCCGACGTACCTGTGCCGCGAGTCCGAGGACCTGAAGTACGTGCTCGACCACCTCGGCGAGCTCGTCGTGAAGGAGGTGCACGGCGCGGGCGGCTACGGCATGCTCGTCGGCCCGGCGGCCACGGCCGCCGAGATCGCCGACTTCCGCAAGGTGCTCGAGGCGAACCCGACGAACTACATCGCGCAGCCGACGCTCAGCCTGTCGACCTGCCCGACCTTCGTCGACGCCGGCATCGCGCCGCGTCACATCGACCTGCGCCCGTTCGTGCTGTCGGGCAAGAGCGTGCAGTTGGTGCCGGGCGGGCTGACGCGCGTCGCGCTCAAGGAAGGCTCGCTCGTCGTCAACTCGTCGCAGGGCGGCGGAACCAAGGACACCTGGGTGCTGGAGAACTGAGATGCTGTCGCGAACGGCCGACCACCTGTTCTGGATGGCGCGCTACATGGAGCGCGCCGAGAACACCGCTCGCATGCTCGACGTCAACTACCAGATGTCGCTGCTGCCGCAGTCGGCCGACAAGGCCGAGCAGGGCTGGCGCGGCCTGCTCAGCATCTCCGAGCTTACCGGGGGCTTTCGCGAGCGCTACGGCGAGGTCACGCCGCTGTCGGTGATGGCCTTCATGGTCAGCGACGAGGCGAACCCGTCGAGCATCGTCTCGTGCCTGCGCGCGGCGCGCGAGAACGCGCGTGCGGTGCGCGGCACGCTGACGACCGAGGTCTGGGAGACGATGAACCAGACCTGGCTCGAGTTCAACCGCCAGCTGCGCATGACGAGCCTGGAGCGCGACCCGGGCGCGATCTTCGAGTGGGTCAAGTTCCGCTCGCACCTCACGCGCGGCACGCAGGTGGGCACGATGCTGATGGACGAGTCGCTGCACTTCGTGCGCATCGGCACCTTCCTCGAACGCGCCGACAACACCGCGCGCCTGCTCGACGTGAAGTTCCAGGCGCGCGGCAGCGAGTTCTTCGGCAGCGCGCCCGCCAAGGAGGGGCACGAGGTCGACTTCTATCACTGGAGCGCGATCCTGCGTTCGGTCTCCGGCTTCGAGGTCTACCGCAAGGTCTACCGCAACGTCATCCGCCCGGAGAAGGTCGCCGAGCTGCTCATCCTGCGCGCCGACATGCCGCGCTCGCTCGCCGCGTGCATGAACGAGGTCGTCACCAACCTGCGGCTCGTCGCGAACGAGCACAGCGGCGAGACGCTGCGCCGTGCCGGGCGCCTGCAGGCCGACCTGCGCTACGGCCGCATCGACGAGATCCTCGCCACCGGGCTGCACGCGTACCTGACGCAGTTCCTCGACCGCGTCAACGACCTCGGCGCGGGCATCAGCCGCGACTTCCTGGTGCCGGTGGCCGCCTGATGCGCGCGCGTGGCCGACGCGGCGAGGCTGCTCAGCCGCCGCGCTCGGCGAGCCGCGGCAGGTAGACCTCGCAGCGGATGCCGCGCGGTTCGCGCTCGCTCCACCGCACCTCGCCGCCGAGCTGACGCACGCGCTTGCGCACGCCGCCCAGGCCGAGCCCGGCGCGCCACTGCGCAGGGTCGCGTCCGCAGCCGTCGTCGGCGACGACGAGCCGCAACGCTTCGCCGTCGTAGCGCACGGCGACCTCGACGCGCGACGCCCGCGCGTGCGCGATCGCGTTGCTGACGAGTTCGCGCAGCATGCGCGTCAGGGCCGACCACTGCACCACGCCGAGCTCGGTGTCGCGGTCGGCGACGAAGCTCCACTCGAGCTCGCAGTGCGCGAGCTGCAGGCGGTGGCCGAGGTCGGTGCGCCACTCGGCGGCGGCCTCCGACAGGCGGTGGCTCGACGCCGCCAGCCCGCGCGTGAGCGTCTTCAGGTCCTGCAGCGTGTGGCGCAGGTAGTCCTCCATCTCGGGCGTCGGCGCACGGTACATCATCGTGAGCAGCCGTGCGCCGATGTCGTCGTGCAGGTCCTGCGCGAGGCGCAGGCGCTCCTCGCGCCGCCCGCGTTCGACCGCGCCGTCGACGGCGAGCACGCGTTGCAGCTGCTCGATCGCGTGGTCTGCGAGGCGCTCGTCGTCGCTCGTGAACAGTCGCTGGCCGCGCTGCGCGTGGTGCAGCAGCACGGCGGCCGGCGGCGCCGCGGCGCTGTCGGCGGGCGCCGGCAGCGGCACGACGAGCCCGGCGCCGGAGGCGACGACGCGCGACGCCGGCGGCACGTCGCGGCTGTCGCGCACCTCGATCGGCTCGAACAGGTCGCGCAGCAGCCGGCGCGTGCGCTCGTGCACGCGCGGCGGCTGCGCCTCGACGTCGCGCGCCGCGCGGTAGAGCAGCTGGAACAGGTGCCCGGTCGTCAGCGCGCGGCGGCCGAGCAGGCGGTCCGTCACCCACTGTCGCGCCGCGACGTAGGTGCCGAAGGCGACGAACAGCGCGAGCGCGAGCGACTCGAAGTGGCCGAGCGAGAACACGGCGACGAACAGCAGGTCGAGCGACGTCGCCACCGTGCTGACGCCGGCGACGAGCGAGAACTCGCGCAGCAGCGGCTGCGTGCGCGCGAGCATCGGCAGCGCGAGCAGCAGCGAGGCGAGGAACACGGTCCACACCGTCGAGCCGACGGCGGCGATCTGCAGCGGCAGCTCGCCGCGCGCATGCACGAACGCGAGCGCGGCGCTGAGGATCACGAGCGTGCCGACCGCGATCGCGCCGAGCCGCCCCAGCACGGGGGCGAGCGGGTGTGGCGCGCGGCGGTGGTTCCAGCCGAGCAGCACGATCGCGACGCCGCCGCCGCCGACCAGCGCCGCCTGCAGCCACCACCACAGCCCTGGCAGCCTGCCGCTCGCGGCCATCCACCACAAGGCCGCCGCCAGCGCCCAGGCGGCCGCGGCGATCGCCGCCGCGTGCGGCAGGCGCCGCGGGTGCAGCGCTGCCGCGTGCACGACGGCCGCCGCCGTCGCGAGGTCGGGCACCAGGCGCCACGAGGCGTGCCAGTCCCAGCGCACGAGCGGCTGGCCGAGGCCGGGTACGGACTCGACCGCGATCAGCAGCAGGTTCGCGCTCTGCAGCCCGGCGAGCGCGACGTAGGGCCACGGCGCGTCGCCCGGGCGCGCGAGCGCGACGACGGCGGCGGTGAGGTACAGCATCAGCGCGAGGGCCACGAGCAACCAGAACACGAAGCCGAGGTCGGCCACGCCGCGCGCCCTGGGCGCGACCGTCGCCACGGTCCCGTCGCCGAACTGCAGGTCGACCGCACCGGCGCCGAGCGCGTGCTGCAGCGCCGCGTTCATCGCCGCCTGGCGTGCGCGTTCGTCGTCGCCGACGAGCCAGCGCGGCGAGTGCTGCAGCAGCAGGGCGTCGACCGGCTCGCGCGTGCCGCCGGCCGGCCCGAGCGCGACGAGCCGCGAGCCGCCCAGCGTCGCGAGCACGGGGTCGGCCGCGCCGCGCAGCACGACGGCGTCGCGTCCGTCCTCGCGCCAGCTGCCGGGCAGCACCGGCTCGAGCACCAGCGCGCGCGCGAGCACGAACAGGCCGACGCAGCCAAGCAGCGCGGCGAGCACCAGCGCCTTCAGGCGCCAGCCGATGTGGTGCGCCGACGTCCTGGCGCCGGGATCGACGGCGGCTTCGGGCGTGCGCAGCCCGGTGGCCATGCGTTCACCTCGACGCCGTGGCGGCGGGCGGCGGCCGGCGCCCGCCGGGGTTCACACCAGCCCCTGCTTGCTCGCCAGCACCGCCGCCTCGGCGCGGCTCGAGACGTTGAGCTTGCGGTAGATCGACTTGATGTGGTCGTTGACGGTGAACCACTTGATGCCCATCAGGCTCGCGATCTCCTTGATCGTGAAGCCCTTGCTGAGGTAGGTCAGCACCTCGGTCTCGCGCGGCGTGAGCCGCTCGTGGTCGGGCACGCGCTCGAGCGGCACCGGGCGGCTCGTGCTGCCCGGTGCCAGCGGCGCGAAGCCCGAGGGGCGCGCCGAGTCGTCGCCACCCGAGCCGGCCCGGAAGTGCGTGAGCAGCCGGCGCGCGATCGCCGGGGACAGCGGCGGCTGGCCGCGCACGATCTTCTGCAGCTCCTCGACGAGGACTTCGAAGCGGTCCTCCTTCAGCAGATAGCCGTCGGCCCCGCACTCGAGGGCGGGGAACAGGTGGTCGTCGTCGGAGTAGAGCGTGGTGACGACCTTCGTCGCCGGGTAGCGGGCGAGCGCCGTCAGCAGCTCCATGCCGCTGCCGTCGGGCAGCTCGAGGTCGACCAGGATCAGCTTGAACGGGTCGACGCCGTGCATCCCGTCCGCGCCGCCGGCCAGTTCGATCTGACGCCGCGCCGACTCGACGGTGTCGGCTTCGGTGATGGCCAGCTCGTCGCTGAAGCTTTCGCGCACCACGCGGCCGAGGAAGCCGCGCGCCACCGGGTTGTCTTCGACGATCAGGACCTTGACGGTCATGGCGAGCCTCTCCCAACGTCGATGGCCCGCATTGCACGGCCGCCCGGGCGGCGGGCGTCGCGACCCGACCGGCCGCACTGTAGCGCAGCGCCTGCGCGCTGGGGAGGCCGACGGCCTGGCGTCCCGCGCCGCGCGGGCAGCGTCGCGCGGGCAGCGTCGCGTGCCGGTTCAGCTGTTGACGAGCAGCAGCTTGCCGCGCACGCTTCGTGTACCCATGCGCGCGTAGGCTTCGGGCAGCGCCTGCATTGGCAGCCTGGCGTCGATCACCGGCTTGATCCTGCCCTCGGCGTACCACTGCGCGAGCTCGCGCATCGCCTTCGCGAATTCCATCGGCTCGCGGCGCACGAAGTCGCCCCAGAACACGCCGACGACCGATGCGCCCTTGAGCAGCATCAGGTTCCACGGCAGCGCGGGGATGGCGCCGCCGGCGAAGCCGATCACGAGATAGCGGCCGCGCCAGCCTATCGAGCGGAACGCCGGTTCGGCCAGGTCGCCGCCAACCGGGTCGTAGATCACGTCGGGGCCGCGGCCCGCCGTGAGTTCCTTCAGGCGCTCGCGCAGGTTCTCGCGCGCGTAGTTCAGCGTCTCGTCGGCGCCGATCTCGCGGCACAGCGCGCACTTCTCGTCGCTCGACGCCGCCGCGATCACGCGGGCGCCGGCCGCCTTGGCGATCTGCACCGCCGCCGTGCCGACGCCGCCGGCGGCGCCGAGCACGAGCACGGTCTCGCCGGGCCGCAGTGCCGCGCGGTCGACGAGCGCGTGGTGCGAGGTGCCGTAGGTGAACGCGAAGGCGGCGGCGTCGCCGAGGTCGAACCCCGGCGGCAGCGGGATCACCTGCGCCGCCGGCACGCAGGCGTGGGTCGCGAAGCCGCCAGTGGCGCCGATCACGGCGACGGCGTCGCCGGGCTTGAGCGTCGTCACGCCGTCGCCCACGGCCTCGACGACACCGGCGAACTCGGCGCCGGGCACGAACGGCAGCGGCGGCTTGATCTGGTACTTGCCCTGCACGACCAGCAGGTCGGGAAAGTTCAGGCTCGCGGCGTGGATCGCGACGCGCACCTCGCCGGCGCGCGGTTGCGGCATGGGCAGTTCCTTCCACTTCAGCGCGTCGACGCCGTCGAGCGATTCGCACAGCCAGGCTTTCATCGGGACTCCAGCGGGTCGGGAAGGGCGGATGATAGGCACCGGTGTGCCAGGGACTGCGTCGCGCCGGCGACGCCGGCGGGCTCGCACCGGGCTCGTCCCTAGAATGGGGGCATGCGCATCCTGATCGCGAACGACGACGGCTACCTCGCTCCCGGCATCGCCGCGCTCGTCGAGGCGATGCGAGGCCTGGGCGAGATCGACGTCATCGCGCCCGAGCAGAACGCCAGCGGCACGTCGAACGCGCTGACGCTGAACCGGCCGCTGAGCGTGTTCACCGCCGCCAGCGGCGCGCGCGTGATCAACGGCACGCCGTCGGACTGCGTGCACGTCGCGCTGACCGGGCTGCTGCCGCAGCGGCCGGACCTCGTGCTCTCGGGCATCAACAACGGCGCCAACATGGGCGACGACACCCTGTACTCGGGCACCGTCGCGGCCGCGATGGAGGGTTACCTGTTCGGCATCCCGGCGATCGCGTTCTCGCAGGTGGACAAGGGCTGGGCGCACCTCGACGCGGCGGCGCGCGTGGCGCGCAGCGTCGTCGAGCGCGTGCTCGCCGAGCCGCCGGCCGACGGGCCGTGGCTGCTGAACGTCAACATTCCGAACCGGCCCGACGCCGACACGCTGCCGCGCCTCGTCACACGCCTGGGCCGGCGCCACGCGAGCGAGCCGGTGATCCAGCAGACCAACCCGCGGGGCGAGCCGATCTACTGGATCGGCCCCGCCGGCGACGCGCGCGAGGCCGGCAAGGGCACTGACTTCCACGCGACGGCGAGCGGCTGCGTCTCGATCACGCCGCTGCAGGTCGACCTGACCGACCACGCGACGCTGCCGAGCTGGCGCCAACGGCTCGAGGGCGGCCTTTGAGCGCCCCCGCCCGGCCGTCCGCAGGGGGCGCTCGTCGTCCCTCTGCGAGGAGGTCACGTCGTGACCGGAGGGCCGTCCATTGAGCGCGCGTCCACCGCGCTTTCCGCTCGCCCTCGACCGTGTCGCGCCCGCCTCGCGTTCCGCGGCGGCGCAGCCTGCGCGGCAGCCGCCGCTGGGCGATGCCCGCCGGGGCCCGCCGCCGAGCGGGCTCGGCCTCGACTCGGACGGCGTGCGTGCGCGCATGGTCGAGCGCCTGCGCGCCGGCGGCGTGCGCGCCGATGCCGTGCTCGCCGCGTTCGCCGCCGTGCCGCGGCACCACTTCGTCGACAGCGCACTCGTGACCCAGGCCTACGAGGACACTTCGCTGCCGATCGGCCACGCGCAGACGATCTCCAAGCCCTCGGTCGTCGCGCGCATGCTCGACCTGCTGCACGACGGGCGCAGCGCTCGCGCCACCGGCTCGCTCGGTCGCGTGCTCGAGATCGGCACCGGCTGCGGCTACCAGGCCGCGCTGCTGGCACGGCTCGGGCGGCAGGTGATCTCGGTCGAGCGCCTGCGGCCGCTGCACGAGAAGGCGCGCGAGCTGCTCGCCGCGCTGCCGCGCTCGAACGTGCGCCTCGTGCACGCCGACGGGCGGCTGGGCCACCCGCCGAACGCGCCGTACGACTCGATCGTCGCCGCCGCCGGTGGCGACGACCTGCCGCCGGCGTGGCTCGAGCAGCTCGCGGTCGGCGGGCGGCTCGTCGCGCCGATGCGCGCCCTCGGCGGTGGGCAGGTGCTCGTCGTCGTCGATCGCGACGAAGCGGGCTGGCGCCGCAGCGTCCACGAGGCGGTGCAGTTCGTCCCCCTAAAATCCGGCGTCGGTTGACGGCGCGCGTCATGAAGCAGTTCCTACGAAGCCCAGGGCAGGGCCTGGCCACCGCGCTACTCGTGCTGGCGATCGCGGGGTGCGCGTCGCCGCGTTCCCCGGCGCCGGTGGAGAGCCGCGCGCCTACCCCGCGCGCGGCCACGATGGCACCCGCACCGGCGCCAACGGCCGGCGATTCGGCGCTCGTCGCGAGCCCGGCCACGGGCGCAGCGCTGCCGGGCGCCGAAAACGCCGGCAAGCCCGGCTACTACACGGTGCCGCTGGAACAACCTCGCCGACCCGAACCGCCTCGAGGTCGGCCAGGTGCTGCGGGTGATCCCGCCCGAGGCGAGTGCGAGCGTCGTCGCGCAGCCGGTGGCGCCGAACGCCGTCGAAACGCGCCCGATCGGGCCGGGCGCGGCCGCGCCGGTGGCGCCTCCCACGGCAGCGGCGGCACCGTCGGCAGCGACGGCACAGCCGGTCGCACCGACGGCGGCAGCGCCGCCCGCGGCGACGTCGCCGCGACCCGCGGCGCCGGCGACGCGCACGGCTGACGACGACATCGCGTGGACGTGGCCCGCCGACGGCGCGCTCGGCGGCAGCTTCGACGAGGCTCGTAACAAGGGCATCGCGATCGTCGGCAAGGCGGGCGATCCGGTCGTCGCCGCCGCCGACGGGCGCGTCGTGTACGCCGGCTCGGGGCTGCGCGGCTACGGC
>JALOSD010000146.1 GCA_025458585.1 Burkholderiaceae bacterium | reverse complement strand
GCGACATCGACGCCGGGCAAGATCGACGTCATCGAGTTCTTCTGGTACGGCTGCCCGCACTGCAACGCGTTCCAGCCGGCGATCGACGCCTGGCGCGCGCGCATCGCGCCCGACGTCGCGTTCCGCCCGGTGCCCGTCGTCTTCAGCGCGATGCACGAGATGCACGCCAAGCTGTTCTATGCGCTCGAGGCGATGGGCGAGCTCGACAAGATGCACAAGCGCGTGTTCGCCGCGATGCACGTGCAGCGCCGCCGGCTCGACAAGGAATCCGACATCGCCGACTTCGTGGCCTCGCAGGGCGGCGACCGCGACAAGTTCGTCGAGGCGTTCCGTTCGTTCGGCGTCGCGACGAAGGTGCGGCAGGCGAAGGCGCTGTCGGAGGGGTACAAGATCGACGGCACGCCGTCGATCGGCATCCACGGGCGCTTCTTCACGTCGGGCAGCCTCGCCGGCAGCAACGAGCGCGCGCTGCAGGTCACCGACTTCCTCGTCGAGCGCGTGCGCAAGGGCGGCTGAGCCGCGCCTGCACGCACGCCGGCCGGTGCGCCGGCGTGCGATTCTTGGCGCTGGCACTGCGGCGCAGCGCAAAAGTGCGGCTAGAATCGAAAGCAAATTTCGTGCCGCCATGCGTCGCCAACCCGTCCTCCGCCTGCTGCCGCGCCGCATCGCCTGCGTCGCGTCGGTGCTCGTCGCCGCGCTCGCCGTGGTGCCGGCGGCCTGGGCCGAGAAGGCCGACCGCAGCCTGCCGCTGACGATCGAAGCCGACAAGTCGAGCACCGTCGACCTCGCGAAGCAGGTCGTCGTGTTCCTCGGCAACGTCGTCATCACGCAGGGCACGATGCGCATCGAGGCCGACCGCGTCGAGGTGCGCGAGACGCCCGAGGGCTGGCGCTCGGCGGTGGCCACGGGCACGCCGGCGCAGCCGGCGACCTTCCGCCAGAAGCGCGACGGTGTCGACGAGACGATCGAGGGCCGCGCACAGCGCATCGAGTACGACGGCCGCGCCGACACGGTTCGGCTGTCGGGCAACGCCACGATGCGGCGCCTGCGCGCCGGCACGACGGCCGACGACGTGAGCGGTGCGCTGATCACCTACGACAACGGCGCCGAGCTGTTCAGCGTCGCCGGCGGCGGCGAGGGCCGCGTGCGCGCGGTGCTGACGCCGCGTCCGGAACCGGCCCCGGCGGCCGGCGAGCGGCGGCCGTGAACGCCGTGCCTGCCCCCGCCTCGACGCTGCCGGCGACGCTGGCGGCGAGCCGCCTCGAGGCGCGCGGGCTGCAAAAGCGCTACGGCGCGCGCACGGTGGTCAAGGATGTCGCCCTCGCGGTCAGCGCCGGCGAAGTCGTGGGCCTGCTCGGCCCGAACGGCGCCGGCAAGACGACGATCTTCTACATGGTCGTTGGCCTCGTGCGCCCCGACGCCGGCGAGATCCGCATCGACGGCGAGCCGGTGCAGCACCGCCCGATCCACCAGCGCGCGCGCCTCGGCCTGAGTTACCTCCCACAGGAGGCGTCGATCTTCCGCCGCCTGACGGTGGCCGAGAACGTGCGCGCCGTGCTCGAACTGCAGCTCGGCGCCAACGGCCGCGCGCTGCCGCGTGCCGAGATCGAGCGCCTGCTCGACGACCTGCTGCTCGAGCTGAGCATCGAGAAGCTGCGCGACAGCCCGGCGCCGGCGCTGTCGGGCGGCGAGCGCCGGCGCGTCGAGATCGCGCGCGCGCTGGCGACGCAGCCGCGCTTCATCCTGCTCGACGAGCCGTTCGCCGGCGTCGACCCGATCGCCGTGATCGAGATCCAGCGCATCATCGGCTTCCTGAAGGCGCGCGGCATCGGCGTGCTGATCACCGACCACAACGTGCGCGAGACGCTGGGCATCTGCGACCGCGCCTACATCATCAGCGACGGCCGCGTGCTGGCCGAGGGGACCCCGCAGGACATCGTCGACAACGCCGACGTGCGCAAGGTCTACCTCGGCGAGCACTTCCGCATGTGAGGCCATGAAGCCATCGCTCCAGCTTCGCCTGTCGCAGCATCTGGCGCTGACGCCGCAGCTGCAGCAGTCGATCCGGCTGCTGCAGCTGTCGACGCTCGAGCTGCACCAGGAAGTCGAGCAGATGCTCGAGCAGAATCCGTTCATCGAGCTCGACGACGACGCCCCGCCGGCGTTCGAGGCCTCGCTGCAGACGCCGGTCGAGCGCGGCAGCGTCGCCGAGCGCGACGACGTCGACGGCCGTGGCGACCCCGACGACGCGGCGGGCCTCGACACCACTGACTACGGCGCCGCCGACCGCGACGACTGGGCCAACGGCACCGAGAACGACGACTTCGACGGCATCCGCGAGACGCCGGCGGGCGTCACCGGCGACGCCGACGACGAGTTCGAGCCGCAGGATCGCGGTCCCGGCGAGACGCTCGCCGAGCACCTGCGCCGGCAGGTGCTCGGCATGCGCCTCGCCCCCGAGGACGCGGCGGCGGTGCAAGGAGGCGCTCGACGAGTTGCTCGCGCGCCTGCGCTGCGCGCTGAAGTGGCTGCAGAGCCTCGAGCCCTGCGGCGTCGGCGCGCGCGACCTCGGCGAGTGCCTGCGCCTGCAGCTCGTGCAGCAGCCGGCCAGCCCGGCGCGCGCGATCGCGCTCGCGATCTGCGAGCAGCACCTCGAGCTGCTCGCGCGCCGCGACCTGAAGCGGCTGACGGCGGTCACCGGCGCCGACGAGGGCCTCGTCAAGCAGGCGCAGGCGCTGATCGTTGCCTGCGAGCCGAAGCCGGGGCGGCCGTTCGCGCGTGCCGAGGCGAACATCATCGTGCCCGACGTGATCGTGCAGAAGAGCGGGCGCGGCTGGCGCGTCGTGCTCAACCCCGACGTGTTGCCGAAGCTGCGCATCAACGACCTGTACGCGCAGGCGATCCGCGGCCAGCGCAACGGCTCGGCGGCCGGGCTGTCGTCGCGGCTGCAGGAGGCGCGCTGGTTCATGAAGAACATCCAGCAGCGCTTCGACACGATCGTGCGCGTCTCGGGCGCGATCGTCGAGCGGCAGAAGAACTTCTTCAGCCACGGCGCGATCGCGATGAAGCCGCTCGTGCTGCGCGAGATCGCCGACGAACTCGGGCTGCACGAGAGCACGATCTCGCGCGTGACCACCGCCAAGTACATGGCCACGCCGTTCGGCACCTTCGAGCTCAAGTACTTCTTCGGCTCGTCGCTGAACACGGAGGCCGGCGGCAACGCGTCGAGCACGGCGGTGCGCGCACTGATCAAGCAGTTCGTCGCCGCCGAGGACCCGGCCAAGCCGCTGTCGGACAGCCAGCTCAGCCAGATGCTCGAGGAGCAGGGCATCCAGGTCGCGCGGCGCACGGTGGCGAAGTACCGCGAGGCGCTGAAGATCGCGCCGGCCAACCTGCGCAAGGCGCTGTGACCACCGCGCCGGCGGCGGGCGTCGCGTTGTTCCTGCCCTGCGGCGGGGGCGTCGAGCCGCTGCTGGCCGAGGAGTGCCGGCGCCTGCTGCCGGCCTCCGAGGTCACGACCGGTCGCGGCGGCGTCACGGTGCGCGGCGACGCGCTCGCCGCGATGCGACTGAACCTCGAGAGCCGGCTCGCGCAGCGCGTGCTGTGGCCGCTCGCCGACGCGCCGTACCACGACGAGCACGGGCTCTACGCGATCGCGCGCACGGTGCGCTGGGGCGACTGGATCACGCCGGCGCAGACGCTGCGCGTCGACGTGACCGCGCAGCGCTCGCCGCTGCGCAGCCTGCACTTCGCCGCGCTGCGCATCAAGGACGCGGTGTGCGACGCGCTGCGCGAGGCCACCGGCCAGCGCCCGAGCGTCGACACGCGGCGGCCCGACCTGCCGCTCGTGCTGCACCTGGGCCCCGAGCGCGCGACGCTGTACGCCGACACGTCGGGCGAGGCGCTGTTCAAGCGCGGCTGGCGCGACGCCGCCGCCGCCGGGCGCGAGGTCAAGGGCGAGGCGCCACTGAAGGAGACGCTCGCCGCGGCAATGCTCGCCGCCGCCGACTGGCGCGGCCGTGCCGACGACGGCCCGCTGCTCGACCCTTGCTGCGGCGCCGGCACGATCGCGATCGAGGCCGCGCAGATCGCCTGCGACGTCGCCCCCGGCCTGCAGCGGCGCTTCGCGTTCGAGGCCCTCGGCCCGTTCCGCGACCATCGCGAGGCCTGGCATGCGCTGCAGCGGGCCGCGCGCGAACGCGTGCGGCCGGCGGCGGTGCCGGTGTTTGCCGGCGACGTCTCGTTTCGCATGACCGACTTCGCGCACCGCAACGCCGAGCGCGCGGGCGTGGCCGCGGCGATCGACTTCCGCGCCGGCGACGCGCTGCAGCGCCCGCCGCCGGCGCCGCGCGGCGTGCTGATGCTCAACCCGCCGTACGGCGAGCGCCTGGCGCCGAAGGGCACCGGCGCGCCGGCGCGCGAGGCTTTCGATGCCGATGGCGGCGCCGCCGCGTTCTTCGGCGCGCTCGCGGCGCACTGGAAGCGGCACTACGGCGGCTGGACGGCGTGGGTGCTGAGCCCCGAGACGCGGCTGCCGGGCCTGATGCGGCTGAAGGAGAGCCGCCGCGTGCCGCTGTGGAATGGGCCGATCGAGTGCCGGCTGTTTCGCTTCGACCTCGTCAGCGGGTCGGCGCGGCCGGTGCGGCCCGAGCCGCGCTGATCAGCGCAGGTCGAGCCGGTCGCCGCACGCCAGCGCGCGGACGCGGTGTGGCAGGCCGAGCGCGGCGATCTGCGACATGACGGCCTCGACCTCGCCCGGCTTGACGTGCGTGATGTGCACGTCGACCGGTGCCGCGAGGTGCGCCAGCTCGGCACCGAGCATCGACGGGCACAGGTGGCCGCTGATCACGGCGAGTTCCCGCTCCTCGTCGCCGAACGCGGCCTCGATCACGAGGTGCGCCAGCGGCAGGTCGCGCAGGCGTTGCCACAACGCCGGGTTCGGCCCCGTGTCGCCGCTGAACACCCACGCCGGCGCGCCGTCGTGTGGCTGCACCGCGAAGCCGACCGCCGGCACCGTGTGCCGCGCCTCGAGCACCTCGATGCGACGCGCGCCGAAGCCGAGCGCGTCGCCGACGGCGAACGGCTCGAAGCGCAGCGCCGGGGCGTCGGCGGTGGGCAGGCGCGTGAAGTCGGGCCAGATCACGCCGTTGAAGATGTGCGTGCGCAGCGCGGCGAGCGTGGCCGGCAGCGCGTGCACGACGACCGGCCCGCGCTCGGCGGCTGCGCGTCGGCGCGAGACGGTGTCGGCGAGCAGCCCGATCGCGAGCACGTGGTCGAGGTGCGAGTGGCTGACCAGGATATGGTCGACACGCACGAGTTCGTCGAGCGCCAGCTCGCCGACGCCGGTGCCGGCGTCGATCAGCAGATCGTCGTCGACGAGGAACGACGTCGTCCGGCTGCCCGCGGCGATCGAGCCGGAGCAGCCGAGGGTGCGGATGATCATCGGGCAGGCCGTCGGTGGGCGGCTCGGCAGGCATCCGCCACGTAGGCGGATCGACGGCGGGGCAGGGGCGGTGGCATGGCGGACACGCGAGTACGTGATGCTGCGCCCCGGCAGCGTCGCGCACAAGGGGCCGATGCCGCATCGGGCGGCACCCATGCCCGAGCCGCGGCCCGTCGGCGTGAGAACTTCACGCGGCGCCGCCGCGGCGTTCAGGCCTGGACGAACTGCATCTGCGTGCCGGCGAGCTCGATCACGTCGCCGCTCTTGAGCTGGATCGAGTCGCCGGCGAGCGGCTTGCCGTTGATCGACGGCCGCGAGCCGCCCTCGACGTGCGCGAGCACGTAGCCCACCGGCCGCTTCGTGATCGAGGCCACCTGCACGCCGGGCTTGCCGACCGTGGTCACGACCTTGGTCAGCGCGACTTCGCGCCCGGCGGCCGCACCGTTGAGGACCTTGATCGAGGCCGGTCCGGCCTGCCCCGCCAGCGAGCCGAAGCCCGAAGGCACCGGCTGCGAGCGCGCGAAGACCGGCATCGGCGTGCTGCCGGGCTTGACGATCATCGTCTGGTCGTAGCCGCCGGTGCCTTCGGCGAGGTACTTGATCTTGTACTTGCCGACCTCGATCGTGTCGTCGTGCGCGAGCAGCTGTCGCTTGACCGCACGGCCGTTGATGTAGGTGCCGTTGGTCGAGTTCAGGTCCTCGATGAAGACATCCTGGCCGACCATCTGCAGCACCGCGTGCTCGCCGCTGACGGCGAGGTTGTCGATCACGATGTCGTTGTACGGGCGGCGCCCGAGCGTCGTCTTGTCCTTGGTGATCTGGACCTCCTTGATCACCACGCCGTCCAGGGAGACGACCAGTTTGCCCATGCTGTGCTGACCCTCGGTTGGCCTGTTCTTCGGCGTTGCCCGGGGCACCGGCGCGCCTGCGGGCAGGTCAGCGACGGAAGGGCCACCAGGAGCGTGGAGGTGGCGACGCAGCACCGCCGGCGACGCGCACCAAGACGAGGGAAATATTATCCTTTCCGCCCGCATCGTTGGCGGCGTCGATCAGCGCCCGGCCCGCGTCGGCGAGCACTTCGTGCGATTTCAACATCTGCGCGAGCGTTGCGTCGTCGAGCATGTCCGACAGGCCGTCGGAGCACAGCAGGTACAGGTCGCCCGGCATCACCTCGTGCAGGTGCGTCTCGAGCAGCACCGTGTCCTCGACGCCGACCGCGCGCGTGACCAGGTTCTTGTGCGCGGCGAACGCGGCCTGCTCGGGCGAGATCAGGCCGGCGTCGATCTGCTCCTGCAGCAGCGAGTGGTCGCGCGTGATCTGCACCAGGCGCCCGCCGCGCAGCCGGTAGGCGCGCGAGTCGCCGACGTGACCGACGAGCAGACGGGGTCCACGGAAGAGGGCGACGACGAGCGTCGTGCCCATCCCGGCGTAGTGCGGGTTCGCGTTGGCGGCGTTGAAGATCGCGCGGTTGGCGTTGTCGACGCAGATGTCCATCGCGCGGCGCACCTCGGCGTCGCTCGTCTCGGTGGCCTCCTGCAGCCAGCGGCCGAGCTCGCTGCGGATGAACGAGGTCGCCATGCCGCTGGCGACTTCGCCGGCGTTGTAGCCGCCCATGCCGTCGGCGAGCACCGCGAGCGCGTTCGACTCGTCGAGCGCGATCGAGTCTTCGTTGTTGTCGCGCGCCCGTCCCTTGTCGATGGCAGCGAAGAACTCGAGGTTCATGACGGCGAAGGCGGCAGGGACGCGGGGCGTCGACGAAGGCGGGCGCGCCGATTGTGCCCCGAGTGCCCTGGGGGCCGGCGCCAGTGCCGGCCCGTGGGTGCGGGGGCCGGCTGCTCTCGCGC
>JALOSD010000331.1 GCA_025458585.1 Burkholderiaceae bacterium | reverse complement strand
CTGCGCAAACGATCGTGCCGCGCCCGGGCCGCGCGTGAAAGCGAGAAAACGCGTACCCCGAGGGGTTGGGGTGCCGCGGCTGTCGCCTCGGCGACAGCCTAGGCGCGGCCTTTTCAGTTGGTCACGCCGTACCGGCGGCACCCACGACCGGTGAACCGCGAGTTTTCGAGCGGCCCCACCGCGGATCCGGCTTCGCCGGTCCGCTGGCGGCGCCCCTCGAGTTCAGGGGTGGTTCACTTCAGCCGCGCATCACCTGCGCGATCGCCGCCGCCACCGCGTCGAGGTTGTGCTCGTTGAGCGCGGCGACGCAGATACGCCCCGAGTCGACGCCGTAGATGCCGAACTCGCCGCGCAGGCGCTGCGTCGCCGGCCACGCCGGCCGCTTCGAGCCTGGCCTTGAGCGCCTCGCGCATCGCCTTGATGCGCTGGCGCATGCCGGCGAGCTCCTGCTCCCACAGCGCGCGCAGCGCCGGCGTCGTCAGCACGGTGGCCACCACCTGCGCGCCGTGCGTCGGCGGGTTGCTGTAGTTCGTGCGGATCACGATCTTCAGCTGGCTGAGCACGCGCGCCGCCTCGTCCTTGCTCTCGCAGACCACGCTCAGCGCGCCGACGCGCTCGCCGTACAGCGAGAAGCTCTTCGAGAACGAGGTCGCGACGAAGAAGTCCTGCCCCGACGCGAGGAAGCGCCGCACCGCGGCGCCGTCCTCGGCGATGCCGTCGCCGAAGCCCTGGTACGCCATGTCGAGGAGGGCGACGAGGCCGCGCGCCTTCACCGCCTCGACGACCTGGTCCCACTGCCCGGGCGTCAGGTCGCCGCGCGTCGCGGCGTCGTAGTACGGATAGGTCTCGACGGTGAAGCCGGCGTTCGTGAACAGGGCGCGGTGGTTCTCCCAGCTCGGGTCGCTGATCAGTACCTTCGCGCCCGCGTTCACCCGCTTCAGGAAGTCGGCGCCGACCTTCAGCCCGCCGGTGCCGCCCAGCGCCTGCACGGTGGCGATGCGCCCGGAGGTGACGGCGTCGCTGTCGGCGCCGAACACGAGCGCCTGCACCGCCTTGTCGTAGGCGGCGATGCCGTCGATCGGCAGGTAGCCGCGCGGCTTCGGGACCTCCATCAGCTGCTTCTCGGCGGCGGCCACGCACTGCAGCAGCGGCAGCTTGCCGTGCTCGTCGGTGTAGACGCCGACGCCGAGGTTGACCTTGTTCGGCGTCGTGTCGGCGGCGAACTGCTCGTTCAGGCCCAGGATCGGGTCGCGCGGGGCCATTTCGACGGCGTCAAACAAGGACATGGTGGTTCCTGGCGGGGTGGCGGACGATGGGGGCAGCGCGCGGACGGCGGCTGCGTTAGGCTGTCGGGTTCGGTGGGGTGGGTTGCCTTGCTCGAACGCCCCATTTTAGTGAGTCGTCTCAGGGATATCCCGATGTCCGAACCGACCGTGATCGAAGCCCCCGCGGCGGACGTGCCCGCGGGCACGTTCGTCACGTTTCCCGACTCGCCGTTCCAGCTCTACCAGCCGTACCCGCCGGCCGGCGACCAGCCCAGCGCGATCGTGCAACTCGTCGACGGCGTGCGCGACGGTTCGCGCCGAACAAGACGCTCGCCGCGCAGCTGTACAGCGAGTTCCGCGAGTTCTTCCCGAAGAACGCGGTCGAGTACTTCGTCAGCTACTACGACTACTACCAGCCCGAGGCCTACGTCCCGCAGCGCGACCTGTTCATCGAGAAGGACAGCTCGATCAACGAGCACATCGAGCAGATGCGGCTGAGCGCGACCAAGAGCATCCTCGAGCGGCGCGACGTGGTGGTGGTGGCCACGGTGAGCGCGATCTACGGCATCGGCAAGCCCGAGGACTACACGCAGATGCGCTTCATCGTGCGCGTGGGCGACCGCGTCGGCCAGCGCGACGTGATCGCGCAGCTGATCCGCATGCAGTACACGCGCAACCGGCAGAAGGTGCCGCGCTTCGTCGTCTACCCGGCGAGCCACTACGTGACGCCGCGCGAGCAGGTGCTGCGCGCGATCGACGGCATCAAGGACGAACTGCGCCAGCGCCTGGCCGAGCTGGTGGCCGCCGGCAAGCTGGTCGAGGCGCAGCGCCTCGAGCAGCGCACGCGCTTCGACCTCGAGATGCTGCAGGAGGTCGGCCACTGCAAGGGCATCGAGAACTACACGCGCCACCTGTCGGGGGCGAGGCCGGGCGAGCCGCCGCCGACGCTGGTCGACTACCTGCCGCCCGACGCGCTGATGTTCCTCGACGAGAGTCACGTGCTGATCGGCCAGCTCGGCGGCATGTACAACGGCGACCGCGCGCGCAAGACGACGCTGGTCGAGTACGGCTTCCGGCTGCCGAGCGCGCTCGACAACCGGCCGCTGAAGTTCGACGAGTTCGAGACGAAGATGCGCCAGGCGGTGTTCGTCAGCGCGACGCCGGCGGCCTACGAGCAGCAGCACTCGGGGCAGGTCGTCGAGCAGCTCGTGCGGCCCACCGGCCTGATCGACCCCGAGATCGAGGTCCGCCCGGCGACGACGCAGGTCGACGACGTGCTGCAGGAGATCCGCGATCGCGTCGTCAAGCACGAGCGCGTGCTGATCACGACGCTGACCAAGCGCATGGCCGAGCAGCTCACCGACTACCTCGCCGACAACGGCGTCAAGGTGCGCTACCTGCACAGCGACATCGACACCGTCGAGCGCGTCGAGATCATCCGCGACCTGCGCCTGGGCACCTTCGACGTGCTGGTGGGCATCAACCTGCTGCGCGAGGGGCTGGACATTCCCGAGGTGTCGCTGGTGGCGATCCTCGACGCCGACAAGGAAGGTTTCCTGCGCGCCGAGCGCAGCCTGATCCAGACGATCGGCCGCGCGGCGCGCAACGTGCACGGCCGCGCGATCCTCTACGCCGACCAGATGACCGACTCGATGCGCCGCGCGATCGACGAGACCGATCGCCGGCGCGCCAAGCAGGTGGCGTTCAACGCCGAGCACGGCATCGTGCCCCAGGGCATCCGCAAGCAGGTGCGCGACCTGATCGACGGCGTCGTCTCCGACCGTGCCGCGAAGGACGACCTGCAGCGCGCCCAGGCCGCGGCCGAGGTCGAGGCGCTTTCGGAGAAGGACCTCGGCAAGCGCATCAAGCTGCTCAAGGCCGCGCGCCTGCGCGACCAGCTCGCGCTGCTGCGCGAGCAGGCGTTCGGCGGCCCGGGGCACGACGCCAACGTCGTGCCGCTGGTGGCGGGGGGCAAGCCGTGATCGCCTGGCCGTTGCGCAGGGGCGCCGCGACGACCGGACCCACCCAGGACGATGGTGCGCAGGACGGCAAGGTCCGCGTCCTGATGGTGTGCATGGGCAACATCTGCCGCTCGCCGACGGCCGAGGCGGTGCTGCGCGCGCAGGCCGCGCTGCGCGGCCTGACGCCGAGCGTCGAGGTCGACTCGGCGGGCACGTACGGCGCGCACGCCGGCGAGCCGCCCGACGCGCGCGCGCGCGCGCACGCGGCGCGGCGCGGCTACGACCTCGCGCCGCTGCGCGCGCGCCTCGTGCAGCCGGCCGACTTCGAGCGCTTCGACCTCATTCTCGCGATGGACCGCGACAATCTCGCGAACCTGATCGATCTGCGCCCCGCCGGCGTCGACACACGCGTCGAGCTGCTGATGCGCTACGCGCGCCGGCACGCCGTCGACGAGGTGCCTGATCCCTACTTCGGCCCCGCCGCCGGCTTCGAGCGCGTGCTCGAC
>JALOSD010000145.1 GCA_025458585.1 Burkholderiaceae bacterium | reverse complement strand
TGGTGCCCGGGGCCGGACTCGAACCGGCACGGATTGCTCCGGGGGATTTTGAGTCCCCTGCGTCTACCGATTTCGCCACCCGGGCCGGTGGAAACGAAGGCGTTGGCGGCGGCATCTTATCCCACGCTGTCGGCGCCGGCCCCGGGGCGCTGCGACAATCGCGGCGCGGAGGATGCCCCGGCGATGCCCACCTACAAGACCCTCGAGGATGTGATCGGCGCGACGCCGCTCGTGCGCCTGCAGCGTGTTCCCGGTGCCGACAACGACCGGCGCGGCAACGTGATCCTCGGCAAGCTCGAGGGCAACAATCCCGCGGGCTCCGTCAAGGACAGGCCCGCGATCAGCATGATCCGCCGCGCCGAGGAGCGCGGCGAGATCAGGCCCGGCGACACGCTGATCGAGGCGACGAGCGGCAACACCGGCATCGCGCTGGCGATGGCGGCGGCGATGCGCGGCTACCGCATGGTGCTGATCATGCCGGAGGACCTGTCGATCGAGCGCGCGCAGACGATGAAGGCGTTCGGCGCCGAGCTGATCCTCACGCCCAGGAGCGGCGGCATGGAGTACGCGCGCGACCTCGCCGATCAGATGCAGAAGGACGGCAAGGGCCGCGTGCTCGACCAGTTCGCGAACCCCGACAACCCGCGCATCCACTACGAGACCACCGGCCCCGAAATCTGGCGCGACACCGAAGGCCGTGTGACGCACTTCGTCAGCGCGATGGGCACGACCGGCACGATCACCGGCGTGTCGCGCTTCCTGAAGGAGAAGAACGCGGCCGTGCGCATCGTCGGCGCGCAGCCGAACGAGGGCTCGCGCATCCCAGGCATCCGCAAGTGGCCGCAGGAGTACCTGCCGAAGATCTACGACCCGCAGGCGGTCGACGAACTCGTCTACGTGACGCAGGCCGACGCCGAGGCGATGGCCAGGCGTCTCGCGCGCGAGGAGGGGCTGTTCGCCGGCATCTCGGCCGCCGGCGCGTGCTGGGTCGCGGTGCAGGTCGCCGAGCGGGTCGAGAACGCGACGATCGTGTTCATCGTCTGCGACCGCGGCGATCGTTACCTGTCGACCGGCGTGTTCCCGGCCTGATGCCTCGTACGACGGCCTTCGGGGGGGCGCGGCGGTGAGCGCCGCCGACTATCGTTTCTGCCCGCGCTGCGCGACGCCGCTGGCGGCGATCGCGGCCGACGAGGACGGTGGGCGCAAGACACGCCAGCGTTGCCCGGCGTGCGGCTTCACGCACTGGAACAACCCGACGCCGGTGCTCGCCGCCGTGATCGAGTGCGTGGACCGTGACGGCCAGGTCCTGCTTGCACGCAACGCGGCGTGGAGCGGGCGCATGTTCGGCCTGATCACCGGGTTCATGGAGGCCGGCGAGACGCCGCAGGCGGGCATCGCGCGCGAGGTGGACGAGGAGACCTCGCTGCACGTCGAGCAACTCGCGCTGATCGGCGTCTACGACTTCCAGCGCATGAACCAGGTCATCATCGCCTACCACGCGCGCGCGCGCGGCGAGATCCGCCTGTCGCCCGAGCTCGCCGAGTACCGGCTGTTCGCGCCGCACGAGGTGCGCTGCTGGCCGGCGGGCACCGGGCATGCGCTGGCCGACTGGTTGCGCTCGCGCGGTATCGAGCCGCGCTGGTTCGACGCCCCGCGCGCATAGAATCCGCGGCCTCGACGCTTCGCCATGCGATCTCCCATGCACGCTGACCGGGAACTGGACGCCCGCGGCCTGAACTGCCCTCTGCCGATCCTGAAGGCGAAGAAGGCCCTTGCCGAGATGCAAAGCGGTGAGGTGCTGAAGATCGTCGCAACCGACCCTGGCTCGATGCGCGACTTCCAGTCCTTCGCGCGCCAGACGGGCAACGAACTCGTCGAGCAGACCCGTGCCGCCGACGAGTACCTGCACTATCTCAAGCGCCGCTGACCGGCGCCAGCCGTCGCTACAGCTCGAGGCCGCGCAGGAACTCTCGAAAGCCCGGGCCGATCTCGGGGTGCGCGAGCGCGAGCTCGACGTTCGCCTCCAGGAAGCCTTCCTTGCTGCCGCAGTCGTAGCGCCGCCCCAGGTAGCGGTAGGCGAAGACCTTCTCGCGACGAAGCAGGCCAGCGATGCCGTCGGTGAGCTGGATCTCGCCGCCGACGCCGCGCGGCTGGTTCTCGATCTCGTGGAATACGCCCGGCGTGAGGATGTAGCGCCCGGCCACGCCGAGGCGCGACGGTGCCGCCTCGGGGGCCGGCTTCTCGACGATGCGCTGAACGTCGAGCAGGCGGTCGTCGACCGGCGCGCCGGCGACGATGCCGTAGCGCCGCGTGTGCTCGGGTGGCACTTCCTGCACGGCGACGATCGACGCGCGCCACTCGGCGAACCGGTCGACCATCTGCTTGAGCACCGGTGGCTCGCCGACCATCAGGTCGTCGGCGAGCAGCACCGCGAACGGCTCGTTGCCGACCAGGCGCTGGCCGCACAGCACGGCGTGGCCGAGGCCGAGCGCCTGCGACTGGCGCACGTAGATGCACTCCATGTCCGCCGGCTTGACGCTGCGCACGACGTCGAGCAAGTCGTGCTTCCCCGCCTGTTCGAGGGCTACCTCCAACTCGAAAGTCATGTCAAAGTGATCCTCGATCGGCCGCTTGTGGCGACCCGTGACGAAGATCATCTCGCGAATGCCGGCGGCGTAGGCTTCCTCGACGGCGTACTGGATCAGCGGCTTGTCGACCACCGGCAGCATCTCCTTCGGCTGAGCCTTCGTGGCCGGCAGGAAGCGAGTGCCGAGGCCGGCGACGGGGAAGATCGCCTTGTTGACTTTCATCGGGATGGGCCGCAGGACGACAGGATGTCCATTGTGTCACGCGGGTTTGCCGCGAGGGTGTGACCGATGCCGCTGACCGGCACCGACGTGCTGATCGTCGAGCCACTCGACGCGCAGGCGACGGCGTGGCTGCAGCAGCGCCACGGCGTGCGCCTCGCGCCCGAGCTCGCGCGCGACCCGCGCGCGCTGCGGCAGGCGCTGGCCGACGTGCGCGCGCTGATCGTGCCGCCGGCGGTCGCGCTCGACGCGACGACGCTGCAGCAAGCCCCCGAGCTGCGCGTCGTCGGGCTGCTCGGCCACGGCGTCGAGTCGATCGACGTCGCCGCCTGCGCGCGCGCCGGCGTCGCGATCGTGCGCGGCGAGGCGGCTGGCGCGGCGGCGCAGGCGGAGTTCGTGATCGGCGCGCTGTTGGCGCTGCTGCGGCGCGTGCCGGTGCTGACCGAGGACGGCGCGCGCGTCGGCCGCGAGCTCGGCGGCATCACGGTCGGGCTCGTGGGCATGGTGTCGGCCTCGCCGCTGCTGGTGCCGTTGCTCGAGGCCTTCGGCTCGCGTGTCGTCGGCTACGACCCGGCGGTGCACGCCTCGGACGCGCTGTGGGCGCGCTGGGGCGTGACGCCGCTGCCGCTGCGCGAGCTGCTCGAACAGTCCGAGGCCGCGTGCGTGATGCTGCCCTACGCCAACCGCTACCGCGGCCTGCTCGGCGAGCGCTTCCTGCCCTACTGCAAGCCCGACCAGGTGCTCGTCAGCTTATCGCGCTCGGGCCTGTTCGACGAGGTCGTGCTCGCCGAGGTGCTCGACAGCGGGCGCCTCGCGGCTGCGTGGTTCGACAGCATCGAGCCGGGCGCGCTCGATCCCGGTCGTCCGCTGTCGCTGGTCGAGAACCTGCAGGTCACGCCCCACGTCGCGGCGATCACGCGCGAGGCGCGACGGCGCGCGTCGTGGATCGTCGCGCGCCGCATCGACGAACTGCTGACCCCGCGTGCCCTGGCGCAGTCCGAGGTCAGGCCGGCGGCGGCAGGCGACTGGCCTGATCTCGCAGGCGGTGCAGCGTCTGCGTGAACGTCGCCAGCCGCTGACGCTCCTGCTCGACCACCGCCGCCGGCGCGCGCTCGACGAAGCTCGCGTTGCCGAGCTTGGCCTCGGCCTTCGCGGTCTCGGCCTCCAGGCGTGCGATCTCCTTGCCCAGGCGTGCGCGCTCGGCCTCGACGTCGACCTCGACGTGCAGCGCGACGCGCAGGTCGCCGACGACCGACACCGGCGCCGTCGCCGTGGCCTGCGCGAACGCGGCCTCGTCGCCGACCAGCCGCACCTCGGCCAGCCGCGCGAGCGCGGCGAGCACCGCGCCGGCCTCGCCGACGAAGCCCGTGTCGTCGGCGCCGGCCTGCACGAGCAGCGGCACGCGCTCGCCGGGGGACAGCGCCATCTCGCTGCGCAGCGTGCGGCAGGCGCCGACGAGCGCCTTCAGCTTCGTGATCCACGCGTCGGCCACCAAGTCGATGCGCTCGGGCTGCGCCTGCGGGTAGGGCGCGACGGCGATGCCGCCCACGACCGCGCGGCCGGCCGCCGGCGCGACCTGCTCCCACAGCTCGGCGGTGACGAACGGCGTGAGCGGATGCAGCAGCCGCAGCACCGCCTCGAGCACGCGCAGCAGCGTGCGCCGCGTGGCGCGCTGCTGCGCGGGCGTGCCGCGGGCGAGCTGCACCTTGGCGATCTCGAGGTACCAGTCGCAGTACTCGTCCCAGACGAAGGCGTAGATCGCGTTGGCGACGTTGTCGAGCCGGTAGTCGGCGAAGCCCTGCGCCACCGCAGCCTCGACGCGCTGCAGCTCGTTGACGATCCACTTGTCGGCGCTCGAGAAGTGCAGGGCGCCTTCGGGTCCGCAGTCCTCGGCGCACTCGACGACGCCGCGCTCGACTTCGCTCAGGCCCTCGACCTGCATCAGCACGAAGCGTGTTGCGTTCCAGAGCTTGTTGCAGAAGTTGCGGTAGCCCTCGCAGCGCTTGGTGTCGAAGTTGACGTTCCGCCCGAGCGTGGCGTAGCTCGCCATCGTGAAG
>JALOSD010000144.1 GCA_025458585.1 Burkholderiaceae bacterium | reverse complement strand
GTACTTCTCGAACGCGATCTTGGCCAGGTGCACCCACTTGCCCTTCTTGAACCAGTTGACGTTGCGCGGCGGGATCTGCGGCAGCGCGACGAACGCGGCACCGGTGTCGCCCATGTCGGCCAGGCAGATCGCGTTCCACGTGCCCTTGGCCGTGACGGGCCGGCCGGCCAGCTCGTCGGCGATGTTGTGCACGATGGCGCTGACCATCGTCTCGATCATGTAGCCCGTCTTCGGCGCGCCGGTGGGCACCGGCGTGGCTTCCACCGGCGGAATCGCGACGCACACGCCGGCAGAGAAGATGTTCCTGTACTTCTTGCTGCGCTGGTAGTCGTCGATCAGCACGAAACCGCGCGGGTTGCACAGCTCGGGCACGGCGGCCACCGGGTCGACGCCCTTGAATGCCGGCAGCATCATCGCCAGCTTGAAGGGCACCTCGTGTTCCTTGACCACGTTGCCGAGGTCGTCGAGCTGCGTCGTGAACAGCTTGCCGGCCTCGACCTTCGTCGTCTTGGCGTTGGTGATCCACTTCATGTCGTGGCCGCGCAGTTCGCTCTCGAGCATCGACTTGCTGTCGCCGACCCCGCCCAGGCCCAGGTGGCCGATGTACGGCTCGCTGGTGACGAACGTGATCGGCACCTTGTGGCGCAGCTTGCGCTTGCGCAGGTCGGCGTCGAGGATGAAGGCGAACTCGTAGGCGGGGCCGAAGCAGCTCGCGCCGGGCATGGCACCGATCACGACGGGCCCCGGGTTCTGCAGGAACTTCTCGTAGTCCTGGAAGAACATCTCGGCGTGGCCGACGGTGCACACCGAGTGCGTGTGACCGCCGTGCGGGCCAGCGCCAGCCACCTCGTCGAACGACAGCTTCGGGCCGGTGGTGATCACCAGGTAGTCGTAGGCCAGCGTGTCGCCGCCGTCGAGCGTCAGCCGGCTGCCGGGCGCGTCGATCGCGGTGACGGCCTTGCCGACGAAGTCGATGCCCTTGCGTTGCAGCAGCGGGGCGACCGCGAGCGTGACCTCGTCGCGCTTGCGCCAGCCGACTGCCACCCACGGGTTCGACGGCACGAACTGGAAGTAGTCGAGTGCGCTGACGACGGTGACTCTGTGCTCCTTCGAAAGCGCTGCACGCATCTCGTAGGCCGCAGGCATGCCGCCGAGGCCGGCACCCATGATGACGATGTGGGCCATGGCCTTGTCCTTTCGCCAGTCAGTGCGGCTCGCCGAGCCGGATCGCCTTGCTGACCAGCTGGTGCACGCCGCCGACCATGCTCATGTCGAAGCCGTAGTACGGCAGCACCTTGGTGAACTGCGCCTTGCAGATCGCGCAGATCGTGGCCATGAAGTTCACGCCGTGCTGGTCGACGACGTTCTTCAGCGCTTCCATGCGCGGCAGCGCGCCCTTGACGCGAAGCTCGATCAGGTCGTCGGTGAGCAGGCCGCCGCCGCCGCCGCAGCAGAACGTGGCCTCGCCGATCGTGCCTGGCGCCATGTCGTGGAAGTTGTTGGCGACCGCCTTGATGATCTCGCGCGGGATCACGAACTGGCCGCCCGGCATGTCGCCCATGCGCGAGGCGCGCGCCACGTTGCACGAGTCGTGGAACGTGATGATGCGGTCGTCGTTCTTGTCCTTGTCGAACCTGAGCGCGCCGCGCTGGATCAGGTCGTAGGTCAGCTCGCAGATGTGCGTGGGCTGCTTGTAGCGCGAGTCGAGCTGGCTCTGGAGCTGGATCGCGAACGGGTCGCGCCCGCCGGCGCCGATGCCCACCAGCGTGTTCCAGAAGCTGTAGGCGACGCGCCAGGCGTGACCGCACTCGCCGACGACGATGCGCTTGACGCCGAGTTCGAGCGCCGCCTCGCGGATGCGCAGCGCGATCTTGCGAAGCTGCTCGTAGTTGCCGATGAACATGCCGAAGTTGCCGGCTTCGGAGGCCATCGACGACAGCGTCCAGCTGATGCCCGCGGCGTGGAAGACCTTGCCGTAGCCGATCAGGCTCTCGACGTGCGGCTCGGCGAAGAAGTCGGCCGACGGCGTGATCAGCAGCACCTCGGCGCCCTTGACGTCGATCGGGTAGCGCACGTCGACGCCGGTGTCGTCCTTGACGTCCTCTTCCAGGCCTTCGAGCGTGT
This sequence comes from Burkholderiaceae bacterium, assembly GCA_025458585.1. GTDB lineage: Bacteria > Pseudomonadota > Gammaproteobacteria > Burkholderiales > Burkholderiaceae_C > Calidifontimicrobium. Next base: position 2,793 of record JALOSD010000144.1, on the reverse strand, counting down.
TCTCGAGCGCCGGCCCCGGCAGGCCGAGGTTGTTGCCGATCTTGTGGACCTTGCCGATGATCTCGTTGCTGTACTTCTGCCCCAGGCCCACCGAGTCCATGATCTCGCGCGCGGCCATCGTGACCTCGGCGGTGTCGATGCCGTAGGGGCAGAACACGCTGCAGCGCCGGCACTCCGAACACTGGTGGTAGTAGCTGTACCACTCGTCGAGCACCTCGCGTGTCATGTCGACCGCGCCCACCAGCTTCGGGAACAGCTTGCCCGACAGCGTGAAGTAGCGCCGGTAGACCTTGCGCATCAGGTCCTGGCGCGCCACCGGCATGTTCTTCGGGTCGCCGGTGCCGAGGTAGTAGTGGCACTTGTCGGAGCACGCGCCGCAGTGCACGCAGGCGTCCATGTAGACCTGCAGCGAGCGGTACTTGCCGAGCAACTCGCCCATCTTCGCGATCGCGCGCTGCTCCCACCCCTCGGTGAGCTCACCCGGAAAGCCGATGTTGCCCTGGATCTGCGGCGAGGCGACGAACGGCTTGGTGCTCGCCATCGCCCCTTCGGCCACCAGCGGGATGACCGGGTAGGGCTTGAGGGCGGGGGTCTCGAACTTGGCGGCGGCCACGGTGGGGGTCCTACTTGTCGAGCGCCGCGGCCCACGACGCGACGTGGCGCGCCTCGCGCGGGTTGTCGACCTGGTAGCGCGTCGGGCTGAAGAACAGCCCCGGCGCATGCAGCAGCTTGCTGATCGGGAACACGATCATCAGCAGCGCGACGAGCGACAGGTGCAGCAGCAGCAGCGGGTCGGCCGGCAGCGGCTGGATGTCGAAGCGCATCAGGCCGAGCATGAACGCCTTCAGCGCGACGATGTCGGTGTGGGCGACGAAGCGCATCCCCAGCCCCGACAGCCCGATCGCGATCAGCAGCGCCAGGTGCAGGTGGTCCGACGGCGTCGAGATGTAGCGCACGCGGTCGACGAGGAAGCGCCGCGCCCACAGGCCGGCGAGCCCCGCCACCATCGCGAAGCCGGCGTAGATGCCGAACGGCTGCACCCACACGATCGGCTCCCACACCGGCTGCTGGAAATAGCGCACGTGGCGCAGGATCACGAGCAGCAGCGCGGCGTGGAACACCCAGCCGAAGAGCCACGTCCACTTGCTCGACTTGAACAGGCTCTCGAAGAACGCGACTTCGCGCACCATGCGCAGCGCCACGCCGGTGCCGGTCGTCGGCGCCGGCGTGGTCGGGATCTTCAGCGGCGCGGGGGTGCGCGCGTAGCGCCGGATCTTCAGCGCCAGGCCGACGACGAACAGCGCCGTCGCGGCGTAGAACAGCGCGGCGTAGATCAGGGCAAGCGCCGACATGGCCCCGGTCCTGCTGGCAGCGGCGCTTGTCGGGCCGTCAGACGCAGCCGGTCGGCTTCGGCAGACCGGCGATCTTGCACGCCTGCTTGGCCGGGCCGTACGGGAACAGCTCGTACAGGTACTTGCTGTTGCCCTTCTCCTCGCCGAGTTGCTTGCCGATCGCCTTCGTCAGCACGCGCACCGCGGGGGCGATCTGGTACTCGTCGTAGTACTGGCGCAGGAAGTTGACGACTTCCCAGTGGCTGGGCGTCATCTCCACGTTCTCGCCCTTGGCGATCTCGTTGGCGACGTCCTCGCTCCAGTCGGAGAGGTTGACCAGGTAGCCTTCCTCGTCGGTGTCGATGGTCTGGCCGTTGACTTCGATGGACATTGCGTTCTCCTCGTGCGTCGGGTGAAGTGGCAGGCTCGTGCTCAGAGCCAGGACTGGTTCGTGGGGTGCTCGGCGACGAGGTCGACGAAGCCGGCGTAGTCCACCGTGGCGACGCCGTCGATCAGGCGGCCGGCGACGCCGCGCGCCTCGAGGTCGGGCTTCAGCGCGACGACCTTCAGCCGCTTCGCGGCGGCCGCGATGCCGCTCGCGGCGGCCATGCCGGTGGTGGCGGCGTAGACGCCGTCCTCGATCAGCAGCAGCGTCTGGCCGTCCTTGGCCAGCCGCAGGCAGCTCGCGAGGCTCGTCGTCTGCGCAGGGGACTTGTTGACGATGTGCAGCATCGGGGCGGCTCCTCGTTCAGAACGACAGGACGACGTCCTGCTCGGCCATCAGGTCGGCCATCTCGACGCTCGACAGCACCTTGACGTCGACCATCAGGTCGTCCTCGGTCAGGCCGCGCGCGTCCATCGACTCGCGCTCGACGTAAAGCTTCTCGACGTCGTAGCCCTCGAGCGCGCGGTACGTCTTGCTGTGGTTCTTGATGCCGATGCCCTTGGTGTCCTGGCCCTTGACGAGCTCGTAGACGCCGTCGTCGACGAACACGAGACTGACGTCCTGGTCGAAGGTCGCGGTGATCAGCACCACTTCGAGGCTCTCGAGGGCGTAGATCGTGCCGTACGGCGCCTTGCGGTTGACGAACATGAACTTCTTCATCGTTCAGTCCCCGAACGTCACGGTGCGGTCGCTCTTGATGCCGCCGTCGACCAGCTGGCCGAGGCCGCTGATGCGAAAGCCGGGCGCGAGCACCTCGTCCTTGATGCCGCGGCGCAGCGCCGCGGCCACGCACACGACGAGGTCGACGCCGTGCTGCTCCTTCAGCGCCGCCCAGCGGTTGACGATGTGGCGGTCGTCCTGCGGCGGCTCGGTGAGCTTGGTCGCGTTGTAGACGCCATCGTGATAGAAGAAGACGCGCATCACCTCGTGCCCCTTGGCGATCGCGGCGGCCGCGAACTGGTACGCGGTGTCGCTCGCCTGGTGCGTGTACGGGCCTTCGCTGACCAGCAGGTTGAA
>JALOSD010000143.1 GCA_025458585.1 Burkholderiaceae bacterium | reverse complement strand
TGCGCACCGGTGGGCGACTGCATCAGTGCGCGCACGCCCTTGCCGAGCAGCGTCGTGCGCAGCAGCACGATCAGCGCGGCCGAGAACACCAGCGACAGGAACAGCACGAGCAGCTTGTTGGCGGCGAACTGCGCGCCCCCGATCGCGACCGGGTCGGTCAGGTAGTCGTAGCCGCGCAGCTCGCCGCCCCAGACCCACGACGCGAAGTTCTGCACCAGGAACATCAGGCCGAAGCTGACCATCAGCGCACGCGCCTCGAACACGTCGACGTTCGGTGAGGTGTCCGTGAGGCGCTTGAACCACAGGCGGTGGATCGCGAGGCCGAGCACGAAGGTCAGCGCGAAGCTCAGCGGGATCATCGCCATCGGCGACCAGCCGAGCGTCGTCGCCGCCACCCAGGTCACGAAGGCGCCGAGCATCAGGAACTCGCCGTGCGCGATGTTCAGGATGCGCATCAGCCCGTACTGCAGGTTCAGCCCGAGCGCGACGAGCGCATAGATGCTGCCGGTGATGACACCGGAAGCGATCAGTTCGAGCCAGGCGCCGAGGGACATGGGCGTTGCGTACAGGACAGGACCCAGGCCGAACGCGCGAGACGCGTTCGGCCCGTGATCAGGCAGGCGACCGTCCGCAGGGACGGTCGCCTGTCCCGATCACGCCCAGGCCGGCTTCGGGGCGACGAGCGATGCGGTGGCGATCGACTTCGGCCAGACGACCTCGAACTCGCCCTTCTGCCACTGGCTCACCGAGCCGGGCGTGCCGACGTTCTCGCTGCCGGCGAACTTGATCTTGCCGATGATCGTGCTGTGCTCGTTGTTCGCGACGTAGTCGCGGATCGCCTTGCGATCCAGCCCGTGCTTCGCGACGGCGGCCGTCAGGATCTCGAGCGACGCCCACGCCGCACCGCTGGCCCAGCGGTCGGGCTCCTTGCCTTCGAAACGCTTCGTGTGGGCGTCGAAATAGGCCTTGGCGCCGGGGCTCGTCTTCGCGTTCCACGATCCCATGCCCATCACGCCCTCGGCGCCTTCCTTCATCACGTTGCGGTAGAGCTGGAACGCGGTGCCCACCGAGGCGTAGAAGAACTTCGGGTTGAAGCCGATCTCCTTGGCCTGGCGGCTGGCGAGGATGGTGTCGGGCGGGTAGGTGAAGCCGACGAAGGCGTCGGGGTTCTTGTCCTTGATCGAGCGCAGCACCGGCGACAGGTCCTTGACGCCGCCGGGGTAGCTCTTGTCCTCGACGAGGTTGATGCCCGAGCCCTGCAGCGCCACCTTCATCGCGGCGTAGTTCTCGAGGCCGAACAGGTCGTCGACGTAGATCACGGCGACGCTCTTCACGCCCTGCGCCTTCAGCAGGTCGACGAGCGCGTTGGTCATCGGCGCCGGCTGCTGCAGCATCAGGAAGAAATACGGCAGCTTCATCTCGATCAGCCGCCGCGACAGCGCCGTCGGCGCGAGGAACGGGTACTGGAACCGGTTGGCCAGCGGCGCGACGGCGAAGTTGGCGTTGCTGCCCCAAGGCGGCAGGATCAGGTCGACCTTGTCGCTGCCCATCAGCTTCTCGTAGGTGCGCACGCAGGTCTCGATCTCGCTGCGGTCGTCGCTGCTGATCAGCTCGATGCGCCGCTTCGTGCCCCCGACGTTCAGGCCGCCGGCGGCGTTCTGCTGCTCGGCCCAGAGGATGTAGTTCGGCTCCTGGCTGACCTGCGCGCCGCCGGTCCACGGGCCGGTGCGCGCGATCGCATAGCCCACGCGCACCGGCTGCGCCTGCGCGAGCGAGAGCATCGGTGCCGACAGCGCGGCGGCGCCGGCGGCGAGCGCCTGCGTGGCGCGGCGGCGGGTGATGCCGTGGGGAGTCTTGCGTTCGCTCATGGTGTGTCTCCTGGTCGATGGTCGCGCTCGGGTCGGCGCCCGCGAGCGCGCATCGTAGGCGCAGCGCGCGCCGCCCGCTTGCCCGCGCGTGCCGGCGGCCTTGACGATTTGTGCACGTGCGCCCCGGGGTTTCCCTAGGTCGGCCGGTGTCGCGCGTGCCGGCGGGATTCCGGCGGCGCCGGGATAATCCCTGCCCACCCCTGCTGCGGGAGCGTCCATGTCCACTGCCAGCGCGCTGATGACGACCGACGAGGTGTCGCCGCGCGAGCGCGTCGCCTTCTGGGCCGACTGGATCCACCGCCTGTTCGGCGGCCTGGAGTCCGACCTCTACGGCGACACCGCGTTCGACGGCCGTATGACCAGCGCGCACGCCGGCGACGTGATCCTGACCCGCCTCGAGGCCAACCGCCACCGCGTCATGCGCCCGCGCTCGCTGGTGCGGCGCAGCGACGCCGGCTACCTGAAGATCGTCGCTCCGTTCGCAGGACGTGCCGGCGTCGAGCAGGCGGGGCGGCGCGCCTGGGTCGGTCCCGGCCAGTGGAGCCTGTACGACACGACCGAGACCTACGCGGTCGACAACCCAGTGCGCGTCGAGCACCTGATCGTGATGGTGCCGAAGGCGAGCCTCGTCGAGCGTGGGCTGCCGCTTCCCGAGCTGTGCGCGCGGCCGCTCGGCGGCGGCGGCGTGGCGCGGCTGGCGCTGGAGACGATGCGCAACGCCTATCGCGAGCTGCCGGCCATGGGCCCCGAGGCGTCGCGCGGCGTCGGCGAGCTGATCACGCAGTGCGTGCACCTGTCGCTGCTCGACCTCGCCGGGCGCACGACGGCGGTGACGCAGCGCGAGGCGCTGCGCGAGCGCATCAAGCGCGTCGTCGCGCAACGTCTGGGCGACCCGCGGCTGTCGGTCGACGAGATCGCGCGCGCGCTGAACGTCAGCCGCCGCCAGCTCTACAACGCGTTCGCCGACGAGCCCGACGGCGTCGCCGGCTACGTGCTCGCGCAGCGCCTCGACGCGTGCCGCGCCGACCTCGCCGACCCGCGGCTCGAGCAGCGCTCGATCACCGAGATCGCGCTCGCGCGCGGCTTCACGAGCAACGCGCACTTCAGCCGCGTGTTCCGCGCCCACACCGGCTGCTCGCCGAGCGAGTTCCGGCGCGACCGCGCCGGCGCGGCCGTCAGCTGACGCTGGCCGCCATGCGGGCGACGAACGCGGCGTCGGCGATGCCGTTGCTCGTGTGGCCCTGCCGCTGGGCGTGCTCGGCCAGGGCTCGCACGCTGCCCTTGCCGAAGATGCCGTCGGCCACCACGTTGCAGCCCGCCTCCGACAGGCCGAGCTGCAGCAGGCGCACGTCGAGCCCGCGCAGCATCGGCGTCTGCAGGCCGAGGCTGCGCGAGCCGGGGGCCGGGCCGCTGTAGCAGTTCGGCGGCAGCGCGGCGAGCGTGGCCTCGCTGACTTCGAGACCGCGCACGACGAACGGCAGCTCGAGGGTCCACTGGCCAAGCTCGATCAGGCGCGCGAACGTCTCCATGCGGTACGTCGTCTTGCGCAGCAGTGGGTTCGCGTGGTGCGCCAGCCACTGCCGCCGCTGCTCGACGTACGCCGTGATCCAGCGCTGCTCGCCGAGCGCGGCGAGCGTGCCGTCGGCGGCGTCGGTGCGTCGCGCGATCGGCGCCCAGCTGCCGTGCACGAGGCTGTCGTAGACCACGGCAACGCTCAGCGGCAGCACGAAGCGCCCGGCGGCGGTGCGCTCGGCGCGCTGCCAGTACTCGCGGTCGAAGAACGCGTCCTGCACGTCGCGCATCACCGGGTCGTCGGCGCTGGCGCGCAGCAGGTTCTTGAAGCGCCGGTCGTCGTCGAGCGAAAGATCCGGCTGCTTCGCGCGCGCCACGTAGCGCTGCAGCGCGAGCGCGAAGCGCGCCCCGGGCGTGTGGCAGTACTCGTCGAGCAGGGCGCCGAGCAGGCCGGCGCCGCCGCGCGTGGCCAGCGTCGTCTGCGAGCGGCCGAACGTGAGGTGGCCGGTGTCGCCGGGCAGCAGCGTGACGCTGCCATAGTCGCCGCGCACCGAGCCGGTCTCGAACACGTTGACGATCGCCTGCGCGGCGGCTTTCTGGCTCGGGGTCAGCATCGACGTCTCCTCGCCGCCCGTGGGCGGCCGGCACCGACGATAGCGTGCCCGGGCGGCGGGCGCATCCCTACTTCGTGGCGCCGGCCCACCAGCGGTCGGGGAACTGGCCCTGCAGCCAGTCGACGAAGCCGCGCACCTTCGTCGGCACGAGGCGCGGCGACGTGTAGACGGCGTGGATCTCCTGCGGCGGCAGCGACCAGTCGGTCAGCAGCGGCCGCACGACGCCGTCGCGCACCGAATCGTGCGCGACGTACCACGGCAGGATCGCGAGACCCATGCCGGCGCGCGCGGCGGCGAGCAGCGCCGACAGGTTGTTGCTGCGCAGCGGCCCCTTGACGGGCACCTGCAGCGCGCGGCCGTCGTGGCCGGCGAAGTGCCAGCGTTCGTCGCCCTGCACGCTGCTGTAGATCAGCGCGTCGTGGGCCGCGAGCTCGCTCGGGTGCGTCGGCATGCCACGGCGGTGCAGGTACTCGGGCGCGGCCACGAGCACCCAGGGGTTGACGCCGAGGTAGCGCGCGCCGAGCTGCGAGTCGGCGAGCCGGCCCATGCGGATCGCGAGGTCGATGCCCTGCTCGATCAGGTTGACGTAGCGGTCGTCGAAGCCGAGGTCGACCTGCAGCCCCGGGTGCTGCTCCATGAAGCGCAGCACCAGCGGCGTCAGCACGCGGCGGCCGAACGCCACCGACGTGCTGATGCGCAGCACGCCCTGCACGCTCGACTGCATCAGCGCGGCGAGGCTGTCGGCCTCGTCGAGCTCGTGCGCGATCGCCTTGCACTTGTCGTAGTAGGCGGCGCCGACCTCGGTCGGCGTCACGCCGCGCGTGCTGCGGTGGAACAGCCGCGCGCCGAGCTTGGCCTCGAGCGCGGCGACGTGCTTCGTCGCCGTGGGCTGCGTGATGCCGCAGTCGGCCGCGGCCTTGCTGAAGCTGCCGGTCTCGACGACGCGGATGAAGAGGCGCATGCCGGCGACGGTGTCCATGGGGCGCGACTGTAGTGGCG
>JALOSD010000142.1 GCA_025458585.1 Burkholderiaceae bacterium | reverse complement strand
AGCCCGGTGCTGAAGAAGGGCCTCGCGCTGGCCCCCGTCAAGTTCGGCATCTCGTTCAACGTCGCGCACTACAACCAGGCCGGCGCGCTGGTGCACGTCTACACCGACGGCAGCATCCTCGTGAACCACGGCGGCACCGAGATGGGCCAGGGCCTGAACACGAAGGTCGCGCAGGTGGTGGCGCACGAACTCGGCGTGGGCTTCGAGCGCGTGCGCGTGACCGCCACCGACACGCACAAGGTCGCCAACACCTCGGCCACCGCGGCATCGACCGGCAGCGACCTCAACGGAAAGGCCGCGCAGGACGCGGCACGCCGCATCCGCGAGCGGCTCGCCGCCTTCGTCGCCGGCAAGCACCACGTCGAGCCAGTGGACGTGCGCTTCGCCAATGACTGGGTCGAGGTGGGCGGCGCGCGGCTTCCGTTCGAGGAGGTCGTGCAGGAGGCCTACTTCGCGCGCGTGCAGCTGTGGAGCGACGGTTTCTACGCGACGCCGGGCCTGCACTGGGACCGCGAGCGCCTGAAGGGCAAGCCGTTCTTCTACTTCGCGTACGGCGCGGCGGTGAGCGAGGTCATCGTCGACACGCTCACCGGCGAGCACAAGCTGCTGCGCGCCGACGTGCTGCACGACGTCGGCAGTTCGCTGAACCCGGCCGTCGACATCGGCCAGATCGAGGGCGCCTTCATCCAGGGCATGGGCTGGCTGACGATGGAAGAACTCGTCTGGCACCCGAAGACAGGGCTGCTGACGACCCACGCGCCGAGCACCTACAAGATTCCGACCGCCAACGACTGCCCTCCCGTGTTCAACGTGCGGCTGTACGACAACACGAACGTGGCCGACAGCATCCACCGCAGCAAGGCGGTCGGCGAGCCGCCGCTGCTGCTGCCGTTCTCGGTGCTGCTCGCGATCCGCGACGCCGTGTCGTCGGTGGGTGGCCACCGCGTCGACCCGCCGCTGCGCGCACCGGCCACACCCGAGGCCGTCCTCGACGCCATCGACGCCGTGCGCGCGGCCGCCGCCGGCGCATGAACGCGACGGCGCTGCGCGCCACCGCGCAGGCCTGGCTCGACAGCGGCCGCGCGGCAATGGAGGTGCTCGTGCTCGAGCACCGTGGCTCGGTGCCGCGCGAGGCCGGCACGCGCATGCTGGTGGCCGCCGACGAGGTGGCCGGCACGATCGGCGGCGGGCACCTGGAACTGCAGGCCATCGAGCGTGCGCGGCGGCGGCTCGCCGATGTCGCCACCGGCGTCGACGACTGGGCCGTCGCGCTCGGCCCGTCGCTGGGCCAGTGCTGCGGCGGCACGCTGACGCTGCGCACGCAACCGCTGAGTGCCGCCTCGCTCGCGGCCTGGCCCGAGCCGCAGCCGCGTTTCGTGCTGCAGCTGTACGGCGCCGGCCACGTCGGCCGCGCCATCGTGCGGCTGCTCGAAGGCATCGACTGCCACGTGCAGTGGATCGACGAGCGCGAATCCGAGTTTCCGCCGGGGCCGCTGCCGCCGCACATCGAGAAGGTCTGCGTCGAACCGGTCGAGGCCGAGGTACAGGCCGCCCCGCCGGGCGCGCACTACCTCGTGCTGACGCACAGCCACGACCTCGACCTGCGCATCACCGAAGCGATCCTGCGACGCGGCGACTTCGCCTGGTGCGGCCTGATCGGCTCGAAGACCAAGCGCGCGCGTTTCCTGCACCGCTTCGAGGAGCGCGGTATCGCGCCCGACGTGCTGGCGCGCCTGACCTGCCCGATCGGCGTACCCGGCATCGTCGGCAAGGAGCCCGAGGTGCTGGCGGTGGGGGTGGTGGCGCAGCTGCTGCAGTCGGCCGGCGCACCGGGTTGACGGCAGGCGCCTGCCGGAGTCCACCGCGTCCCGGCCCCGATGCACGACAATCGGGCATCGTTGCCAGTTGGCCAGGACGATGACGCCGACCCGTCGCACGGAGATCCTCGAACTGCTCATGCGGCAGCGCGCGGAGATGGCGCGGCGTTTCGGCGCCTGCCAGTTGTCGCTGTTCGGTTCGGCGGCTCGCGACGAACTTCGGGCCGACAGCGACGTCGACGTGCTGGTCGAGTTCGACGGCCCGGCCAGCTTCGAGGCCTATTTCGGCCTCAAGGATTACCTCGAGGCGCTGCTGCATCGGCCCGTCGACCTGGTGACCGCCAAGGGCCTCAAGCCACGCGCGCGCGAATCGGTCGAGCGCGACCTGATCCGTGTCCCGTAGCTGGCTTCTCTATCTCGACGATCTGATCGCCGCTGGCGAGAAGCTGGCGCGCATCGCCGCCGGCCGCTCACGCGAGACGCTCGCTGACGACGAGGTCGCGTTCGACGCCACCCTGTTCAACCTGCAGGTCATCGGCGAAGCCATCAAGCGCTTGCCACCCACGGCACTGGCGCAGTTGCCGGTGCATCAACGCCAAGGCCCGGCCCGGCTGCGCGATCTGATCGCGCACCACTATTTCGCGGTCGACCCCGATCTGATCTGGGAAGCAGCGACCGTGCACGTGCCGGCCTTGCTCGAGCAGGCGCGTCGCCTGCGCGAAGCCGCCGAGGGCGACGACGGCCGCCCGCGATGAACCTCAAGCAACTCGAATACTTCGTCCGCGTCGCCGAGCTCGGCAGCTTCAGCAAGGCCTCGCGCGTGCTCGGTATCGCGCAGCCCGCGCTCAGCCGCCAGGTGCGCACGCTCGAGACCGACCTGCGCGAGACGCTGCTGCTGCGCGACGGGCGCGGCGTGCACATGACCGAGGCGGGCAAGCGGTTGTTCGAGCACGGCGTTGGCATCCTGCAGCTCGTCGCACGCGCGCGCGAGGACATCGACGCCAGCCGTGACGAGCCCACCGGGCGCGTCGTCGTCGGCCTGCCGCCGAGCATCGGCCGGCGGCTCGCGCTGCCGCTGATCGAAACCTTCAAGCGCGAGCTGCCGCGCGCGCGGCTGGCGATCGTCGAAGGGCTGTCGACGCACATCGCCGAGTGGATCGCGACCGGCCGCGTCGACGTCGGCCTGCTGCACAACCCCGAGCCGCAGCCTGAGCTGGAAACGACGCCGGTGCTGGAGGAGCCGCTTGGGCTGGTGTCGCCTGCGGGCGGATCGACCCGGCGCACCAAGGCTCCTGCGCCGGTGCCGCTGCGCGAGCTGGGAGCCTACCCGCTCGTCGTGCCCGAGCGCTCGCACGCGATCCGCCGCCTGCTCGAGACGCAGGCCGCACGCGCCGGCGTCAAGCTCGACACGGCGTGGGAGGTCTCCGCGGTGCCGGCAATCATCGACCTCGTCGCCGCCGGCCACGGCCACGCGGTGCTGACCGCGAGTGCGATCGCCGAGTCGGGGCACGCCGGGCAGCTCGTGTTCCGGCCGATCGTCGAGCCGCCGCTGGTCACGCAGCTCGCGCTCGCGGTGTCGGCGACGCGGCGGCCGACACCGCTGGTGCGGCACCTGATGGCGCGTCTGCCGCAACTGGCCAAGCAGGTGTCGGGCAAGGGTTGACCCGCACCGGCCGGCATGCCCGCCATGCCGACGCGTGATAGCTGATATCGACCGCCGCGCCTTGGTCAGGCGTCGGGTGGTGCGCACAATCGGTCGCTTCATCTCCCGCCCCCCTGCCCTGCCCGTCATGGCCGCCCCGATCACCGGCATCTCGTCGATGGCCACGCGCCAGGTGCTGGCCGAACTGGCCGCCGCCTACCGCGAGCGCAGCGGCGTCGCCGTCGAGATCGAGTCGGTGGGTGGCGTCGATGCCGCCAGGCGCGTGGCCGCCGGCGAGGCGTTCGACGTCGTCGTGCTCGCGTCCGACGCGATCGCGAAACTCGAGGCTGCCGGCGCCGTCGTCGCCGGCAGCGCAGCACCGCTCGTGCGCTCGCCCGTCGCCATTGCGGTGCGCGCCGACGCGCGGCGACCCGACGTGAGCACCGAAGACGCCTTGAGGCAGGCCGTGCTCGACGCGCGCACGATCGGCTACTCGACCGGGCCGAGCGGCACCGCACTGCTCGCGCTCTTCGAGCGCTGGGGCGTGGCCGAGACCTTGCGCGAACGCGTCGTGCAGGCGTCACCCGGCGTGCCCGTGGGCACGCTCGTGGCGCGCGGCGAGGTCGAGCTCGGCTTCCAGCAATACAGCGAACTGATGCATCTCGCCGGCATCACGGTGCTCGGCCCGATGCCGCCGGGCACGGAGATCGTCACCACCTTCGCCGGCGCCGTGTGCACCGCCTCGAAGCAGGCCGACGCGGTGCGCGCGCTGCTCGACTTCATGCGCTCGCCCGCGGCCGCCGACGCGAAGCGCCGCCACGGCATGGAGCCCGCGTGAACCACCGTCCCAGGACACTCCCATGATCATCGACTGCCACGGTCACTACACGACGGCGCCGAAGGCGCTGGAGAACTGGCGCCACCAGCAGATCGCCGGCATTGCCGATCCCGCTGCGAAGCCCCGGGTTGACAGCCTGGTGATCTCCGACGACGAACTGCGCGAGTCGATCGAGACCAACCAGCTCAAGCTGATGAAGCAGCGCGGCTCGGACCTCACGATCTTCAGCCCGCGCGCGAGCTTCATGGCGCACCACATCGGCGACTTCGAGGTGTCGTCGACCTGGGCCGCGATCTGCAACGAGCTGTGCTACCGCGTCTCGGGACTGTTCCCCGACCACTTCATCGGCTGCGCGATGCTGCCGCAGTCGCCCGGCGTCGACCCGGCGACCTGCATCCCCGAGCTCGAGAAGTGCGTGCGCGAGTACGGCTTCGTCGCCATCAACCTGAACCCCGACCCGTCGGGCGGGCACTGGACGAGCCCGCCGCTCACGGACCGCCACTGGTACCCCATCTACGAGAAGATGGTCGAGTACGACATCCCGGCGATGATCCACGTCAGCACGTCGTGCAACGCGTGCTTCCACACCACCGGTGCGCACTACATCAACGCCGACACGACGGCGGTGATGCAGCTGATCCAGGGCGACCTGTTCAAGGACTTCCCGACGCTGCGTTTCGTGATCCCGCACGGCGGCGGCGC
>JALOSD010000141.1 GCA_025458585.1 Burkholderiaceae bacterium | reverse complement strand
TGCGTGACGAGGATGACGTTGAACTTCTGCGCCGCCTGCAGGTCGCGCAGCGCGCACCACAGTTCCTCGCGCGTGAAGGCGTCGAGCGCACCGAACGGCTCGTCGAGCAGCAGCATCTTCGGCTCGTGGATCAGCGCGCGGCAGATGCTCGCGCGCTGCTGCATGCCGCCGGAGAGCTGCCACGGGTACTTGTCCTCGTAGCCGCCGAGGCCGACGCTTTGCAGCAGCCTGCGCGCCTTCGCGTCGTACTCGGCGCGCTTGGCGCGGAAGTTCGAGCGGTAGGGCTCGACGATCTCGAGCGGCAGCAGCACGTTGTCCACCGTCGTGCGCCACGGCAGCAGGCTCGGCGCCTGGAACGCCATGCCGGTGATCTTCAGCGGGCCGTCGACCTCGCGCCCGTCGATGATCACGGTGCCCTTGCTCGGCCGGCGCAGGCCGGTGGCAAGCTTCATGAACGTGCTCTTGCCGCAGCCCGAGGGGCCGACGATGGCGATGAATTCGCCCTGGCCGACCTGGAGCGTGATGTCCTCGACGGCGAACTGCCCCTTGGCGAGCAGCTCGTCGTTGTAGGCGAGCCAGACGTTGCGGAAATCGACGAAGTGGGTCATGGCGGCGTGGCGGCGGGCAGGTGGGCGATCAGGTCGCGGAAGACGCTGTGGTATGTCTCAGGAAAGTGCTGGTGCAGGCGGCTGTGCGTGCCGCCCGCAAACTCCACCCAGCGCACGGCACCGGGCGGGGCGGCGTCGCGCAGGCGCCGGCCGAGCTCGATCGGCACCGTGCGGTCGGCGTCGCCGTGCAGCATCCAGATCGGCGCGTCGACGGCGCCGATGCGCGAGACGGCGTCGAACTCGAGCGTCGTCATGCCGGCGCCGACGCGGCCCCAGAAACCGGCGGCCGCGGCCACGTCGGGCATGCGGGTGAAGGTCGACTCGACGGCGAGCGCGCCGTAGTCGACGCCGTGCCTGAGCTGGCTCGCGAGCGTGACCGCCACCGTGCCGCCCATCGAGTGGCCGAAGATCACGCGCCGCCCGGGGTCGGGCTGCCGGCGCACGAGTTCGGCCCAAGCACGCCAGGCGTCGGTGACGATCGTCGCCTCCGACGGCACGATCGGCGTGCTGTCGCCCCAGCCGCGGTAGTCGACGGCGACGATCGCGAAGCCCGCCTCGCGCAGCGCGTCGATCTTCGGCAGGTTGCGGTACAGGTTGCGGAACGTGCCATGCAGGTACAGCAACGTCGGCGCGGCGGGGTCGGCGTGCGGCAGCCACCACAGCGCGAGCTGCTGCACCTGCCCGGCCTCGACGATCGGCACCAGCGTGCGCTCGTCGCCCGGGCGCAGTCCCGCGAAGTCGGCCGGCTGGCCCGGCGTCGGCCGCAGCGCGAGGCGGCGCTGGTGCTCGTCGAGCCAGGCGCAGCCGGAAAGCGCCTGCGCCAGCACGAGCACCGCCACGACGAACGCCGCGACCCCGTGCCGCGGTGTGGCGGCGCGCCCTGACACAATCGCGCGCGTCGCCACCGCCCGCCGCCAGACCTTGTCCACGATCCGATCCTTCGCGGCCGCGCTCGCCGCCGTCAGCGTCGTGCCCGCTCTGGGCCAGACGAACACCGCGCCGCCGACCATCGGCCCCAAGGACCTCGCCGACGCCGGCGCCGCGTGGGTCGCGCGGCACCCGATCCCCGAGCCCGAGTGGCCGGGTTACGCGCGCATCGTGACCTCGCCGTACACGCTGCACTTCGACCCGAGCCCCGAGCACGAGTACGTGTGGGGCATCGGCATGGAGTGGCAGCGGCCCGACAACTGGATGTTCGGCCTCGTCTACTTCAGCAACTCGTTCGGCCAGCCGAGCACCTACCTCTACGGCGGGCAGCGCTACTACAACTTCCTCGGCCGCCCGAAGTTCTTCCTCCAGTGGACGGCCGGGGTGCTGTACGGCTACGTCGACGAGTACGAGGACAAGGTGCCGTTCAACTACGACGGCTTCTCGCCCGGCGTCGTGCTGTCGGCGGGCTGGCAGTTCGACCGCAACTGGAGCGCGCAGCTGAACCTGCTGGGCAACGCCGGCCTGATGCTGCAGATCTCGTACGACCTGCGCTGACGCGGCGCGCCCCATCGTCGACCCGCGCGGGCGCGCTTACTTGCGCTTGACGGCGAAGATGTTGCGCTCGGCGTCGGGCGGCAGCAGTGTGCCGTTCCACACCGCGTTGGGGTTGATGCGCTCCTTGGTGGCGAACGCGTCGGCGACCTGGCTGGCCATCAGCGCCAGCCGCGGCCCCATCACGTTGCCGAAGCCTTCGGCCTTCGCGTCGGGCGTCAGCACGGTGGCGTCGAGCGCGAGCTGCAGGCGGCGCAGCTCGAGCGCCTCGTTGATGATGCCGTCGCGCGCCTTCACGTGCGCGATCGCCGCCTTGGGGTCGGCGATCACGTCCTTCACGCCCTTCGTGAACGCGCGCAGGAACGCCTTCACGGCGTCCGGGTTGCTCTTCAGGAAACTCTCCGAGACGATGATCGCGTTGCCGTAGAGCTTGACGCCGTACTGCGGGTACGGCATCACGACGACGTCGTCGGACTTGATGCCGCGCGCCTCGAGGTTGAGCAGCGAGGTGAACGAGAAGCCGGTGATCGCGTCGATGTCGCCGCGCACCAGCATCGTCTCGCGCAGCGGCGGGTCCATCGCGGTCCAGGCCACGTTGCCGACGTTGTTCGCCTTCGCGAAGATCGGCCATGCCTTGCGTCCGGCGTCGAACACCGGCGCGCCCAGCTTCTTGCCGTTGAGGTCGGTCGGCGTCTTGATGCCGGTCTTCTTGAGCGCCAGCACCGCCGCCGGCGTGTTGTTGTAGACCATCATCACCGCGACCGGCTTGTTCGGCACCGTCGGGTTGTTGGCGTGGAATTCCATCAGCGCGGCGAGGTCGGCGAAGCCCATGTCGTAGGTGCCGCTGGCCACGCGCGTGACGGTGCCGCCCGAGCCGTTGCCGGCGTCGATCGTCACGTTGAGCTTCTCGTCCTTGAAGTAGCCCTTCGCCGCGGGCGTCAGGAACAGCGCCGACGGGCCTTCGAAGCGCCAGTCGAGCTGGAACTTGATGCTGGTCTCCTGGGCCTGGGCGGACAGGCTGGCGGCGGCGAGCGCCGACGCGGCGAGGGCGCCGAGCACGGTGCGGCGGGCGAAGGAACGCAGGGTCATGGAGGGCTCCGGAGCGGGTTGAACGCAGACGATCGAGTCAGGTTGCAAATTCTGTGCGCAGGTTTCGACGGAAGTGCACCATGGTGAACCCGTAGCGCGCCTCGCGTTGGTGCATCGCTCAGTGCAGCAGGTCGAACAAGGTGCGCGCGACGACCTTCGTCGCGCGCCGCAGGTCGTCGAGCACGACGTGCTCGTCGGCGCGCTTCGCGTTCGACTCGAACACCGTGCGCGGCCCGGCACCGTAGATCGCGGCCGGCACGCCGGCGGCGCCGTACAGCCGCACGTCGGTGTACAGCGGCGTGCCGCTGGTGGGGATCGGCTCGCCGAACACGGCCTCGCCGTGGCGCTGCAGCGCGGCCACAAGCTCGGAGTTGCCGGCCGCCGGCTTCCACGCCTGGGCGAGCAGCAGGCGCCGGATCTCGACCCGGATGCCGGGGCAGGCCTCGGCCGCTTCGGTGATCACGCGGCGGATGTCGGCCTCGACCGCGACGGGGTCTTCCTCCGGGATCATGCGGCGGTCGAGGCGCAGCACGACCTTGCCAGGCACGACGTTGGTGTTGGTGCCGCCCTCGATGCGCCCGACGTTGAGGTACGGGTGCGTGATGCCCGGCACCTTCGACGTCACGCTGCGGTAGAGCCCGTTCTGCAGGTACAGCGCGTTCAGGATCGCGACCGCGCCCTGCAGCGCGTCGACGCCGGTGTGCGGGATCGCGGCGTGCGCCATCTGCCCGTGCACCGTCACTTCCATCTGCAGGCAGCCGTTGTGCGCGACGACGACCTGATAGCTGAAGCCGGCCGCGATCAGCAAGTCGGGCTTCGTCAGCCCGTGCCTCAGCAGCCAGCCGGGGCCGAGCTCGCCGCCGAACTCCTCGTCGTAGGTGAAGTGCAGCTCGACGCCGCCCTTCAGCGGCTCGCCGAGGGCTTCGAGTGCGCGCACGGCGTGGAGGTAGGTCGTGAAGTCGCTCTTGCTGACCGCGGCGGCGCGCCCGTAGAGCCTGCCGCCTTCGATCTCGCCGCCGTAGGGGTCGTGCGTCCAGCCCTCGCCGGGCGGCACGACGTCGCCGTGCGCGTTGAGCGCGATCGTCGGGCCGCCCGCGCCGTAGCGGCGGCGCACGATCACGTTGGTGATCGACTGCAGGCCATAGGCCTTCACCTCGTCGGCCGGAACCGGGTGGCGCTCGACGCCCCAGCCGATCGCGCCGAGCAGTTCGGCAGTGCGTTCGGCGTGCGGCGCGTTGTTGCCGGGCGGCGTGTCGGTGGGCACGCGCACGAGTTCCTGCAGCAGGCGCACCTGCTCGTCGAAGTGGGCGTCGACCCAGGCGTCGAGTCGTTCGTAGGTGGTCATGATGCGCAAGTCCCCAGCTGGTCGAGCAAGTGCCGGAATGCGCGCACGGCGAGCTCGATGTCGTCGCTGGTGCTCGATTCGAGCGGGTTGTGGCTGATGCCCGAGTTCAGGCCGCGCACGAACAGCATCGCCTGCGGCATCACCTCGTGCAGCTTCATCGCGTCGTGGCCGGCGCCGCTGGGCATGCGGTGCGCCGGCAGGCCGAGCGCGGCGACGGCGTTCTCCCACCGGCGCTGCCACGCGGTGTCGCTCGGCGCGGCGGCCGCGCGCAGCGTTTCCTCGACGCGGTGGGCGAGGCCGCGCGCCTGGCAGATGCGGTCGAGCTCCATGCCGACGACCTCGCCGAGGTAGCGCACGCTGCCGTTGATCGAGGTGACGACGCCCAGCGGCAGGTCGAGTTCGTTCAGCACCGGCCCCTGCTCGATATGGACTTCGACGAACCCGAGGTAGCGCGCCGGATCGCGCGTCAGCGCGGCGATCGCCTCCATCGCCGCGGGCAGGCCTGCCGCGCGCATCGCCTCGCGCATCGTCACGCCGTCGGCGTCGGTCTGGTCGAGCCAGGCCGCGTCGAAGTGGCCGGTGAGCGCGCCCGAGCCGAGGAACGTGGCCTTGTAGCGCTGGCCTTCCTCTTCGGCGAAGCCGACGACCTCGAGGCCGAACGGCAGTCG
>JALOSD010000140.1 GCA_025458585.1 Burkholderiaceae bacterium | reverse complement strand
GCCACCGTCATCCGCTCGACGAGCACCGAGCCGGTCGTCTTCGAGCCGGCGGTGTAGGCGTCGGCGCCGACGGCGACGATGCCTTTCAGCATCTCGCGCAGGTTGCCGGCCACCGTCACCTCCTGCACCGGACGGGCGATGCGCCCGTTCTCGACCCAGAAGCCCGCGGCGCCGCGCGAGTAGTCGCCGGTGACGTAGTTCACGCCCTGCCCGATCAGCTCGATCACGAACAGGCCGCGGTGCAGCTTGCGCAGCATCGCGTCGAGGTCGTCGCCGGGCTGCGTCAGCCGGCTGGCGAGCCTGAGGTTCTGCGAGCCGCCGGCGTGACCCGTCGTGCGCATGCCGAGCTTGCGCGCCGAGTAGCTCGACAGGAAGTAGCCCTGCACGACGCCGGCATCGACGACGCGCCGCCGGCGCGTGGCCACGCCCTCGTCGTCGAACGGCGCGCTGCCCTTGCCGCCGCGCAGGTGCGGCTCCTCGTCGACGTCGAGGTGCGCTGCGAGCGCCGGCCGGCCGAGGCTGTCGAGCAGGAAGCTCGCCTTGCGATACAGCGCGCCGCCCGACGTGGCCTGCACGTAGGCACCGAGGAGCCCCGCGGCCACCGGCGCCTCGAACAGCACCGGCACCTCGCAGGTGGGCACCTTGCGCGAGCCCAGGCGCGACAGCGCGCGCTCGGCGGCGTAGCGGCCGACCGCCTCGGGCGCGGCGAGGTCGTCGGGGCGGCGCATCGAGCTGTACCAGTAGTCGCGCTGCATCGCATCGCCGCGGCCGGCGATCGGCGCGACGCTGAGCGAGTGGCGCGAGCTCGCGTAGCCGCCCCGGAAGCCGCGCGAGTTGCCGGCGAAGAAGTGCGACTGCTGCGCCGACACGCCCGCCCCTTCCGAATTCGTGATCCGACGGTCGGTCGCGAACGCCGCGGCCTCGCAGCGCCGCGCGAGCTCGGTCGCGCCGGCGGCGTCGATCGCCCAGGGGTGGAACAGGTCGAGGTCGAGCGCGGCCTGCTCGGGCGTCGCGAGATCCTGCGCGTCGGGCAGGCCGGCGGCCGGGTCTTCGGC
This sequence comes from Burkholderiaceae bacterium, assembly GCA_025458585.1. Classification (GTDB taxonomy): domain Bacteria; phylum Pseudomonadota; class Gammaproteobacteria; order Burkholderiales; family Burkholderiaceae_C; genus Calidifontimicrobium. The sequence goes on along the minus strand of JALOSD010000140.1, from coordinate 3,956 downwards.
GGTGAAGCGCGCGATGTCGTACGCGGCGCGCACCGTCTGCTCGAGCGCCGCCGGCGAGAAGTCCGACGTGCTCGCGTTGCCGCGCCGCTGGCCGAGGTAGACGGTCACGCCGATCGACTTGTCGCGGTTGCGCTCGACGTTCTCGACCTCGCCCTTGCGCACCGACACCGACAGCCCCACGCCCTCCGAGACGTCGGCCGCCGCGTCGCTCGCGCCGAGCCGGCGCGCGAGCGCGAGCGCGTCGTCGACGATCTGGCGGAACTGGTCGCGGGTGTAGCTGAAACCGGCAGCGGGAGTCGAGGTCATGGGCGGGAAGGATCGGGACTGCGGCCGCGACGGGCCGCGGCGAAGGAGGCCCCGCCGCGCGCCGCCGACACGGCGGGCGCAGCAGAAGGTGGCGGCTATGATACCCAGCCCCCTTGCTGCACCATGCCCCGTCACGCCCGCGCTTCCGCCGTTGCCGACGCCGACGACGCCATCGACGAGGCCGTTGCGCCCGTCGACGAGCGCCCGAGCAAGACGGCGCTCAAGCGCGAGGCGCACGACCTGCAGCGGCTCGGTGAGGCGCTCGCCGCGCTGTCCGAGGAGCGGCTCGCCGCGCTCGCGATGCCTGCCGGGCTGCTCGACGCGATCGTGCAGCTCAGGCGCACGCGCTCGCACGAAGGCCGGCGCCGCCAGTTGCAGTACGTCGGCAAGCTGATGCGCCGCGCCGACGTCGAGCCGCTGCGCGAGGCCGTCGCCGGCGCCCGGCTCGGCCCGGCGCTCGATGCGCTCGCGCTGCACCAGGCCGAGCGCTGGCGCGAGGAGCTCGCGCGCGACGACGACGCGCTGACGCGCTGGCTCGCCGCCTACCCCGACTCGGACGCGCAGCGCCTGCGCAGCCTCGTGCGCAGCGCGCGCAAGGAGGCGGCGCTGCCGCCCGAGCAGCGCCACGGCCGCGCGTGGCGCGAACTGTTCCGCTTCATCCGTCCCCACGTCGACGCCAGCGACGACACCCCCGACCATGAGTGACTTCGACCCCGTGCGCATCGGTCTCGTCTCGGTCAGCGACCGCGCCTCGAGCGGCGCCTACGAGGACAAGGGCCTTCCGGCCTTGCGCGAGTGGCTGCAGCGCGCGCTGAAGAACGCGATCGCGTTCGAGCCGCGGCTGATCCCCGACGAGCAGGCGACGATCAGCGCGACGCTGGTCGAGCTCGTCGACGGCGCGCGCTGCGACCTCGTGCTGACGACCGGCGGCACCGGCCCGGCGCCGCGCGACGTGACCCCCGAGGCGACGCTGGCCGTCGCCGACAAGGTGATGCCCGGCTTCGGCGAGCAGATGCGCCAGATCAGCGTGCGCTTCGTGCCCACGGCGATCCTGTCGCGCCAGGTCGCGGTGATCCGCGGCCGGGCGCTGATCGTCAATCTGCCCGGCCAGCCGAAGTCGATCGCCGAGACGCTCGAAGGCCTGCCGAAGGCCGACCCGCCGGTGCCCGGGATCTTCGCCGCGGTGCCCTACTGCCTCGACCTGATCGGCGGGCCGTACCTCGAGACGCACGACGAGGTGTGCAAGGCGTTCCGGCCGAAGTCGGCGATCCGCACCCGGGCGTGACCCGCCGCGCCGCCGGGCGCCGAGCCCGCCGGCGCACGGCTACTTGACGAGCCGGTTCAGCCGCTCGGCGTCGAAGGTCTCGGTCGTGTGCGCGTCCTGCGGCACGCACGCGTCGGCCGGCAGTTCGCGCGTGCGCGATGACAGCTTCTCGATCGCCTGCCACAGCAGCGCGATCTGGTGCTCGTGGCCGGCGGCGTTGTCGATCAGGCCCTTCATCGCTTGCGCGACCGGGTCGTCGCCCTGCGTGACGCCGTAGGCCGAGAAGCCCATCTTGGCGGCCACCGCCTCGCGCCGGGCGTCGATCTCGGCTTCGATGATGCGCGCCGGGTTGCCCACCGCCGTCGCGCCGGGCGGCACCGGCTTGACGACGACCGCACCCGAGCCGACGCGCGCGCCGTCGCCGACCGTGAAGCCGCCGAGCACCTGCGCGTTCGCGCCGACGATCACGCCGCGGCCGAGCGTCGGGTGCCGCTTGGCGCCCTTGGCGAGCGACGTGCCGCCGAGCGTGACACCCTGGTAGATCGTGCAGTCGTCGCCGATCTCGGCCGTCTCGCCGATCACGACGCCCATGCCGTGGTCGATGAACACGCGCCGCCCGATCGTCGCGCCTGGATGGATCTCGATGCCGGTGAGCACCCGGCCCAGGTGCGACAGGAAGCGGCCAAGCCAGTGCCAGCCGCGCGTCCAGCAGCCATGCGCGAGGCGGTGCCAGACCAGCGCGTGCAGCCCCGGGTAGCACGTGAGCACCTCCCACGACGAGCGCGCGGCGGGGTCGCGCTCGAGGATGCAGGCGATGTCTTCACGCAGGCGACTGAACATGGCGGAACCTTCGATGGGCAACCAGTGTAGGCGCTGCGGCGCGAACGCGCCGGCCGAGAACGCGCCGGCTGACGGCGACTGCCCTGCCGGCAGCCCTACCCCTCGCGCCGCCCGCGGCGCGCGAGCTGCTCGATCGCGCGCGCGATGCCGCGCAGGATGTGCACGTCCTCCAGCGTCGGGCGGGCGCGGATCAGCAGCCGGTTCAGGCGCGGCATCAACTTCTTCGGCGCGGCCGGGTCGAGGAAGCCGAGGTCGACGAGCGCGTGGCGCCAGTGATCGAGCAGCTGCTGCACCGACTTCGCGTCGGCCGCCACCGGCTCGCCCGCCGGCGACGCCACCTCGAACCCGCCGAGCGCCTGCCGCCATTCGTAGGCGACGAGCTGCACCGCCTGCGCGAGGTTGAGCGAACCGTAGCCGGGGGCGGTCGGGATGCTCAGGCAGACGTGGCAGCGCCAGACGTCGTCGTTCGCGAGGCCGAAGCGCTCGCCGCCGAACACGAACGCGACGCGCTCGCCGCGCGCGGCCGCGAGCCGCGGCAGGTACGCGCGCGGTGCGCGCGTCGGCGGGCCGAAGTCGCGCGGCGTCATCGCGGTGGCGCACGCGTGCGTGACGCCGTCGAGCGCGTCGGCGAGCGTGGCGACGACGCGCGCGCGCACGAGCACGTCGGCCGCGCCGCTGGCCATCGCGACCGTCTCCTCGCGCATCAGCACGTCGTCGAAGCGCGGCTGCACGAGCACGAGGTCGCCAAAGCCCATGACCTTGATCGCGCGCGCCGCCGCGCCGACGTTGCCGGGGTGGCTCGGGTGCACGAGCACGAAGCGCGTGTCGGGGGTGGCGGCGGTCATCGGGCGCTCGACGAGGGCTCGTGGTCCCGGGGACGACGGACCCCCGCCGGTAGAATGCAAGGCCTCACGCCGCGATTGTCGCCGCGCGTTCTTTGCCTTCGCCGCCGCTCGTCGCCTCTTCGCCGGTCCCTCGCGGGCCGCCTTCCTCGCCCAGGTCCCGTCATGTCGCAAGCGCTCCACCCGATGCTCAACATCGCCGTCAAGGCGGCGCGCGCGGCAGGCTCGATCATCAACCGCGCGTCGCTCGACCTCGACCTGCTGCGCGTCAGCACGAAGAGCCCGAACGACTTCGTCACCGAGGTCGACCAGGCGGCCGAGCGCGCGATCATCGACACGCTGCTCGGCGCCTATCCGGGCCACGCGATCCTCGCCGAGGAATCGGGGCGCGAGCACGGCGCGAAGCACAGCGAGTACCTGTGGATCGTCGACCCGCTCGACGGCACGACCAACTTCATCCACGGCTTTCCGGTCTACGCGGTGTCGATCGCGCTCGCGCACCGCGGCAAGGTCGAGCAGGCGGTCGTCTACGACCCGGCGCGCAACGACCTGTTCTACGCCAGCAAGGGCCGCGGCGCGTTCCTGAACGACCGCCGGCTGCGCGTGAGCCGGCGCACGCGGCTGCAGGACTCGCTGATCGGCACCGGCTTCCCGTTCCGCAAGGGCGACAACTTCAAGCGCTACGTGAAGATGTTCGAGGAGGT
>JALOSD010000139.1 GCA_025458585.1 Burkholderiaceae bacterium | reverse complement strand
CGTGCTGCTGACGGTGGTTGGCCTGACCATCGGCTTCTTCGTCGCGCCGACCGACTTCCAGCAGGGCGAGGTCTACCGCATCATCTTCATCCACGTGCCCGCCGCATGGATGGCGATGTTCGTCTACCTCGTGATGGCGTTCTGGGCCGCGGTCGGGCTCGTCTTCAACACGCGGCTGGCGTCGATGCTCGCGCTCGCGCTCGCGCCCACCGGCGCGTGGATGGCGTTCATCGCGCTGTGGACCGGCGCGCTGTGGGGCCGCCCGACCTGGGGCACGTACTGGGTCTGGGACGCGCGGCTGACGTCGACGCTGCTGCTGCTGTTCCTCTACCTCGGCTTCCTGTCGCTGCACGCAGCGATCGACGACCCGCGCCGCGCCGACCGCGCCGCCGGCCTGCTCGCGCTGGTGGGCGTCGTCAACGTGCCAATCATCTACTTCTCGGTGCAGTGGTGGAACACGCTGCACCAGGGCGCCTCGGTGAGCCTGACGCGCGCGCCGAGCATGGCCACCGTGATGCTCACCGGCATGCTCGTGATGGCGCTCGCGGCGTGGATGTACTGCATCGCCGTCGCGCTGGCGCGCGTGCGCGTGATCATCCTCGAGCGCGAGCAGCACGCGGCGTGGGCGCGGCGCGAGCTCGGCCTGCAGGGAGCCGCGGCATGACCTGGGGCAGTTGGGCCGAATTCTTCGCGATGGGCGGCCACGCGCCGTTCGTCTGGGGGTCGTTCGGCGTCACCGCGCTCGTGATCGCGGCCGAGCTGCTCGGCGTGCGCGCGCGCCGGCGCACGCTGCGCACCCTCGCCGCGCAGGACGAGCCCGACGCCGGCGACGTGGACGCGCAGCCGGAGGTATCCGCACGATGACGCCACGCCGCAAACGCCTGCTCGCCGTCGTCACCGGGCTCGCCGCGCTCGGCGTCGCGGTCGCGCTCGTGCTCAACGCGTTCCAGAGCAACCTCGTCTTCTTCTTCAGCCCGACGCAGGTGATCAACGACGAGGCGCCGCGCGGGCGGGCGTTTCGCGTCGGCGGGCTCGTCGAGGCGGGCAGCGTCAAGCGCAGCGCGCACGACCTGACGATCAGCTTCGTGATCACCGACACCGCGCAGCGCATCCCGGTGACCTACACCGGCCTGCTGCCCGACCTGTTCCGCGAGGGCGAGGGCGTGGTCGCGCAGGGCCGGCTCGGCGACGACGGCGTGTTCCGTGCCGAGCAGGTGCTCGCCAAGCACGACGAGAACTACATGCCGCCCGAGGCCGCGCACGCGCTGAAGCAGGCGCGCCCGGTCGGAAAGGCGCCCGAGCCGTGATCGCCGAACTCGGCCAGTTCGCGCTCGGGCTCGCGCTCGCCATCGCGCTCGTGCAGGCGCTGCTGCCGCTCGTCGGCGCGCAGCGCGGCGACGCGGCGTGGATGGCCGTCGCGCGGCCGGCGGCGCGCGCGCAGTTCGTCGTCGTCGCCTTCGCCTATGCGTGCCTGACCGCCGTCTTCGTCGGCCACGACTTCTCGGTGCGGCTCGTCGCCGAGCACTCGAACTCGGCGCTGCCGCTCGTCTACCGCATCACCGCCGTGTGGGGCAACCACGAGGGCTCGATCCTGCTGTGGACGCTCGTGCTCGCCGGCTGGACGCTCGCGGTGTCGATCTTCTCGCGCCAGCTCGACGACACGATGGTCGCGCGCGTGCTCGGCGTGATGGGGCTCGTGAGCTGCGGCTTCCTCGCCTTCATGCTGTTCACGTCGAACCCCTTCGTGCGCCTGCTGCCGGCGGCGCCCGACGGGCAGGACCTGAACCCGCTGCTGCAGGACCCGGGGATGATCCTGCACCCCCCGCTGCTGTACATGGGCTACGTCGGCTTCGTCGTCGCGTTCGCGTTCGCGATCTCGGCGCTGCTGTCGGGCCGGCTCGACGCCGCGTGGGCGCGCTGGTCGCGGCCGTGGACGACGGTGGCCTGGGTGTTCCTGACGCTGGGCATCGCGCTCGGCAGCTTCTGGGCCTACTACGAGCTCGGCTGGGGCGGCTGGTGGTTCTGGGACCCGGTCGAGAACGCGTCGTTCATGCCCTGGCTCGTCGGCACCGCGCTGATGCACTCGCTGGCCGTCACCGAGAAGCGCGGCGGCTTCAAGATGTGGACCGCGCTGCTCGCGATCCTCGCGTTCTCGCTGTCGCTGCTCGGCACGTTCATCGTGCGCTCGGGCGTGCTGACGTCGGTGCACGCGTTCTCGACCGACCCGGCGCGCGGGGTCTTCATCCTCGCGTTCCTCGCCGTCGTCGTCGGCGCGTCGCTCGTGCTGTTCGCGTGGCGCGCGCCGCGCGTGGGCACCGGCGGCAGCTTCGAGGCCGTCTCGCGCGAGTCGATGCTGCTCGCCAACAACGTGCTGCTGCTCGTTGCCGCGGCGGCGGTGATGCTCGGCACGCTGTACCCGCTCGTGATCGACGCGCTCGGGCGCGGCAAGATCTCGGTCGGCCCGCCGTACTTCGAGGCCGTGTTCGTGCCGCTGATGACGCCGGCGCTGTTCCTGATGGGCATCGGCCCGATCGCGCGCTGGCGCCAGGCGCCGCTGCCCGACCTCGCGCGGCGGCTGCGCTGGGCCGCGGGCGTGAGCGCGGCGAGCGCGCTCGTCGTGCCCTTCGTGCTCGGCCCGACGCTGGGCCCGTGGACGCCGATGGTCGGCTTCGGGCTTGCGCTCGCGGCGTGGATCGCAAGCACGACGGTGCTCAACGTCGTGCAGCGCCTGCACGAGCACCCGGCGCCGTCGTGGGCGGCGCGCTGGCGCGCGCAGCCGCCGAGCTACTGGGGCATGCTGCTCGCGCACTTCGGGGTTGCCGTGTTCATCGTCGGCGTCACGCTCGTCAACGCCTACGAAAGCGAGAACGACGTGCGCATGGCGCCCGGCGAGGTCGCGAGCGCGGGCGGCTACGAGGTGCGCTTCGAGGGCGTGCGCAACGTGCGCGGGCCGAACTACGTCGCCGCCGAGGCGACGCTGACGGCGAGCCGCGACGGCCGGGTCGTCGCGACGCTCACGCCGCAGCGGCGCGTCTACACCGTGAGCGGCAACCCGATGACCGAGGTCGCGATCCACCGCGGCGTCACGCGCGACCTGTACGTCGCGCTCGGCGAGCCGCTGTCGTCGACGGCGTGGAGCGTGCGCCTGCACCACAAGCCGTTCGTCAACTGGATCTGGGGCGGCTGCGTGCTGATGGCGCTCGGCGGCCTCGCCGCCGTGCTCGACCCGCGCTACCGCACGGTGCGCCGGCGAGTCGGCGCACCGGCGACGGCACCGGCGGCGGGGCCGGCCACCGCCACCCCCACCGCCACCCCGACCGCCCTTGCGCGCGAGGCTTCGACGCGATGAAGCGCCAGTGGTGGCCGCTCGCGATCTTCGCCGTCGTCGTCGGCTTCCTCGCCGCGGGGCTGACGCTCAAGCCGCGCGAGGTGCCCTCGCCGCTCGTCGGCAAGCCGGCGCCGGCGTTCGAGCTGCCCAAGCTGCACGCCGCCGACGAGCGGCTCGCCGTGGCCGACCTGCGCGGGCGCGTGTGGCTGCTCAACGTCTGGGCGTCGTGGTGTACCGCCTGCCAGATCGAGCACCCGGTGCTCGTCGACCTCGCGCGCAGCGGTGCCGTGACGCTCGTCGGCCTGAACTACAAGGACAAGCGTGCCGACGCGCTGCGCTGGCTGCAGCAGCACGGCGACCCGTACGTGACCTCGGTCGTCGACGCCGACGGCGTCGTCGGCATCGACTGGGGCGTCTACGGCGTGCCCGAGACCTTCGTGATCGACAAGCAGGGCGTGATCCGCCACAAGCACATCGGGCCGGTGACGCCCGAAGCGCTGCGCGAGACGATCCTGCCGCTGGTGAGGGCGCTCGATGCGGGTTGAGGCGGCGCGTGCCCTCGCCGCGATCGCCCTCGCCGCGATCGCCCTCGGCTCGGCCCTGGCGGCGTCGGCCGTCGTGGCGCAGCCGGCGGCCGCACCGGCCGAGCCCGCGCGCGCGCAGCCGCTCGCCGACGACCCCGAGCTCGAGGCGCGCGTGCTGCGGCTGGCCGACGAACTGCGCTGCCTGGTGTGCCAGAACGAGACGATCGCGGCGTCGAACGCCGAGCTCGCGGTCGACCTGCGGCGGCAGATCCGGCAGAAGCTCGCCGCCGGCGAGTCGGAGCAGCAGATCCGCGACTACATGGTCGAGCGCTACGGCGAGTTCGTGCTCTACCGCCCGCCGCTGAACGCGAGCACGGTGCTGCTGTGGGTCGGGCCGTTCGTGCTGCTCGTCGTCGCCGCCGGCGTGCTCGTGCACCACGTGCGCCGGCATCGGCCTCGGGGCAACGCGGCCCTGAGCCCGGCCGAGGCCGAGCGCGTGCGCCGCCTGCTCGCCGACGACCCGAGCGCGAGCGCGAACCGATGACGTTCTGGCTGTTCGCCGCGGGGCTGCTCGCCCTGGCGCTGGCACTGCTGCTGCCCGCGTTGCTGCGCCGCCGCGCCGCGCCGGCGGCCGCCGAGCGCACCGCCAGCGTCGCGATCCTGAAGGAGCAGCTCGCGCAGCTCGACGCCGACCTCGCCGCCGGCACGATCGACGCCGCCCAGCACCGCGCCGCGCGCGCCGAGATCGAGCGCCGCGTGCTCGACGAAGCCGGCGACGCCGCGCCCGCGCCCGCAGGCGGCGCCCGCGCGCCGCGCACCGCGATCGCGCTCGCGCTCGCCGTGCCGGCACTCGCGCTTGCGCTCTACGCCGCGCTCGGCACGCCCGAGGCGATGGCCCCCGAGGTCGCGGCGGCCCCCGGCAGCGGCGTTGGCCGCGACGAGGTCGAGGCGATGGTCGAGCAGATGGCGCAGCGTCTCGAGGCCGATGCGCAGCAGGGCGCCGACCCGATGGCCTGGGCGCTGCTCGGGCGTTCGTTCGCGGCGCTCGGGCGCTTCGACGACGCCACGCGCGCCTTCGCGCCGGCGAGCCCACCGCATTGATCGAGCGCGCGCTCGCCGCCGACCCGCGACATCCGAAGGCGCTCGCGCTCGCCGGCAGCGCCGCCTACGAGCGGCAGGACTACGCCGCCGCCGCCGACTACTGGCGCCGCGCGCGCGACCAGGTGCCGCCCGACAGCGCGTTCGCGGCCCAGCTCGACCGCAGCGTCGCCGACGCCGAGACCGCCGCCGCGGCCGACGGTACGCCGGTTGCGAAGTCCGACGCTTCGCCCGCGGCGCCGGCAGCGACCGCGCCGGCGACGATCAGCGGCCAGGTGCGGCTCGCGCCCGAGCTCGCTGCGCGCCTCGCGGCCGGCGACACGCTGTTCGTCGTCGCCCGCTCGGCCGCCGCCGACGGCCCGCGCATGCCGCTCGCGGTGCTGCGACGCGACGCCGCCGAGCTGCCGCTCGCGTTCACGCTCGACGACCGCCTCGCGATGTCGCCGGGCGCAGCGCTGTCGACGGCCACCGAGGTGCTCGTCAGCGCGCGGATCTCGAAGGCTGGCCAGGCGACGCCGCAGCCGGGCGACCTCGTCGGCGAACCGGCGCGCGTGAAGGTCGGCAGCGACGGCGTCGAGCTCGTGATCGACCGCGTCGTGCCCTGATCAACCCGCTGCGCGCAGCGCCGCGCGCAGCTGCGCGCCGAGCTCGGGCTTGTCGACGAACGGGTCGGTGGGGTTGCGGCCCTGCACCACGTCCTCGAGCCGCGTCTGCACGCTCCTGAGCGCCTGCGGGTGGCTGTAGACGTAGAAGCGCCGCTCGCGCAGCGCGTCGAACACGAACGTCGCGACCTGCGCCGCGGTGACCTTGCCGCTGGTCACGGCCTTCTCGCTCATCGCCTGCGCGATCAGCTGGCTGCGCGTGGGTGCCGGCGGCGGCAGGTGCTCGGGGCGGTTGCGGTGGCTCTGGTGGATGCCGGTGGGCACGAAGAACGGGCACAGGACGGACGCCGTGACCTGGTCGGTGACCAGCGCGAGGTCCTGGTACAGCGTCTCGCTCAATGCCACCACGGCGTGCTTCGTCACGTTGTAGACGCCCATGTTCGGTGGGCTCAGCAGCCCGGCCATCGACGCCGTGTTCACGACGTGCCCTTCGTAGCCCGGGTCGGCCTGCGCCGCCTCGAGCATCATCGGCGTGAACACGCGCACGCCGTGGGCGACGCCCATCAGGTTGACGCCGACGACCCACTCCCAGTCGTGCACCGAGTGTTCCCAGATCAGCCCGCCGGCGCCGACACCGGCGTTGTTGAACACGACGTGTGGCGCCCCGAAGCGCTCGCGCGTCGCCGCGCCGAGCGCCTCGACGTCGGCCCCCTTCGACACATCGACGCGCATCGCCAGCACCTGCGCGCCGAGGTCGCGGATCTCGTGCGCCGAGAGCTCGAGTGCGTCGGGCTGCACGTCGGCCATCACGACGTTCATGCCCTCGCGCGCGGCCAGGCGCGCCACTTCGAGGCCGAAGCCCGACGCGGCGCCGGTGATGACCGCGGTGCGGCCGTGGAAGCTCTTCATCGTCGGGTACTCCTCGTGGGTCGTCGTCGTGGGTCGTCGTCGTGGGTCGTCGTGGATCGCCGTCAATGGCCGCGGGCGCGGGCGATCAGCAGGTCGAACGGCACGCCGGCCGGCAGCGTGCCGAAGACGTCCGAGCCCTGCGCGATGCGCGCGACGCAGAACGCCTCGGCCACCGGCGCCGGCGCGTGGCGCGCGAGCAGCGACGCCTGCACGAGCAGCGCGACGTCGCGTGCCAGCGCCCGCGCCGCGATCTCGTCGGCCACACCGTCGATGCGCGCCGGCAGCGTCGCCGCGAGCCGTTCGAAGCTCGGGTGCACGCCGCGCGCTGGCGCCAGCTCGCGCTCGAGGGCCGGCGCGACGTCGGCGCTGCGCAGCGCGCGCAGCAGGTCGAGCGCCATGATGTTGGCGGCGCCCTCCCAGATCGAGTTCAGCGGCATCTCGCGGTAGATGCGCGCCATCACGCCTTCGCCGTGCTCCTCGACGTAGCCGTTGCCGCCGAGGCACTCCATCGCCTCCTGGCCGAAGGCGCTGCCGCGCTTGCAGATCCAGAACTTGGCGATCGGCGTCAGCACGCGGCGCATCACGGCCTCTTGCTCGCGGTCCGGATGGCCGGCGTTCTCGGTGCGGTCGATCGCCGCCGCGAGCCGCAGCGCCAGCGCGGTGGCAGCCTCGCTCTCCAGCGCCAGGTCGGCGAGCACGTTCGTCATCAGCGGCTGCTCGACGAGGCGCCTGCCGAACGCGCTGCGGTGGCTCGTGTGATGAAGCGCGAGCGTCAGCGCCGCACGCATCAGCCCGGCGGTGCCGAGTGCGCAGTCGAGGCGCGTGAGCGCGCCCATCGCGAGGATCTGCGACACGCCGCGCCCTTCGTCGCCGACGCGCCACGCGAGCGCGTCGTGGAACTCGACCTCGCTGCTGGCGTTCGCGTGGTTGCCGAGCTTGTCCTTCAGGCGCTGGATGCGCAGCGCGTTGACGCTGCCGTCGGGCAGCAGGCGCGGCAGGAAAAAGCAGCTCAGGCCACCGGGGGCCTGCGCGAGCACCAGGTGCGCGTCGCACATCGGTGCCGACATGAACCACTTGTGGCCGGTGATGCGGTAGCGCTCGCCCCAGGCGTCGGCGCCGTCGCGCTCGGCGCGTGTCGTGTTCGAGCGCACGTCGGAGCCGCCCTGCTTCTCCGTCATGCCCATGCCGAGCGTGACGGCGCTCTTGCGGTCGAACGGCACGAAGCGCGGGTCGTAGTCCGCCGCGACGATCTTCGGCATCCACGCGTCGGTGACGCCGGCGTTGGCGCGCAGCGCCGGCGTCACGGCATAGCTCATCGACACCGGGCACAGCACCGAAGGCTCGAGCTCGGTGAACAGCATGAACGCCGCCGCGCGCTCGACGTGCGCGCCCGGCCCCGTCGCCCACGGCACGCCGTGCAGCCCGTGGTGCATGGCGCTGCCCATCAGCGCGTGGTAGCTCGGGTGGAACTCGACCTGGTCGATGCGGTGGCCGAAGCGGTCGTGCGTCTTCAGCAGCGGCTTGTAGACGTTGGCCAGCCGCGCGTGCTCGAGCATCGGCGCCGAGCCGAACTCGACGCCCATCGCGGCGAAGCGCGCGGCGTCGTGACCCGGGTGGTGGTGCGCGAGCGCGTCCTTCGAGGTACTCGTCGCCTACGGCCTCGAAGCCGAACGACGCGTAGAAGCGCTGCAGGTGCGACTGCGCGCTGATGCGGATCGCGCGGCCCGGCCAGAAGCGTACGCAACCGGCGAGACCTTCGGCCATCAGCGCCCGGCCGAGCCCGGTGCCGCGCACCTCGGGCGCCGTGATCACGCGGCCGATCGACGGCTCGGCGTACTTCACGCCGGGGTCGACGACGCGGAGATACGCCTGCAGCGCGCCGCCGGCGTCGCGGCCGAGCAGGTGCCAGCTGAACTGATCGGCACCGTCGGCGTCGAGGTACACCGCCTGCTGCTCGACGGCGAACACGCGGCCGCGCAACTGCAGCGCGTCGTACAGGGCCCGCACGCCGAGGTCGTCGATGCGTGACCAGGACCAGGTGACCATCGGCGTCAGACGAGCTTGACCAACTGCTTGCCGAAGTTGCGGCCCTTCAGCAGCCCGAGAAACGCCTCGGGCGCGCTCTGGATGCCCTGCGCGACCGTCTCGCGGTACTTCAGCTTGCCGGTGGCGACCATCGTGCCGAGCTCCTTCAGCGCCGCCGGCCACAGGTCCATGCGTTCGCTGACGATGAAGCCCTGCACCTTCAGGCGCGAGACGAGGATCAGCGCCGGATTGGCCATCGGGATCGGCTGGCCGTCGTAGCCGCTGATCATGCCGCACATCGCGATGCGGCCGAAGGCGTTCATGCGCAGCATCACGGCGTCGAGGATGACACCGCCGACGTTCTCGAAGTAGCCGTCGATGCCGCCCGGGCAGGCCGCCTTCAGCGCCTGCGACAGCGACTTCAGGTCGCGGTGCGCCTTGTAGTCGATGCAGGCGTCGAAGCCGAGCTCGTCGGTGACGTAGGCGCACTTCTCGGGCCCGCCGGCGATGCCGACCGCGCGGCAGCCGCGTGCCTTCGCGAGCTGGCCGACCACGCCTCCGACCGCGCCGCTGGCGGCGCTGACGACCACCGTCTCGCCGGCCTTGGGTTCGATGATCGTGTGCATGCCGACCCACGCGGTGGCGCCGGGCATGCCGACCGGCCCGAGGTAGGCCGACAGCGGCACGTGCGTCGTGTCGACCTTCTGCAGCACGCCGCGCTGCTGCGCGTCGACGAGCTGGTACTGCTGCCAGCCGCCCATGCCGACGACCTTGTCGCCGACGGCGAAGTTCGCGTTGCGCGACGCGATCACCTCCCCCACCGTGCCGCCGATCATCACCTCGCCGAGCGGCTGCGGTTGCGCGTAGCTCTTGCCCTCGTTCATGCGCCCGCGCATGTACGGGTCGAGGCTCAGGTAGTGGTTGCGCACGAGCACCTGACCGTCGGCGAGCGCGTCGGGGTCGACGCTCGAGGTCTGCAGGCGGAAGTTGTCGACTGTGGCCTCGCCCGTGGGGCGCGACGCGAGCACGATCTGCTGATTGACGAGGGCGGTCATCGCAATGTCTCCGTTCAAAGGATGTCGGGAACCTTGAGCACGCGGCCGCGGGTCGGCAGCGCGCGCAAGTACTTGAAGGTGCCGCTGGCGTGCGCGCAGCGGTGGCCGTGGTCGTCGGCGAGCCAGCCTTCGCAGAACGCCAGCGTCGCGGTGCGGTGGATCAGCCGGCCGTGCGCGCGCAGCTCGCCCTCGGCCGGTTGCATGAAGCTCGTCTTCATCTCGACCGTCGCGACACCGTGGCCCGGCTCGGCGCCGTGGCGCTGCACGCTGCGCGCGGCCACCGCCATCGCGACGTCGAGCAACGTCATCACGACGCC
>JALOSD010000138.1 GCA_025458585.1 Burkholderiaceae bacterium | reverse complement strand
GTGAAGCCGCCCATCGTGAAGACGAAGATGAAGCCCACGGCCCACAGCATCGGGGTCTCGAAGGTCATCGAGCCCCGCCACATCGTCGCGACCCAGTTGAAGATCTTTACGCCAGTGGGCACCGCGATCAGCATCGTCGCGTACATGAAGAACAGCTGGCCCGTCACCGGCATGCCGGTGGTGTACATGTGGTGCGCCCAGACGATGAACGACAGGATCGCGATCGATGCCGTCGCGTAGACCATCGACGTGTAGCCGAACAGGCGCTTGCGGGCGAACGCCGGGATGATGGCGCTCACGATCCCGAACGCCGGCAGGATCATGATGTAGACCTCGGGGTGGCCGAAGAACCAGAAGATGTGCTGGTACATCACCGGGTCGCCGCCGCCCGCGGGGTTGAAGAACGCGGTGCCGAAGTGGCGGTCCGTCAGCGTCATCGTGATCGCGCCGGCGAGCACGGGCATCACGGCGATCAGCAGGTAGGCGGTGATCAGCCACGTCCACGCGAACAGCGGCATCTTCATCAGCGTCATGCCCGGCGCGCGCATGTTCAGGATCGTGACGATGATGTTGATCGAGCCCATGATCGAGCTCGCGCCGAGGATGTGCATCGCGAAGATCGCGGCGTCCATCGACGGGCCCATCTGCAGCGTCAGCGGCGCGTAGAGCGTCCAGCCCGCGGCGGGGGCGCCGCCGGGCATGAAGAACGAGCCGACGATCATGATCGCCGCCGGGATCATCAGCCAGAAGCTGAAGTTGTTCATGCGCGCGAAGGCCATGTCCGACGCGCCGATCTGCAGCGGGATCATCCAGTTCGCGAAGCCGACGAACGCCGGCATGATCGCGCCGAAGACCATGATCAGGCCGTGCATCGTCGTAAGCTGGTTGAACAGCTCGGGGTTCACGTACTGCAGGCCCGGCTGGAACAGCTCGGCGCGGATGCCCAGCGCGAGCACGCCGCCGACCATCAGCATCGTGAAGCTGAACAGCAGGTACAGCGTGCCGATGTCCTTGTGGTTCGTCGCGAAGACCCAGCGCCGCCACCCGTGCGGGTGGTCGTGCGCGTGATCGTGGCCGTGACCGGCGTGGTGGTCGAGGACTGCGCTCATGTGGTTTCCCTCTGCGACGAACGGTTTACTTGCGGGCGGCGACGATCTCGGCAGGCTGGACGAGCTTGCCGGTGTTGTTGCCCCACGCGTTCTTGGTGTAGGTGACGACGGCGGCGATCTCGGTGTCCGACAGCTGACGCCACGCCGGCATCGCGCCGTTGGCCGCGCCGTTGAGCAGGATGGCGATCTGCGCTGCCGGGTCGTTGCGCACGATGACGCTGCCGTCGAGCGCCTTGATCGGGCCGGCACCCTTGCCGTCGGCGCGGTGGCAGGCGGCGCAGTTCGCCGCGTAGACCTTCTCGCCGCGGGCGATCAGGTCGGCGAGCTCCCACGTCTTGTTCGGGTCGTCGGCGGCGGCCTGCATCTCCCGGCGCTTGGCCTCGACCCACGCCGTGTACTCCTGCTGCGTCACCACCTTGACGTGGATCGGCATGTAGGCGTGCTCCTTGCCGCACAGCTCGGCGCACTGGCCGTAGAAGTCGCCCGTCTTCTCGGCGCGGAACCAGTTGTCGCGCACGAAGCCCGGAATCGCGTCCTGCTTGACGCCGAAGGCCGGCACCATCCAAGCGTGGATCACGTCGTTGGCGGTGGTGATGATGCGCACTTTCTTGTCCACCGGCACGACGAGCGGGTTGTCGACCTTCAGCAGGTAGTCGTCCATCGCCCCGGGGCGGCCCGAGTCGGAGGCGATGCGGTGCGCGACGTCGAGCGTCGACAGGAAGCCGATGCCCTCGCCCTCGCCCTTCAGGTAGTCGTAGCCCCACTTCCACTGGTAGCCGGTGACCTTGATCGTCAGGTCGGCGTTGCTCGTGTCCTTCTGCGCGACGACGGTCTTCGTCGCCATCGCGCCCATGCCGATCACGATCAGGAACGGCACCAGCGTCCACGCGATCTCGACCGCGACGCTCTCGTGGAAGTTGGCCGGCTTGTGGCCGAGCGACTTGCGGTGCTTGAGGATCGAATAGAACATCACGCCGAAGACGGCGACGAAGATGACCAGGCAGATGATCAGCATCATCCAGTGCAGCCACGCGATGTCGGCCGCGATGCGCGTCGCCGGCGCACCCAAGTTGAGCTGATTCACCCCCGGCCCGCCCGGCAGGTCGTTGACCTGCGCCCAGGCCTGGGTCGCGGCGAGCGCCGCGCCGGCCGTCGTCGCATACGCCAGGCGGCGGGCCCATTGCTTCGTCGTGTTCATCGTCGTCACTTCGTTCGCGTTCCTGATTACTGCACGTCGCCCGCGGCGCCGGCCACCGGCATCGCCACGAGCGTCCGGCGCAACTCGTGCGCCAGCGCGGGGCGCCATTCTGGCCGCAAATAGCGCCCGACCCGCGCGGTGCGGCCCTCGGCGCTCAGTTCGACGAGCGAGCCGTGGCCCTTGGGCGCACCGACGCGCAGCCACGCGGCGCCGAACTCCTGCCGCTCGACGCGGCTGCCGCACACGTGCTCGACGCTCAGCCGATGACCGTCGAGCGTGATCGTCTCGCGGTCCCCGGCGTGGCGCGCGTAGCACAGCAGCGCGATGCCGACTGCGAGCAGCTCGGCGCCGGCGAAGGCCAGCACGACGGTGGCGCCGTGCAGCCAGAACATCGTGGCGATGGCGATCGACACCGCGCACAGCGACAGGTAGACAGCCAGCAGCTGGCAAGGCGTCATCGAGCAGTTGCGCCGCAAGACCCACTGCACGGCACCGCGCCCGTCGGCATCCAGACGACCGACGCGCCAAGGCGCGGACGCGCCGGCCCACGGCCCCAGCGGGGGTGCAATGCTCGCGCTCATCACAGCTCGAAGAGGTGGTCCTGCGCCATGCCGCGAGGCGGCACTGGCGGACGCCGGGCTTCGGTGGCCCGTTGTTTGGTCGCCCGCCTGGCTTCCCGTTTGATCCTGAACAACCGATCAAGGGAAATTCTAGCGCAGACGCATATAGCGTCCATCTAGGGGCCGGCCCTGCTTTTGACCATGCGCCGGAAGTCGTCGAGCCCGACTTCGGTGCGCTCTTGCACGCGCGCCCTCGGCGGCGCGTTGAAGGCATGGCCGTAGACGATCTCGAAACTCATCGAGATGCGTCCGTGCGCGTCGCGCCGCGCGGCCAGCGCGTCGAGCAGTCGCTGCCTCCAGCGCGGCGTGCGCAAGCCCGGCACGCGCGCGCGGTGGACGTTGCCGCCGAGACCGCGCAGTTCCCGCAGCAGCGACTCGCCGTCGCTCCAGGTGAGCACGAGCTGCTCCTGGTCCATCACCGGGTCGGCGAAACCCGCCTCGACGAGCATGTCGCCGAGGTCGTGCATGTCGACGAACGGCGCGAGCGGCGCCGGCCAGCCGAGCTCGCCGTAGAGCACCCCCAACTCCTGCAGCGTCGCGGGCCCGAGCGTCGAGAACATGAGGAAGCCCTCGTCGGCCAGCGCGCGCTTCCAGCGCTCGAGCAGCGCCGGCGGTTCGGCGACTGCGTGCAGCAGCATGTTCGACCACAGCATCCGTGCGTGGCCCGCGGGCACCTCGTTTTCCGACCACAAGGCCGGCTGCCCACCGCGCAGGCGCCGCACCGACCACCAGGGCGCCTGCGCCGAACGCGCGCTGCGCGCGTGCAGCGCCGGCGTCGGCTCGACGAGCGCGCGACGCGCCTTCGGATACGCGGCCGCGAGCAGCGCGCCGCTCGCCCCGAGGTGCGCCGACCACTCGACGATGCTGTCGGGCTCGCGCAGGATCATCGGCAGCCGCTCAGCCATCCGGCGCGCCACCTCGCCGTGCAGCCAGGGCGGCTCGGCGGCCGCCGCCAGCCGTCGCGCGACGCGTCGCACGGCGGTGTCGTCGAAGTCGCGGCGCGTGCTCATGGCGGTAGCGGGTCAGTATATTGACGCGATGTCCGCCGACCTCCCCCTTTCGCGTCCGACGGGCCGGCACGCGCGGCGCTGGCCGTCGCGCTGCGCCGTGTGCGGCGAGTGGAGCGGCGGGCGGCTGTGCGCGACCTGCATCGAACGGTTCGCCGCACCGCGGGCACGCTGTGCGCGCTGCGCGATCGCCGTGCCCTCGTCGGTGAGCCTGTGCGCCGACGGCCTGCGCTCACCGCCGCCATTCGATGCGGCGGTGAGCGCGGTCGACTACGCCTACCCGTGGGCCGACGTCGTGGCCGCCTTCAAGTTCGCGCAGGGGCTCGACCGCGCCGGGGCCCTGGCAGCGCTGCTCGCCGAGGCCGTGGCGCGCGACCGCGCGCCGGGCGTCGACCTCGCCGTCCCGGTGCCGCTGGCGCCGCGGCGCCTCGCCGAACGGGGGTACAACCAGGCGTGGGAGCTCGCGCGGCGGGTCGCGCGACGCCTGGGCGTGCGTGCCGACGCGACGCCGCTGCGGCGCCTGGTCGAGACGCCGCACGTGGCCGACCTGCCGCGCGACGCGCGCGCGGCGGCGGTGCGCGGCGCGTTCGCGGTCGGCCCGCGGCGCCCGAGCGGCGTGCGCGGGCAGCGCATCGCGCTCGTCGACGACGTGATGACGACCGGCGCGACGCTCGCCGAAGCGGCGCGCGTGCTGCGACACGCCGGCGCCGCCGAGGTGCACGCCTGGGTGTTCGCGCGCACGCCGGCGCCGCGCGACGCATGACCGACCCGCATCGTTGCCGCCCACCGCCCGCCGCATGTTCCACGTCGTCCTCGTGCAGCCGGAGATCCCGCCGAACACCGGCAACGTGATCCGCCTCGCTGCGAACACCGGCTGCACCCTGCACCTCGTCGAGCCGCTCGGCTTCTCGATGGACGACAAGCTGCTGCGCCGCGCCGGCCTCGACTACCACGAGTACGCGAGCGTGCGCCGCCACGCGTCGTGGCGCGGGCTGCTGCAGCACGCGCACGCCCAAGGCGCCGACGACCGCCGCCGCTTCGCGTTCACGACGCGCGCCGAGCACCGCTTCGACGACGTCGACTGGCAGCCCGGTGACTGGCTCGTGTTCGG
>JALOSD010000137.1 GCA_025458585.1 Burkholderiaceae bacterium | reverse complement strand
GCGGGCCTGGGCTCGCGCCCCCTGGGCCTCGCAGAGCTCGGCCCCTTCGGCCCGTCCAAGCCCGCGCAGGCGGGCTTGGAGCCGCGGGCCTCAGCCCCCCTTGTTGCGCATCCAGTCGGCGGTGTTGAAGAACGAGGCGGCGAGCCGACCGGCGAACGCCTCGTCGACCCCCTGCTCGCGCATCGCCTGGCGCATGCACGCGAGCCACTGGTCGCGCTCGGCGATGCCGATCGCGTACGGCAGGTGGCGCGCACGCAGCCGCGGGTGGCCGAAGCGCTGCACGTACAGCGGCGGGCCGCCGAGCCAGCCGCAGAGGAACCAGTGCAGCTTGTCGCGCGAGTCGTCTAGCGTCGTCGGGTGCAGCGCGCGGATGCCGGCGTAGGCCGGCTCGAGGTCCATCAGGTCGTAGAAGCGGTCGACGAGCGCGCGCACGCCCGGCTCGCCGCCGACGAACTCGTAGGGCGTGGGGGCGTCGTCGCGCGGCGCGTCGCGGTCGGTGTTCACCGCGCCATTTTCGCCGCCGCCGCCGCCAGCGCCCGCGCCGCCGGGCTGCCGGGAAAGAGCTCGAGCAGCAGCTCGCGCTTGAGCACCGCGTCGCGCACCGAGGGGTCGTCGGGCACTTCGCCGAGCAGGTCGAGCGTCAGCGGACGGTCGAGCGACGGGCTGACGTAGCGCGCGATCACGCGCTGCAGCTGCGCGCACACGCGCGCGCCGTCGCCCGCCTGCGCGGTCTGGTTGACGAGCAGGTGCAGGTGGCGGCGCTGCTGCGTCGCGGCGAGCACCTTGGCCGTCGCGTAAGCGTCGGTGAGCGACGTCGGCTCGGGGTTCGCGACGAGCAGCACGTCGTCGGCGAGCGAGATCGTGAACAGCACGACGTCGGAGATGCCGGCGCCGGTGTCGAGCAGGATGCGGTCGAAGCGCGGCCGCAGCGCCTGCACGACGTCGACGAGGCGCTCGCGCAGGTCGGCCGTCAGCCGCGAGTACTCGACGAGTCCCGAGCCGGCGAGCAGCACGGTGAAGCCGCCCGGCGCGTGGACCAGCGCGTCGTCGAGCGGGCGGCGGCCTTCGAGCACGTGGTGCAGCGTCACCTGCGGCGCCAGGTTGAGCACGACGTCGAGGTTCGCGAGACCGAGGTCGGCGTCGAGCACGAGCACGCGCTCGCCGCGCCGCGCCAGCGCGGCGGCGACGTTGGCGCAGACGAAGGTCTTGCCGACGCCCCCCTTGCCGCTCGTGACCGCGAGCAGGCGGGCCCCTGCGGACGGGCGGCGGGCGGCGGCAGCAGCGGGGTCGGCAACGGTGGTCATTCGGCATCCTGCAAGGGTATCGGGGCGCTGAACAGCAGGCCCTTTTCCTCGGCGCTGACCTCGGTCACCGCGACCGGCTCGAAGCAGGCGCGGTTGCGGCCCTCGGCCTTGGCGCGGTAGAGCTGACGGTCGGCACGCTCGAGCCAGACGGCGGGCGACGAACGCACCCAGGGCGGCGCGAAGGCGCCGCCGAGGCTCACGGTGACGGCGAGCGACGAGCCGTCGGGCAGCGGCACGCGATGCTCGGCGATGCGCCGGCGCACACGTTCAGCCACCGTCGGGCCGACGCCCGGCAGGCAGTTCGGCAGCACGATGGCGAACTCCTCGCCGCCGATGCGCGCGACGGTGTCCATGGGCCGCACGGCGTCGACGAGCACGGCAGCGACAGCCTTCAGCACGAGGTCGCCGACGGCGTGGCCGTGGCGGTCGTTGACCTGCTTGAAGTGGTCGATGTCGAGCGTGAGCAGCAGCGCCTGCTCGCCGGCGCGCGCGACGCGGCCGAGCTCGCGCGCGAGCGTCAGCTCGAACGGACGGCGGTTCGCGAGCCCCGTCAGCGGGTCGCGGCTCGACAGCTCGCACAGACCGTCGACGAGCGCCTGCCACCACGCCGTGCTGCCCGGTGCTGCATCGGCCGGCGGGCTCAGGCCGGCGTGCTCGAGCAGCTGCAGCGCGGCGCGCAGGTCGAGCGCGTCGGCGGCGGGTGCGGCGGCAGCGGATGAGAGATAGGGGGCGGAGCGGGCGTCCACGGGGCGCGACCGGACGAGCCGGCGAACGGCGCGAGGCGACTGCAGTCTAGCCGCCGCGCCGGTGCCGCCGCGGCCGCAACTGGGCCGCAACGCCGGCGCAGTTCGCGCGCCTGCCGGCCCGCGGCTCAACCCGGCGGGCGCGGCGCCGATATCGCCGTCAGCCCGGCGCCGAGCGTCGGGCCCGCCCGCCGATGACGCTCACCCTGTCCGCCGTGCCGACGCTCGACGCCGAATTCGCCTTCGGCGCCGACGACTTCGAGCGCGTGCGGCGGCTGATCCACGAGCGCGCCGGCATCAGCCTGCACGGCGGCAAGCACGCGATGGTCTACAGCCGGCTGTCGCGCCGCCTGCGCGAGACCGGCCACCCGAGCTTCGCGAGCTACCTGCGCTGGCTCGAGACGAGCCGCGGCGCCGCCGGCGACGCCGAGTGGCAGGAATTCGTCAACTGCCTGACGACGAACCTGACGGCGTTCTTCCGCGAGGCGCACCACTTCGACGTGCTCGCCGACGAGCTGCGCCGCCGGCCGCAGCACCGCTGGCGCATCTGGTGCAGCGCGGCGTCGACCGGCGAGGAGCCGTACTCGATCGCGATGGTGGCCGCCGAGGTGCTCGGCCCCGGGCAGGCGACGATCCTGGCGAGCGACATCGACACCCGCGTGCTCGCCACGGCGCAGCGCGGCGTCTACGACGCTGCTGCACGCGGGCTCGACCCGCAGCGCCTGAAGCGCCACTTCCTGCGCGGCACCGGCGCCAACGACGGGCACATCCGCGTGCGCCCCGAGCTCGCGGCGACGGTGCAGTTCCGCAGCGTCAACCTGACGGCGCCGGTGTGGTCGCTCGGCGAGCCGTTCGACCTCGTGTTCTGCCGCAACGTGATGATCTACTTCGACGCCGCGACGCAGCGCCGCGTGCTCGAGCGCCTGCACGCCGTGCTGCGCCCGGGCGGGCTGCTGTTCGCCGGCCACTCCGAGAACTTCGCCGACGCGCGCGAGTGGTTCCGCCTGCGCGGCAAGACGGTCTACGAGCGGGTCTGATGCCCACCGCCACGCCCGCCCTCGCCCAGACCCGGCTCGATCGGCTGCGCGCACAGCCGCGGTGCGCGGGTGAGGCGTCGTTCTTCTACGTCGACGCGCACTTCGGCAATGCCGCGGTCAAGGTGCTGCCGGGCGAGTACTTCGTGCACGACGACGACGTGCTGATCATGACGACGCTCGGCTCGTGCATCGCCGCGTGCCTGTGGGATCGCGAGCGGCGCATCGGCGGCATGAACCACTTCATGCTGCCCGAGGTCGGCACCGGCACCGACGGTGCCAGCGGGCGCTACGGCACGTTCGCGATGGAGCTGCTGGTCAACGAGCTGATCAAGCGCGGCGCGACGCGCTCGACGCTCGAGGCCAAGGTGTTCGGTGGCGGCGCCGTGATCAGCGGCATGACGAGCCTGAACGTCGGCGAGCGCAACACGCGCTTCGTGCTCGAGTACCTGCGCACCGAGCGCATCGCCGTCGTCAGCCAGGACGTGCTCGACGTCTACCCGCGCAAGGTGTGCTTCCTGCCGGCGAGCGGCAAGGCGATGGTCAAGCGGCTCGCCCCGGCGAGCGCCGAGGCGGTCGTGCGCGCCGAGCAGCGCCTCGCCGCGCAGCCGGTGGTGGCGGCGGCCGGCTCGGTGGACCTGTTCTGAACGACGGCGATGACGAAGGCTCCGATCCGCGTGGTGGTGGTCGACGACTCGGCGCTGGTGCGCTCGCTGCTCGCCGAGATCGTCAATCACCACAGCGACATGCGCTGCGTCGGCACCGCGGCCGACCCGTTTGCCGCGCGCGAGGTGATCCGCAGCCTCGACCCCGACGTCGTCACGCTCGACGTCGAGATGCCGCGCATGGACGGGCTCGACTTCCTCGCGCGCCTGATGCGCCTGCGCCCGACGCCGGTCGTGATGGTGTCGACGCTGACCGAGCGCGGCGCCGAGACGACGCTGCGCGCGCTCGAGCTCGGCGCGGTCGACTTCGTCGCCAAGCCGAAGATCGGCGTCGCCGACGGCCTGCGCCGCCTCGGCGACGACATCGCCGATAAGATCCGCGCCGCCGCACAGTCGCGCGTGCGCCGCGCGCCGGCGGCCGCGGCGGTGCAGGTCGCTGCCGGCCCTGCGCCGCCGGCTGCGCTCGGCCGCCTGTCGACCGAGAAGCTGATCTTCGTCGGCGCGTCGACCGGCGGCACCGAGGCGACGAAGGAATTGCTGCTGCAACTGCCGCCCGACGCGCCGGCGGTCGTCATCACGCAGCACATGCCGCCGGGCTTTACGCGCAGCTACGCCGCGCGCCTCGACGGCCTCGCCCGCATCCGCGTCAAGGAGGCGGTCGACGGCGAGCGCGTCCTGCCGGGGCACGCCTACGTCGCGCCGGGCGGGTTGCACCTGAGCGTCGAGCGCTCGGGCGCGAACTATGTCGCGCGCGTGCGCGACGGGGAACCGGTCAACCGCCACAAGCCGTCGGTCGAGGTGCTGTTCGAGTCGGCGGCACGCGTCGTCGGCCCGAACGCGTTCGGCGTGATGCTCACCGGCATGGGCGCCGACGGCGCGAAGGCGATGCGCGCGATGCGCGACGCCGGCAGCTACAACGTCTGCCAGGACGAGGCCACGTGCGTCGTCTTCGGCATGCCACGCGAGGCGATCGCCGCCGGCGCGGCGCACGAGGTGCTGCCGCTCGCGCGCATCGCGCCGCGCCTGCTCGAGCGCCTGCGCGAGACGGCCGGCGCGGCGCTCAACCGCGTGTAGGCCGCGTCGCGTCGGGCAGGAACAGCGCCTGCAGGTCCGACAGGAAGTCGAAGCCGCGCGCGGTCGGCCGCACGATCGCGCCGTCGCGTTCGACGAGGCCGCGCGCAGTCGCCACCTGCAGCGCGTCGTCGAGCACCGCCGGCGACAACCCGCCAGCGTACCTGGCGCACGATGCGATCGGGAAAGCTCAGCTTGCCGTGCGCGCCGGCGCCGAGGCCGAGGTAGTCGCCGAAGCGCCAGTAGTTCAGGTTGTGCACGCAGCGGTGGCCAGCGCGCGCGAACGCCGAGACCTCGTAGCGCGCGAGCCCGGCCGCCGCGGTGCGCTCGACGATCGCATCAAGCATCGCGCTCGCGGTGTCGTCGTCGGGCAAGCCGGCGGGCGGGCGCGTCGCGAACACCGTGTTCGGCTCGAGCGTCAGGTGGTAGACCGACAGGTGCGGCGGTGCGAACGCGAGCGCCTGCGCGAGGTCGCGTTCGAGCGCGGCGAACATCTGGCCCGGCAGCGCGTACATCAGGTCGAGGTTGAAGGTCTCGAACGTTCGCGCCGCCTCGTCGACCGCGGCGAGCGCCTGCCGCGCGTCGTGCACGCGACCGATCGCGCGCAGGCTCGCGTCGTCGAAGCTCTGCACGCCAATCGACAGCCGCGTGACGCCGGCCTCGCGGTACGCGCGGAAGCGCTCGCGCTCGAAGGTGCCGGGGTTGGCCTCGAGCGTGACCTCGCAGCCGGGCTCCAGCGGCAGGCGGGCGCGCACTGCGGCGAGCAGGCGGTCGATCGCCGCCGGCGAGAACAGGCTCGGCGTGCCGCCGCCGACGAACACGCTGGTGATGCGCCGACCCCAGACTTGCGGCAGCGACGCTTCGAGGTCGGCCACCAGCGCATCGACATACACGCGCTCGGGCAACTCGCCCTTGGACTCGTGCGAGTTGAAGTCGCAGTACGGGCACTTCTTCAGGCACCACGGCAGGTGCAGGTACAGCGACAGCGGCGGCAGCGCAGCGAGGCGTACCTCGCCGGCGCGATGCAGCCGCACGACCTGCTCAGCCAAGGTGCCAGGACTCGCGCAGCAGGCCGCGCATCGCGGCGGCGGCCAGCGCGCGGTGGCTCGCGCGGTTCTTCGTCGCGGCGTCGAGCTCGGCGACGCTCGCGCCGAGCGCGGGGATGAAGAGTAGCGGGTCGTAGCCGAAGCCGCCGGCGCCGCGCGGCGCCTCGAGGATCGTGCCCTCCCAGCGGCCGAAGGCGACGAGCGGCTCGGGGTCGTCGGCGTGGCGCAGCGCGACGAGCGTGGCGACGAAGCGCGCGCGCCGGTCGGCCGCGCCATCGAGCTCGCGCATCAGCCGCGCGTTGTTCGCCTCGTCCTGCACGCGCCGGCGCACCTCGCGGTCGGCCGCGGGCAGCTCGACCGCGGCGTAGTGCGCCGAGACGACGCCCGGCGCGCCGCCGAGCGCGTCGACGCACAGCCCCGAGTCGTCGGCGATCGCCGCGCCGCCGCTCGCACGCGCGGCGTGGCGCGCCTTCGCGAGCGCGTTCTCGACGAAGGTCGCGTGAGGCTCGTCGGCTTCGCCGATGCCGAGCTCGCCCTGCGCGACGAGCTCGACCGGCAGCCCGGCGAACAGCGCGCGCAGCTCGGCGAGCTTCTTCGCGTTGTTCGACGCCAGCACGAGCCTCACGGCGTCCTCACCCGGCGGCGATCGCCGTGCGCTGCGCGTCGACGAGCTCGCCGATGCCCTTCGTCGCGAGCGCCAGCAGCGCGTCCATCTGCGCGCGCGTGAACGCCGCGCCTTCTGCCGTGCCCTGGACCTCGACGAAGTGGCCGGCGCCCGTCATCACGACGTTCATGTCGGTGTCGCAGGCCGAGTCTTCGGTGTAGTCGAGGTCGAGCATCGGCACGCCGCCGACGATGCCCACCGACACGGCGGCGACGTGGTCGCGGATCGGACTCGCTTCGATGCGGCCCTCGCGCAGCAGCCAGCCCACCGCGTCGTGCGCGGCGACGAAGGCGCCAGTGATCGCGGCGGTGCGCGTGCCGCCGTCGGCCTGCAGCACGTCGCAGTCGAGCAGGATGCTGCGCTCGCCGAGCACGGCGAGGTCGAACACGGCGCGCAGCGAGCGGCCGATCAGGCGCTGGATCTCCTGCGTGCGCCCGCTCTGCTTGCCGCGCGCGGCCTCGCGGTCGCCGCGCGTGTGGGTGGCGCGCGGCAGCATGCCGTACTCGGCCGTCACCCAGCCCTCGCCGCTGCCGCGCTTGTGCGGCGGCACCTTCTCGTCGACCGACGCCGTGCACAGCACGCGCGTGTCGCCGAAGGCGACGAGCACCGAGCCCTCGGCGTGCTTCGTGTAGCCGCGCGTCAGCGTGACCGGGCGCAGCGCGTCGGCCGCGCGCCCGGTGGTGCGCATCGTGGTCATGGATCGTCCTCGTGTGGATCGGGACCCGCCGGCGTCAGCCGCGCGGCGGCGTCGATCGCCGGATGGCGTCGTTGATTTCCTGGATCGAGCGCTCGATCTCGGCGTCGTCGAGGTCGGCCGCGGCATCGCCGACCCCCGTGGTCTGGATGCTCGAGGCGAACAGGTCCTCGCCGAGCGACTGCGTCTGCACGCCCTGCGCCTCGGCGTCCTCGGCGGCTTCCCACTCGACGGCGAGCACGGTCACGTTGTCGCCGCGCTCGCCGCCGCGGCGCAGCGCGAGTTCGACGAGGTCGGGCACGGCGTCGGAGATCGGCCGGCGTTCAGCGGGCCGGCGGCGTCGATCATCGGCACGCCCGGGCTGCCGAGGCAGGTGAACAGCACGTTGCGGTTCACGCCGACGCCGAGCGGCACGACCTGCGGCAGCGTCGCCTGCAGCTCGAGGTACGAGTGATCGCGCGTACGCGCCAGCACCTGGGCGTCGCGCACCCAGTACAGCCGCGAGTCGCCGCAGTGCGCCCAGTAGGCCGCGTCGCCCTGGAGCACGCAGGCGACGATCGTGGTGCGCGGCGTGTCGCTCATCGCCTGCTGGCTCGCGTAGCGCTGCAGCGCCTGGTGGCCGTCGATCAGCGCGTCGTGCAGGAAGCGCGGCGGATCCACCAGCCGCGGGCGGGCGTCGCGCTGGAACGCGGCGGCGATCGTCTGCAGCGCGAGCTGCGCGGCCACCTCGCCGCGCGGGTGCCCGCCCATGCCGTCGGCGAGCGCGAACAGCCCGGCGTCGCGGGTGTAGCAGTAGCCCATGCGGTCTTCGTTCTTGTCGCGACCGCCCTTGCGGCTGACCTGGTAGACCGCGAACCTCATGACGTCGTGCCGCCGCCCTTCAGGTTTTCGAGCTGCAGCTTCAGCCGCTCGGAGAAGCTGAGCTTGGTGTAGCGGCGCTCGGTCTCGCGCGCGAGCTCCTTCTGCAGCGCGAACACGCTCTGCGGGCGCGACAGCGAGTCGAGCGACATGCACCACTCGGTGACCTCGAGCAGGTTGTCGGAGTACACGTTGCGCAGCCGCGAGAGGCTGAGCGCGAGGCGGTCCTTCTCGAGCCGCTGCGGCGCGTCGTTCGGCGGGTAGCCCTGCATGCAGGCGTAGATGCACGCGCCGATCGCGTAGATGTCGGTCCAGGGGCCGAGCGCGCCGTCGCGCTTGTACATCTCGGGCGCCGCGAAGCCCGGCGTGTACATCGGGCGGATGAAGTTGCCTTCCTTGCTCAGCACCTCGCGCGCGGCGCCGAAGTCGAGCATCACCGCCTTGTTGTCGTTGGTGATGAAGATGTTCGCCGGCTTGATGTCGAGGTGCAGCATCTTGTGCTGGTGCACGATGCGCAGCCCGCGCAGCACCTCGTCGAACAGCGAGGTCGCGCGCGGTGACGATGAAGTCCTGCAGGGTGTCGCCCTGCAGGTAGTTCATCACCATGTAGACGGTCTCGTTCTCGCGGAAGAAGTTCAGCACCGAGACGACGCTCGGGTGGCTGATCTGCGCGAGCGAGCGGCCTTCCTCGAAGAAGCTCTTGAGGCCGAGCCGGTACAGCGGCAGCTTGTCGGGCTTGATGCGCGGTGTCAGCTGGCCGGGGTCGCGCTCGGCGAGCGACGACGGCAGGTACTCCTTGACCGCGACGAGGCGCCGCTGCTCGTCCTCGGCGAGGTAGACGACGCCGAAGCCGCCGGCGGCGATCTTCTTGACGATCTGGTAGCCACCGACCACGGTGCCTGCAGGCAACGGGGCTGGTTTGGCCTTTGACATAATCGAATTTTGCAATGCGATATTTCGATGCCAGTCTACAGCATGACCGGCTACGCGACCGCCAGTTCTGGCGGTCGTTCCGGGGCCGATTCCGGCCCTGCCGCCACGGCGGCGGTGACGGTCGAGCTGCGCTCGGTCAACGGGCGCTTCCTCGACGTCGCGCTGCGGCTGCCTGACGAACTGCGCGGCCTCGAGCCGGCGTTGCGCGAAGCGATCGCCGGCGCGTTCCGGCGCGGCAAGATCGAGCTGCGGCTCACTGCCGGGCGCGACGCCGACAGCGGCTGGCCACAGCCGGGCACCGAGCAGCTGCACCGGCTGCTGCAGCTCGAGAACCAGATCCAGACCTGGCTGCCGAAGGCGGCGCCGCTGTCCGTGCACGAGGTGCTGACGTGGTGCCGCGGCGCCGTGCCCGCGGCGCCGCTCGACGACGCCGCGCTCGACGCCGCCCGAAGCGCGATCGCGGGCCTGCGCGACGCCCGCGCGCGCGAGGGCGCGCGCCTGGTGGCCGTGCTCGCCGAGCGCGTGGCGCGCCTGCGCACGCTCGCGGCGCAGGCGGCGCCGCTCGTGCCGGCGGTCGTCGGGCGGCAGCAGCAGCGCTTCCTCGAACGCTGGCGCGACGCGCTGCAGGCGGCCGGGGCCACGCAGACGATGAGCGCCGAAGCGCTGCAGGAACGCGCGCTCAACGAAGCCGCGGCTTTCGCGATCCGCATCGACGTCGCCGAGGAACTGGCACGGCTGCAGGCGCACCTCGACGAGATCGAGCGCCTGCTCGCCGCCGGCGGCGAGATCGGCAAGCGGCTCGACTTCCTGATCCAGGAGCTGCAGCGCGAGGCGAACACGCTGGGCTCGAAGTCGTCGGCGCTCGAGCTGACGACGGTGGCCGTCGAGATGAAGGTCGCGATCGAGCAGATGCGCGAGCAGGTGCAGAACATCGAGTGAGGTTTCA
>JALOSD010000136.1 GCA_025458585.1 Burkholderiaceae bacterium | reverse complement strand
CTGGCGCAGCGTGTTCTTCAGCGCGATCTCCCAGCCGTCGGTGTCGATGCCGACCTCGCGCTGGGTGACGATGCAGTTCTTGTGCGGGTGCACGAACTCGACCGGGTCCTCGACCGTGATGATGTGGCCGAACGAGTGCTCGTTGCGCCAGTCGACCATCGCCGCGAGCGACGTCGTCTTGCCCGAGCCGGTGGCGCCGACGAAAATCACGAGACCGCGCTTGGTCATCGCGATGTCCTTGAGCACCAGCGGCAGCCCGAGCGTGTCGATCGTCGGGATCGTCGCCGGGATCGTACGCATCACGAGGCCGACGTTGCCCTGCTGGATGAACGCGTTGACGCGGAAGCGGCCGATGCCCTGCGGCGAGATCGCGAAGTTGCACTCCTTCGTGCGCTCGAACTCGGCGGCCTGCTTGTCGTTCATGACCGCGCGCGCGAGCGCGAGCGTGTGCTGGCCCGTCAGCGGCTGCGGGCTGACCTTCGTCACCTTGCCGTCGACCTTGATCGCCGGCGGGAAGTCGGCGGTCAGGAACAGGTCCGAGCCGTTGCGCGAGACCATCAGGCGCAGCAGATCGTGGACGAACTTGGAGGCTTGATCGCGTTCCATCGTGTTTCCTTCGCTTGCCTCGCGCGACACCGCCGCGCCGCGGCCCGGTCGATCAGCCGGGGAAGTTCTCGGGCGTCTTGGCCTTGCTGCGCGCCTCGGCCGGCGAGATCACGCTGCGCCGCACCAGCTCGGCCAGGTTCTGGTCGAGCGTCTGCATGCCCACGTTCTGCCCGGTCTGGATCGCCGAGTACATCTGCGCGATCTTGTTCTCGCGGATCAGGTTGCGGATCGCCGCGGTGCCGAGCATGATCTCGTGCGCCGCGACGCGCCCCGACCCGTCCTTGAGCTTGCACAGCGTCTGCGAGATCACGGCGACGAGCGACTCCGATAGCATCGCGCGCACCATGTCCTTCTCGGCGGCCGGGAAGACGTCGACGACGCGGTCGATCGTCTTCGCCGCGCTCGACGTGTGCAGCGTGCCGAACACGAGGTGGCCGGTCTCGGCGGCGGTCAGCGCGAGGCGGATCGTCTCCAGGTCGCGCATCTCGCCGACGAGGATCACGTCGGGATCCTCGCGCAGCGCCGAGCGCAGCGCGTTGGAGAAGCTCAGCGTGTGCGGGCCGACCTCGCGCTGGTTGATCAGGCTCTTCTTCGACTCGTGCACGAACTCGATCGGGTCCTCGACCGTCAGGATGTGGCCGTAGTCGTTCTCGTTGCGGTGGTTGACCATCGCCGCCAGCGTGGTGCTCTTGCCCGAGCCGGTCGGTCCGGTCACGAGCACGAGGCCGCGCGGCTTCATCGACAGCTCGGCGAACACCTTCGGCGTGTTGAGCTGCTCGAGCGTGAGGATCTTGCTCGGGATCGTGCGGAACACCGCGCCGGCGCCGCGGTTCTGGTTGAATGCGTTGACGCGGAAGCGCGCAAGGCCCTGGATCTCGAACGAGAAGTCGCACTCCAGCACGTCCTCGTAGTGCTTGCGCTGGCTGTCGTTCATGATGTCGTAGACCATGTCGTGCACCTGCTTGTGCTCGAGGGGGTCCACATTGATGCGCCGCACGTCGCCGTGCACGCGGATCATCGGCGGCAAGCCGGCCGACAGGTGCAGGTCCGAGGCCTTGTTCTTGACCGAGAAGGCCAGCAGCTGGGTGATGTCCATGACGACGCGCTAATCCCGAACGATTATGGCGACCATATCGACCAACTTGCACCTCACCACAGCGCGTGTCGCCGCGGCGTGCGCGCGCGCCGGGCGGCCCGTGCAAAGCGTCACGCTGCTCGCGGTGAGCAAGACCTTCGGCGCCGACGCGGTGCGCGAGGCGTACGCCGCCGGCCAGCGCGCGTTCGGCGAGAACTACGTGCAGGAGGGGCTGGCGAAGATCGCGGCGCTGGCCGACCTGCGCGCCGACCTGCAGTGGCACCTGATCGGGCCGCTGCAGAGCAACAAGACGCGCGCGGTGGCCGAAGCCTTCGACTGGGTGCACGGCGTCGATCGGCTGAAGATCGCCGAGCGCCTCGCCGAGCAGCGCCCGCCGCACCTGCGGCCGCTGCAGCTATGCCTGCAGGTCAACGTCAGCGGCGAGGCGAGCAAGAGCGGCGTCGCCCCCGCCGACCTGCCGGCGCTCGCGCACGCGGTGGCCGCGCTGCCGCGCGGGCGCGTCGTGCTGCGCGGGCTGATGTCGATTCCCGAGCCGGCGGCCGACGCCGAAGCTCGGCGCCGCCCCCACCGCGCACTGCGCGAGTGCCTCGAGCGGCTGAACCGCGACGGCCTCGCGCTCGACACGCTGTCGATGGGCATGAGCGACGACCTCGAGGCGGCGATCGCCGAGGGCGCGACGATCGTGCGCGTCGGCCGCGCGATCTTCGGCGCGCGAGGCGGCGTGGCATGATCTCCGCATGAGCCAGAACTACGGCATCCAGCCCCCGGCGCCGCACGTCGGCGGCGAGCACCGGCCGGCGGCGCGCTACCTGGTGCTGATCGACGCCGGCGGCGTCACGGTCGCGCGCCTCGCGCTCGCGAGCTTCGAGGCGGTCGCCGAGTTCGACGCCGGGGCGGAGGAAGTCGCCGTGATGACGCGCGGGCTGCATCCCGTGCGCGGCGCGAGCGGCTCCGAGTGGGACCGCGCGCTCGAAGGCCACAGCGCCGCCGAGCGCGCCGCGGCCGAGGTCTACACGCTCGACGTCTGACGGGCGCTCACTCGATCTTCAGCCCGATGCGGTTGATGATCGCGCCCCAGCGCTGCGTGTCGGCGGCCACCGCGGCGCGGAACTCGGCCGCCGTGCCGCCCACCGGCGTCATTCCCGCGCCGTCGAGCTTGGCGCGCACGTCGGCGTCGCGCAGCACGGCGTTGACGTCGGCGTTGATGCGCTCGACCACCGCCGCCGGCGTGCCGGCCGGCACGAACAAGCCGTTCCACGCCAGCGCCTCGACGTTCGGGTAGCCGGCCTCGGCCATCGTCGGCAGGCTCTTCAGCGAGTCGGGGCGCTGCGCGCTCGTCACCGCGAGCAGCTTGACGCGCCCGGCCTGCACGTGCGGCAGCATCGCCGGCGCGACCATCATCGCCGCGTCGACCTCGCCCTGCGCGACGGCCATCGCGCTCGGCGGCGAGCCGTTGTACGGCACGTGCGTGCCGGCGACGCCAGCGTCGGCGAGGAACAGCTCCATCGACAGGTGCGACGAGCTGCCCTTGCCGAGCGACGAGTAGTTCATGCCGCCCGGCTTGGCCTTCGCCCAGGCGACAAACTCCTTCACGTTGGCCGCCGGCACGTTGGCGTTGACGGCGAGCACGTTCGGCTGCGACGTCGTCATCACGACCGGCAGCAGATCCTTCGCAGGGTCGTACGGCATCTTCGCGTACATGAACGGCGCGAACGAGATCGGGCCGTTGAACGACAGCACCATCGTGTGGCCATCGGGCGCGGCCTTCGCTGCGACGTCAGTGCCGAGCATGCCGCCGGCGCCGGCCTTGTTCTCGACGACCACGGGCTGGCCCCAGCGCTCCTTGAGCTTGTCCGACATCAGGCGCACGACGATGTCGAGCGAACTGCCGGCCGGCGCCGGGACGACGATCTTCACCGGCTGCGTCGGCCATGCCTGCGCGTGGACGGGCCGGGAGGCGGCGACGGGCAGGGCGGCGACGACAAGCGCGAGCAGGGTGCGGCGGTGCATGGTGTCCTCGGCAGGTGGGGGGTCGAAAGGGACCGCATCGTAGCCGCGCGGCGTGGCGGCGGCGCGTCGGCGGCAGCGCGCGCGGCGCGCAGGCCGCCGGTTCGTGTCACCATCGCGCCCGTTGCCGCTTCCCCTGCCCGTCATGGTCTTTCGCCTCGTCGCCGTGCTCGTGCTCGCCGTCGCCCTGTTCGTCGGCTACATCTTCGCGGCGCTGAGCTGGAGCTATTCGGAGGGCGAGCGCGCCGGCTGGGTGCAGAAGTTCTCGCGCAAGGGATGGCTGTGCAAGACGTGGGAGGGCGAGCTCGCGCTCGTCTCGCTGCCTGGAAGCACGGTCGAGAAGTTCCCGTTCACGGTGCGTGACGACACCGTCGCGGCCGAGATCATGAAGGTGATGGGCAAGCGCGTGAACCTCCACTACGAGGAGAAGGTCGGCCTGCCGACGACCTGCTTCGGCGAGACGCGCCATTTCGTCACCAGGGTGACCGTCAGCGGCGACATCCCGCTCGCGCCGGGCATCACGCTGCAAGGCGACGTAGCCGCGCCGGCGCCGGGCGCACCGTCAGCGCCGGCCGCGTCGCAGCCCTGAGCGCGACGGCTCTCGAGCAAGCGCCGGGCCGCCCCAAGTGTCCTTGACCCCCTCGGGGGGCGGGCTGGGCGCAGCCGGGCCCTGGGGGAGCTCAGGGATACAGCCCGCGCTCCTGGCGGGCGATCAGGATGCGCTCGCACGCGACGGCGAACGTCGCCGTGCGCAGGCTGATCTTGTGGCGGTCGGCGGTGTCCCAGATCGTCTTCAGCGCGCCGACCATGATCTTGTCGAGGCGCACGTTGATCTCGTCCTCGGTCCAGAAGAACGAGCTGAAGTCCTGCACCCACTCGAAGTAGCTGACCGTCACGCCGCCCGCGTTGCAGATCACGTCGGGCACGACGAGCACGCCGCGGTCGGCGAGGATGTCGTCGGCCGTCGGCAGCGTCGGGCCGTTCGCGCCCTCGAGCACGAGGCGCGCGGTGATGCGATGGGCGCGCCCGGCGTCGATCTGTCCCTCGAGCGCGGCGGGGATCAGGATCTCGCACGGCGTGTCCCAGAACGCCTCGGCGTCGATCGCCTCGCCGAACGGAAAGCCGGCGACGCCGCCTTGCTCGCGCACGTAGGGCATGAGCGCGCCGAAGTCGAAGCCGGCCGGGTTCACGGTCGTGCCGCTGTGGTCCTGGATCGCGACGACCTTCGCACCCGCCTGCACGAACAGCTCGGCCGCCGACGCCCCGACGTTGCCGAAGCCCTGCACCGCCACCCGCGCGCCGTCGAGCGGCAGGCCGATGCGCCGCGCCGCCTCGCGCCCGGTGACGAACACGCCGCG
>JALOSD010000135.1 GCA_025458585.1 Burkholderiaceae bacterium | reverse complement strand
GCCTGCAGGCCTGCAGGCGCTCACGCCCACCGATGCACCGGCATGCCCTCGGCCTGCCGCCGCGCGTAGGCGAGTGTCAGCGCGTTCAGATCGCCCCCGCAGCGGTCGAGCTCGCGCAACTGCCACGCTGCGCCGGTGCCGCCGCAGGCCACACGCGCCTCGACGATCTTCAGCCAGCCGTCGGCGAGTGCCGGCGTGACCCCCAGCCGCGCGAGGCCGTCGCGCGCGCGCCCGACGAGCCCGCCGAGCAGCGCGTCGCGCAGCGTCTCGCCCGCCACGTCGCCTCCTTCGCAGCGCGCCGCCAAGCCTTCGCGCGCAGCGGCCACGAAACGGTGGCGCAGCGCCGCGAACGGTAGCGTCGCTTCCGGCGGCGTCTCGGCGGCCGCCGACTCGGCGATCAGGCCGACGGAGAACGCGAGGTTCGCCATCATGTCCACGATCGTGGGCCCGGCGGCCATCGGCCGGTGCTCGACGCGCAGGTGCGGCGTGCCATCGTCGTCGAAGCCGACGAGCGGCCGGTTCCAGCGCCAGATCGTGCCGTTGTGCAGCCGCAGGTGCGGCAGCCGCGCGGGCGGCTCGCCGGCATCGACCGGCAGCAGCGGCTCGAAACGCTCGAGGTTCTCGCGGAACACCTCGGCGAGCGACCAGCCGACGTAGTCGCTGCCGAACGTCACGCGCGACAGCGCTTCCTTGCCCGCGATCTCGCGGCTGCCGACGTTCAGCGCCTGCTCGAACAGCGGCACGCGCGTTTCCTGCCACAGCCGGCGGCCGAACAGCAGCGGCGCGTTGGCCGCCACCGCGACGGTGAAGGGCGACGCCCACAGCGCCGCGTTGTAGGCGCGCACGACGCCGTCGGCCGGCACTTGCAGGTGAACCTGGAACGACGTCGCCGCCGCCTCGAGCATCACGTCGCGGTGCTCGCAGTGCAGCGCCGAACCGTCGGGCCCGTCGACGTCGAGCCGGATCGCTCGCCCGTGGCGCTGGCGCAGCACCTGCGTGTTCAGCGCCCGGTAGCGCGCGCGGTCGGAAACGTTGGCGAGCGTGAGGTCGGCGTCGCGCACGGTGGGCAGGATGCCGATCGAGACCATCTGCAGCCCGAGCCCCGCCGCCACGTCGGTGCAGCGCGTCCACAGCGCCTGCAGGTCGTCGTGCAGGCGCGCGAGGCCGTCGCCGACCGCCGGTCGCGGCGGCACGTTGAGTTCGACGTTGAAGCGGCCGAGCTCGGTGACGACGTCCGGGCAGTCGAGCACCTGCAGGAACTCGGCGTTGCGCGGCGACGGCCGCCCGTCGGCGTCGATCAGCCAGGCCTCCAGCTCGAGGCCGACCACCGGCGCGCGCTGCGACAGCGCGCCGGCCTCGATCAGGTCGTGCAGCGCGTGCGTCTCGGCGCGCAGCGCCCGCTCGAAGCGCTGGAAGTCGCGCTGCTCGAAGCGGGTGCGCTCGATGTCCTGGCCCATGGCGGCCGATTCGACCGCCGGGCGCACGCGCCGCGCTTGTGCTACGTCAAGGCCGAGGCAGAGTCAGCGCCCGAACGGCGCCACGCCGATCCACGCCGCATGCAGCCAGAGCGCGAACGCCAGCCACGCGGCGATGCCGACGACGACCGCGCCCGCCGTACCGGCCATCGTGCCCGGCGGGTAGGCGGTGCCGGCGGCGCGGTCGCGTCCGCGCGCCGAGCGGAAGTCGAGCACCGCCCACAGCAGAAAGGTGCCGAAAAGCAGCACGTCGGCGAGCGTGCCGTTGGAAAGCAGGTGCGCGAAGGCCCAGACCTTGACCGCGAGCACCATCGGGTGCTTGAGTTTCGCCTTGATCGCGTTGCGCGGCACGTAGGCGGCGAACAGCAGCACGAAGGCGAACAGCGTGAGCAGGCTCGCGATGTGGCGCGTGGCCACGGGCGGCGACCACAGCACGACGGGCTCCTGCCGCGCGAGGCCGTAGCCCCACACGATCAGCACGAAGCCGGCGAGCGCGAGCACCGAGTAGAGGCCCTTCCACGCCCCCGCGCCGATGCGCGCGATCGTCGCGCTGCGCCAGCCGTCGGCAAAGATGCGCACCGAATGCGTGCCGAGGAAGAGCACAAGGCCGAGGATCAGGATGCCCATGGGTGGTCGGTCGAAAGGAGATGGCAACAATTGTCGCCGCCGCCCGTCGCCCGTCGGCGCGCAGGGTCGGCGCCGCCGCGCCCCTAGGCTTGCGGCTTCCCCCTTCGACCGGAGTCTTCTGCTCGAGCGCTGCCGCCGCACCTGCGCCGCCGCCCGGCCGACGCGACGGCCACGCAGCGGCGCGCCCAGGTCGGCGCGCGACGGTCGACTCGGATCGATCAGCGCACGTAGATCAGCGCACGTAGATTAGCGCACGTAGATTAGCGCACGTAGATCAGCGCACGTAGAGCACGCGCATGCCCAGCAGCACGCCCCCGGCGCCGTCGGTGACGCGTACCGTCGCCCGCTGCGGTGCGAAGCCGCGCGGCAGCGGCGCCTCGCCGCTCACGCTCTGGTGCGTGCCGATCGACACCGCCACCGGCGGCAGCGTGACGCTCGTCTCGCCGCCGCGCTCGGCCTGGCCGCTGACGACGAGCTGCAGCTGGCCGGCGAGCGGGCGCTCGCCGGTCCGGTCGCGCGTGAGCAGGATCTCGTAGGCGAGCGCGCCGTCGGCGGCGCGCAGGCGCGCGGCGCGCACCGCGACCGCACCGCCGCGCGGGTCGGGCGGCAGCGCGGCGACGAGCGTCGCGACGTCGGCGCGCAGGCCGTCGACCGAGCGCCGAGCCTCGCCGAGCTGCTGCTCGAGCGTCTTCTGCTGTCCGAGCGCCGCCTCGAGCTGGCGCCCGGTGTCGGCGAGCTCGCGCGACAGGCGCTGCCGCTCGGCCTCGGCCTTCTCGTAGGCCTGCGTCAGGCGCGTCGACGCGTCGTGCGACAAGCGCGGCGGCAGGTGGCGCTCCTGCACGTAGAGCACGGCGGCTGCACCGACGCCGATGCCGATCAGCAGCAGCACCAGCCAGCGCGGCACGCGCGCCGACTTGCGACGGCCGTAGCGGTCGAACGCGACGGGTTTGAAGGTTCCGAGCATGGGCGACGGTCTCGAGCTTCGCCCCGCAGGGCCGAGGGCCGAGGTTACAACCGCTGGCCACACGCCCTGCAACATCGTGTCACCGGGCCGCACGCCACGACGCCCGGAACCTCGCGCCGCGGCGACACTCGCAGCCACGATGAACCGCCGCGACTGGATCGTCTCGACGCTGCTCGCCGCGGCAGCCGCCCGCGCGGCCCCCGCGCGCTGGACCAAGCCGATCCCCTCCAGCGGCGAGGCGCTGCCCGTCGTCGGCCTGGGCACCTGGCTGACGTTCGACGTCGGCGACGACGCGGCGGCGCGGCGGCGCCTGCAGCAGGTGCTCGCGCGCTTTCTCGCGGCCGGCGGCGGCATGATCGACTCGTCGCCGATGTACGGCAGCGCCGAACGCGTCGTCGGCGACCTGCTCGCCACGCCGCCGCTCGCGCCCGACGCCGCGCGGGTCTTCGCGGCCAGCAAGATCTGGACGCCGCTCGGCGGCAGCGGGCCGGCGCAGCTCGGCGACAGCCTGCGCCTGTGGCGGCGCAAGCGCATGGACCTGATGCAGGTGCACAACCTGCTCGGCACCCCAGTGCACCTGCGCACGCTGCGCGCGGCGCGCGACGACGGCCGCGTGCGCTACGTCGGCGTCACGACCTCGCACGGCCGGCGGCACGACGAGGTCGAACGGCTGCTGAAGGCCGAGCGCCTGGACTTCCTGCAGATCACGTACAACCCGGCCGACCGCAGCGCCGAGCCGCTGCTCGACCTCGCGGCCTCGCGCGGCGTGGCGGTGATCGTCAACCGCCCGTTCGACGGCGGCAGCGCGCTGCACAGGCTCGCCGGGCGGCCGCTGCCGGCGTGGGCGCGCGCCGAGCTGGGCGTCGAGACCTGGGCCGCCTTCGTGCTGAAGTGGGAGGTGTCGCACCCCGCCGTGACCTGCGCGATCCCGGCGACGTCGAACCCGGCGCACCTCGACGAGAACATGGCGGCGCTCGCCGGCGCGGTGCCCACCGCCGCGCAGCGCCGGCGCATGGGCGACGCGCTGGCGCAGGCATGATGCGCGGGTGGACGACCAACTCGACCCGCGGCACTGGCAGATCGTCGTCGACGGCGTGATGGGCGGGCGTTCGTCGGCGCACCTGCGGCGCGCGGGCGACGCGCTGCGCTTCGAAGGTGTCGTGCGCCTCGACCACGGTGGTGGCTTCGCGTCGGCTCGCGGGCCGGCACCGCCGCTCGCAGCCGGCGCGCGCGGGCTCGCGATCCGCTGTCGCGGCGACGGTCATCGTTATCGCCTGACCGCCTACACCGAGCCGAACGGGCCGACCTGGCATGCGTCGTTCGACACGCGCGCCGGCGAGGTCACCGAGGCTGCGTTCGAATTCCCGGCATTTCGCGCGACGTGGCGCGGCCGCCCGGTCGACGGCGCCCCGCTCGCCGCGCCCGCGATCACGCGCGTCGGCGTGATGCTGACGAAGGACGGTCACGTCGACGGCCACGGGCCGTTCGCGATCGACCTGCTGCGCATCGACGGCTGGTGAACCGAGCCCCCGCCACGCGCGCCGGGGCGGCAGGCACTCGACGCGCGTGCGTGCGCTGCGAGCGGTGCGGCGACGACGCCTCGAGTCCGAACGCCACAGATGGCCGCCGCCTCGGCCCTTCTTTCCGCTCGCCGAGGGCACGTGCGCGTCGTAGACTCGTTGCAGTTCTGACAACTTTGCACCCTGAGAGGGCGGCCAGGAGCGGACCGCGGCGAGATGGAACCCCTGCGCATCGACCCGTTGGCCCCGTTGGCGCAGCAGCTGACGGCAGCACGCCGCACGCTGATCGACCGCCTGCTGTTCGGCGCCACGTGGATGGCCGTGGCGATGCTGCCCCTGCTGCTGTGGCGCGCGAGCGAGGTCGGGTGGCACGCGCAGCTGCGCGTGCAGGCGGCCGCGGCCTGGGCGTCAGCGGCGTGCTCACGCTCGGCATGACCGGCACCGGCTACTTCTGGCTGCTGCTGTCGGCCACGTTCTTCGCCGTCTTCGTGTCGCTCAGGTCCGGCATCGTGGCCACGGCGTTGTCGGCCGGCGTGCTGGCCGTGGCGGGCATCGGTTTCGTCGGCGGCGTGCTGCGCGCGCCCATCGACCTGCAGGCGCACGCGACGAGCGCCTCGGGCTGGGTCAGCTTCCTCGTCGTGCTGGCCGTCGTGCCGCTCGTCGTGATGTACGCCGCCGGCGGCATCCAGCAGCACCTGATCGCGCTGCTGGCCCAGCTGCGCGATCAGCGCGACGAACTCGAGGCGCAGCGTGTCGAGTTGCTGCGGCTGGCGTCGCACGACGAGCTGACCGGGCTGCCGCTCGCGCGGCTGGCGCTCGACCGCCTCGAAATGGCGTTGCACGCCGCGCAGCGGCGCGGCGAGAAGGTGGGCGTGCTGTTCGTGGACCTCGACGGCTTCAAGGCCGTCAACGATCGGCACGGCCACCTCGCCGGCGACGCGCTGCTGCGCGCGGTCGCGCAGCGGCTGCGCGCCGCCGTGCGCGCCGAGGACACCGTCGCGCGCGTCGGCGGCGACGAGTTCGTCGTCGTCGCCGTCGAGCAGCGCGGCGGCGCCACGGTGCGCGTCGGTGCGAGCGTCGGCCTCGCGATGTTCCCCGACGACGCACCCGACGCCGAGAGCCTGCGGCGACGCGCCGACGCGGCGATGTACCGCGCGAAGAACGCCGGCGGGGCTCGCGTCGTCACCGCGGCGTCGACGCCGGCTGACGACGGCGCCCCGGTCGTCGGCGACGGTCGGGCGGGCGCGCTGCAGGCCGCAGGCTGACGGGCACCCTGCCCTACGGCCGCACGGCCGCAGCCGGGGAAACCCGGCTGCACCCGGCGGGAGCACCACCGTATTCTGTATGCGAGCGCCGC
>JALOSD010000134.1 GCA_025458585.1 Burkholderiaceae bacterium | reverse complement strand
CAGTGCAGGGTTCGAACCTGCGACCCCTGCCGTGTGAAGGCAGTGCTCTACCGCTGAGCTAACTGCCCGGAATCCGGGGTGGCCGTCATCCGGCAAGTCGCGAATTATGCCATCGCCGCGCGCCACACCGTCTTGCCGCCGCTCGCCTTGTCGAGGTCGGCGAGCGCGGCCTCGTGGGCGGCGAGTTCGTCGGCAGTCGCGGCGAGCACGGGCAGCGCGAAGGCCCGCAGGTCGATCGCCTCGGCCGTGGCCGCGGCTTGCTCGGTGTCGAGGCCGTCGATGACGAGCGACTCCTGCCCGCGCGTCATGCGGATGTAGACCTCGGCGAGCAGACCGGCGTCGAGCAGCGCGCCGTGCAGCGCGCGGTTCGTGTTGTCGACCTCAAGCCGCCTGCACAGCGCGTCGAGCGAGTTCGACTTGCCTGGGAACATCTCGCGCGCCATCAGCAGGCTGTCGACGACGCCGGCCACGTGCGCGCGCAGCGGCGCGCGGCCTGCGCGGCGCAGCTCCTCGTCGAGAAAGCCGAGGTCGAAGGCGGCGTTGTGGATCACGAGCTCGGCGCCCGAGACGTATTCGAGCAGTTCCTCGACGATCGCGGCGAACAGCGGCTTGTCGGCGAGGAACTCGTCGGTCAGGCCGTGGATGCGCACCGCGTCCTCGCTGTTCGGGCGCTCGGGGTTCAGGTAGTGGTGCAGGTTGCGGCCGGTGAGCCGGCGGTTGACCATCTCGATGCAGCCGATCTCGATGATGCGGTCGCCGTTCTCCGGGCTCAGGCCCGTGGTCTCGGTGTCGAGGAAGATCTGTCGCATCGTCTCACCCCTTGCGGCCGGCCCACACCCACAGCGCGATGCCGGCGACCACCATCGGCACGCTCAGCCACTGGCCCATGCTCATGTTCAGCGCGAGCAGGCCGAGGAAGCTGTCGGGCTCGCGGAAGACCTCGGCGACGAAGCGCAGCACGCCGTAGCCGATCAGGAACGCGCCGCTGACGCGCCCCACCGGGTGAGGCTTGCGCGCGTACAGCCACAGGATCGCGAACAGCAGCAGTCCCTCGAGCGCGAACTGGTACAGCTGCGACGGGTGTCGCGGCATCATGCTGCCCGACTGCGGGAACACCATCGCCCAGGGCAGCGCGGGATCCGCCGCACGGCCCCACAGCTCGCCGTTGATGAAGTTGCCGATGCGGCCGGCGGCCAGTCCCGTCGGCACGCATGGTGCGACGAGGTCCGTCACCTGCAGGAACGGCCGTGCGCGCCGCCGCGCGAACCACGCCATCGCGACGATGACGCCGAGCAGTCCGCCGTGGAACGACATGCCGCCCTTCCACACCGCGAGCACCTCGAGCGGGTGCGCGGCGTAATGGTCCGCCTTGTAGAACAGCGCGTAGCCGATCCGGCCGCCGACGATCACGCCGACCACGCCGTAGAACAGCAGGTCCTCGACGTCGCGCCGCGTCCAGCCAGCGGCGGCGAACTGCGGCTGGCGCGCACGCAGCGTGCCGAGCCAGAAGAACAGGCCGAAGGCGACGAGGTACGTCAGCCCGTACCAGTGGATCTGCAGGGGCCCGAGCGCGATGGCGACCGGGTCGAACTGCGGGTGCGTCAGCATGGGCGCGCATGCTATCAGCGGGGCTGCCGCAGACCCGGCGCGGCGACAGGCGCGACCTAGAATCCGCGGCTCTCCCCCGACGACCGCAAGCCCCAAGCCCCGGAGACGCCATGACGCAGCCCATCAAGATCAACCGCCGCAGCGCCAACATCACCGAAGGCGTCGCGCGCGCGCCGAACCGCTCGATGTACTACGGCATGGGCTACACGCCGAGCGACTTCGACAAGCCGATGGTCGGCGTGGCCAACGCGCACTCGACGATCACGCCGTGCAACTCGGGGTTGCAGAAGCTCGCCGACGCCGCGGTCGAGGGGCTGGCGCGCGCAGGCGCGAACGCGCAGGTGTTCGGCACGCCGACGATCAGCGACGGCATGTCGATGGGCACCGAGGGCATGAAGTATTCGCTCGTCTCGCGCGAGGTCATCAGCGACTGCGTCGAGACCTGCGTCGGCGGCCAGTGGATGGACGGCGTGATCACGGTCGGCGGCTGCGACAAGAACATGCCCGGCGCGATGATGGGCATGCTGCGCGCCAACGTTCCCGGCATCTTCGTCTACGGCGGCACGATCCTGCCCGGCCACTACAAGGGGCAGGACCTGAACATCGTCAGCGTGTTCGAGGCGGTGGGCCAGTTCACCGCCGGCAAGCTCAGCGAGGAGGACTTCTGCCAGATCGAGCGCCGCGCGATCCCCGGCAGCGGCTCTTGCGGCGGCATGTACACCGCCAACACGATGAGCTCGGCGTTCGAGGCGCTGGGCATGAGCCTGCCGGGAAGCTCGAC
The DNA here is from genome assembly GCA_025458585.1 of Burkholderiaceae bacterium. Taxonomy (GTDB): domain Bacteria; phylum Pseudomonadota; class Gammaproteobacteria; order Burkholderiales; family Burkholderiaceae_C; genus Calidifontimicrobium. The sequence continues at coordinate 2,691 of JALOSD010000134.1, read as the reverse complement.
GATGGCCAACGTCGAGGACGAGATCGTCGCCGCGACGCACGAGGCCGCGCGCATCGTCGTCGAGGCGGTGAAGAAGGACCTCAAGCCGCGCGACATCGTCACCCGCAAGAGCATCGAGAACGCGGTGGCCGTCATCATGGCCACCGGCGGCTCGACGAACGCCGTGCTGCACTTCCTCGCCATCGCGCACACCGCCGGCGTCGAGTGGACGATCGACGACTTCGAGCGCGTGCGGCAGAAGGTGCCGGTGATCTGCGACCTCAAGCCCAGCGGCAAGTACCTCGCGATCGACCTGCACCGTGCCGGCGGCATCCCGGCGGTGATGAAGGTGCTGCTCGACGCCGGGCTGCTGCACGGCGACTGCATCACCATCACCGGCAAGACGGTGGCCGAGAACCTGCAGGACGTGCCGCCGCTGCGCGCCGACCAGGACGTGATCCGCCCGATCGCCAAGCCGCTGTACGCCGAGGGCCACCTCGCGATCCTGAAGGGCAACCTCAGCCCCGAGGGCAGCGTGGCCAAGATCACGGGGCTGAAGAACCCGGTGATCAGCGGCCCGGCGCGCGTGTTCGACGACGAGCAGTCGGCGCTCGCCGCGATCATGGCCGGCCAGATCACGGCGGGTGACGTGATGGTGCTGCGCTACCTGGGTCCCAAGGGCGGCCCCGGCATGCCCGAGATGCTCGCGCCCACGAGCGCGCTGATCGGCCAGGGGCTCGGCGAATCGGTCGGCCTGATCACCGACGGGCGCTTCTCGGGCGGCACCTGGGGCATGGTCGTCGGCCACGTCGCGCCCGAGGCGTACGAGGGCGGCACCATCGCCCTGGTGCAGGAGGGCGACTCGATCACGATCGACGCCCACCGCCGCCTGCTGCAGCTGAACGTCGACGACGCCGAGCTCGCGCGCCGGCGCGCCGCGTGGCAGCGCCCGGCGCCGCGCTACACGCGCGGCGTGCTCGCCAAGTTCGCGCACAGTGCGGCCAGCGCCAGCCACGGCGCGGTGCTTGACCGGTTTTGATGCCCCCGAAGCGCCTTCGGCGCCTCCCCCAAGGGGGCGCCGCCACCGGACCGGCCGAGCCGGATCCGTGGCGGCAGCTTGAAGCGTCGCGGTTCGTCTGACATGGCCGCAGCTCGAGCGTCATGGGCCGCTGAGGTACCCGCCGCCAGGCCGGCGCGGACCTGACCGAGATCAAGGCCGCGCGGGGCCGCAGTGGATAGATTGCCCTCGTGGCGCGCCGCCGGTGCGCCGCGGAGGTTCTACATGTTCAAGCACCTGCTCGTCCCGGTCGACGACAGCGACCTGTCGATCGTCAACGTCGGCGAAGCGATCAAGCTCGCACGCAGCTTCACGCCGCCGCTGAAACTGACGTTCTTCCACGCCGCGTCGGACGACGCTGTACAGGGCGACGGCAGCACGCCGTACGACGAATTGCGCCAGCACCACGTGCTCGCCGACGGCGCGATGGTGGCCGTGCCGCCGCCCGCGGCAGCGGGCACCGGCGAACGTGTCGTCGACGAGGGTCGTGCGCTGCTCGCGAAGGCGGCCGCGGCCGCGCAGGCCGCCGGCGTGCCGCACGCCACCCACGAAACCCATGGCGACAAGCCCGCCGAGGCGATCGCCAAGGCGGCCAGGCACTGCGGCTGCGACGGCATCGTCATGAGCTCGCACCGGCGCAGCGGCGTCGGCGCACTGCTGACGCCGTCCGTGGCAACGAAGGTGATGCGGCTGTCGAAGCTGCCGCTGCTGATCACGCGCGCCGAGGCGGCCGACCGCCACCCCGACGCCAGCCGCGCGACGGCACTGATCCAGGACGAGCACCGCTCGCTCGCCGCGGTGCTGTATGCGCTGCGCCACCGCGTCGACGACGCCCGCCGGGGCGACGACCCGCTCGACCGCGCGCTCGTCGCCGAGATGCTGCTCTACCTGCACGAATACCCCGAACGGCGCCACCACCCGAAGGAGGAGGCGAGCCTGCACCGCCTGCTGCGCCACCACGGCGACCGCGGGCGCGACCTGCTGCACCGCCTCGAAGCGCAGCACCTGCGCGAATACGAACTCGCGGCGTCGCTGCAGGCCGCGTGCGACGCCTGCCCCGACCGCGCCGTGGGCGACGACCCGACGCTCGTGCGCGTCGACGAGGCGCTCGCCGCGCTCGCCGCGCACGTCTGGGAGCACATGCGGCTCGAGGAGCACGAGCTGCTGCCGCTCGCGCTCGAGGTGCTGACGCCGCGGGAGTGGCGCGACGTGGCCGATGTGTTCGCCGGCAACCAGGACCCCGGCTTCGGCGAGTGGTCGGAGCAGGACTTCCGCCGTCACTTCGCGCGCGCCGCCACGGCCGCGCCGCTGCCCCAAGCGCGCGCCGGGGGCTGAGCGCAGCGCGCCGGGGGGCGCCGCGGGGCGCCGGCCGGTGCGCGCAGGCGTCGCGGTCGCACCGACCCGCCTGCACGCTGCAGACTTGGGCCTGCGGCCCGACACCAGGGCCGCGCCCAAGCCCCCGGCGGTCGCCCGTCTGCCGCCGAGCATCAGACGTGCAGCACCTCGTCCTTGAGCGCGTACAGGATGGCGACGACCTCGCCGACCTCGGCGGCGCCCACGCCCTGCCCGTTCAGTGCGGCGACGATGTCGTCCATCGTCGCCAGCATCTCCTGTTCGTTGATGTTCATGCCGGCGTGCGCGGTGCGCAGGTCGCG
>JALOSD010000133.1 GCA_025458585.1 Burkholderiaceae bacterium | reverse complement strand
CACCAGCGTGAGCTCGCGCAGCACGAAGCGGCGCCCCGTCGAGACCGTGTGACTCCAGGCGACGTGGCGGTTGAAGCCGATGTTGACGAGCGGGAAGCCATAGATTGACGCGCCCATCGCGTCGTAGCGGCCGGGGATCGTCAGGTGCACGGCGTAGAAGCGCTCGATGCCGACCCACGGAAAGTGCGGGTTGCCGAGCAGCGCGCCGGCGCCGCCGGTCAGGTCACCGCCCAGCGCGACGGCATTGCTGCCGAAGCGCTCGGGGCTGAAGTCGGGCAGCTCGGCGGGGTCGATCGTGACCGCGGCAGTGGCGGTGACGTCGACGGGCGCGGCGGCGTCCTGCGCGCCGTCGGCGGCGGCCACGGCTTGCGGCGGCTGCGCGGCCACCAGCCCGGCGACGAACTGGCCCGTGCCGGCCCGCACCAGCAGCTTGCGCAGCACCTTCAGCGCATCGGTTCCGCTGATCGGCTGCACCCACGCCTGGTTGCGGCAGTCGGCCGGCAGTGCGGCGGCGCCCGTGTCGCGCAGGTAGCGGTTGTAGCCGGCCGCGTAGCCCGTCAGCAGCTCGCGCGTGTCGGCGTCCAGCCGTATCCAGGCGGCGTCCACGCGTGCCGGCGAGTTGACCATGCGGTAGACCCAGTCCGAGAACAGCGTCGCACTGTTGGCCCCGGCACCAAAGTACCGCGCCTGCGTGCCGCCGGCGGCGAGCACCTCGCGCGCGAGCACGCACACGTTGTCCTGCGCGAAGGCGTAGCCGTAGCCGTAGCCCAGGCTGCCCCAGTCGGTGGCCTGGATGTGCGGGATGCCGTAGCTCGTGCGCAGCACCTGCGCCTGATACACGGGCTTGGGCGGTGCCGCCTGGACGACCGTGACCGTCCAGGTCGATACGATGGCGGCGCATGCTGCCGCGATGGCTGCGGAATGTCGCAAGGTTGTCTCCTGGATTGAGTGGCCACCCTGAGGCGGCCTCGTTGTGGGCGCAAGCGTCGCGCATGCTACCCGCAGCGGCGTGGTCATCGCCCGCCGAAACGCGCGGGGGTCGGCGTCGGCACCACTGATGCTCGCCCTCGGGCGCGGACGCCGGTCGGGCTGCGTCGGTGGCCGCGACAGCCCCTTCGCGCGGCGGGATGGGCGGCCGCCGCGCGCCCGCGGCTTTGACCGGGATCAAACGCCGGCGCCGTCGAGTCTCCGGTTTGTGTTGGATCAAGCCACGCCGCGGCGGGCGGGCGTCAGATCGCGTCGTCTGCTCAAACCCAGGAGGGTGGCATGCACGCACTGGTCGATTTCTTCTCCACCGACTACGGCCTGATGAGCGCCGGCGTCATCGCCTTCATGCTCGGCATGGGCGTGTTCTTCGTGCGCTTCTTCCTGTCGCACATCGAGCAGGACGCCAAGCGCGCGCAGCGCGAGGGCACGGCGCGCTGACCGGCGCTCAGGCGCCGCGGTTGCGCTGCCTGACCGCTTCGCGGCGCGACTCTATCGCGGCGGCGTCCACCGCCACGTTGTGGGCACGCGCGCGTTCGGCCTCCAGCCGCATCGCATCGCCGAACGCTAGCGCGTAGCCGTCGCGGATCGTCGCCTTGTAGGCGACGAGCATCTCGGGGATCGCGCCGAGCATGTCGCGCGCCAGCGCCTTCGCCTCGTCGAGCAGGCGCTCGGCGGGCACGACGCGGTTGACGAGGCCCCAGGCGTCGGCCTCGGCGGCGTCGAGCCAGCGTCCGCTCAGGCTGAGTTCGTTAGCGCGGTAGATCCCGACCACGCGGCTGAGCTTCTGCGACAGCCCCCAGCCCGACGCGAGGCCGACGCGCGCGTGCGTGTCGGCGAAGCGCGCGTTGGGCGAGGCGAGCAGCACGTCGCAGGCGAGCGCGAGTTCGAAGCCGCCGGTCACCGCGGCGCCGTTGATCGCGCCGATCACCGGGCCGCGGAAGCGCCCGAGCGCGGCCACCGGGTCCTTTGCCGCGACGCCGCGTTCGCCGTCGCCGAGCCGCGCGGCGCCGGCGCCGAGTTCCTTCAGGTCGAGGCCGGCGCAGAACGCGCGCCCGGCGCCGGTCACGATCAGCACGCGCACGGCGGGATCGGCCTCGAGCGCGTCGACGGTGTCGGCGAGCTGCGCCATCAGCGCGCGCGACAGCGCGTTCATCGCCTGCGGGCGGTTCAGCGTGACGACGGCAAAGCCCGCCGGGTCGACCTCGGTCAGCAGCAGCGCGGCGTCGTCCACGGCGCGTATGTCAGTGGCTCGCGCCGTGCCGAGGGCACCCACGCACGATGAACCGCGAGGTTTCGCGCGGCCGCCGCGGATCCGGCTTTGCCGGTCCGCTGGCGGCGCCGCCTCGAGGGGGCGCGCCGAAGGCGCTTCGGGGGTGGTTCATATTTCAGGGCTCGCGCACGTCGGCGATCGGCTTGGCGCCGAAGTCCGCGCGGTCGAGCACGGCGAGCACCTTGGCGGCCGCGGCGTCGGGGCTGTCGAGCGCGCCGCCGCTCTTCATCGCGGCGAAGCGCTGCTGCTCGACGAACACGGCCGGATCGGCGCCGCGCAGCTGCACCTGCATGTCGGTGTCGATCACGCCCGGCGCGAGCGAGACGACTTTCGCCCCGTCGGCCTTCAGCGCCTCGTCGAGCGCGAGCGCGCGGCTGAAGTGGTCGAGGCCGGCCTTGACGGCGCAGTAAGGCGCGCTGCCGGCCATCGCGAAGCGGCCGAGCCCCGACGAGATGTTGAGCACCTTGCGCGGCACGCTCCAGCCGTCGGTCGCGCGCAGGAACGCGCGCGTGAGCAAGACGGGCGCTTCGAGACCGACGCGCAGCGCGTCGGCGAGCGCGTCGGCATCGGTCGCGGTGATTGGCCCCGGCGGCGTCAGCAGCGCGGCGTTGTTGATCAACGTGGCGGCGGCCACCTCGCCCGGGGCGATCGCCGCGAACCACGCCTCGAGCCGCGTCGCGACCTCGCCCGGCCGCGCGAGGTCGACGGCCCACTGCTCGAGCGTCGCGCCGGCGTCGCGCGCGACGTCGGCGAGCGTGGGGTCGGGGCGGCGCGCGAGCGCGAGCAGGCGGTGGCCGGCGCGCAGGCGCTGCGCGGCCATCGCGCGGCCGAGGCCGCGCGAGGCGCCCGTGAGGATCGTGAGCGGGGCAGGGGTCGTCATGGCGCTCAGGATACGCGAGGCCGTCGCGCCGTGGCCGCCCTGGCACCACGCATGGCGGCGGGTACGATCGGCCGATGACGAATCGCTGGTGGATGCGCCCGTGGGCGCTCGCGCTCGTTGCAGGCCTGGCCGTGCTCGTCGCGGCGTTCGTGCCGCCGCTGCTGCAGGCGTTGCGCGCACCGCCGCCCGCCGAGCCGCCGGGGCACGGTCTGCCGTGGCAGGTCGAGCGTACGCCCGACGGCACGACGCGCGTGTTCGGCCTCGCGCTCGGGCGCAGCACGCTCGCCGACGCCGAGCGCGACGGCGCGCTGCAGGTGGCCGTCGTCGGGCTGGCGGGCGAGGCCGGCGCGCTCGAGGGCTACCTCGACGCGTTCAATGCCGGCTTCGTCGTCGGCCGGCTCGTGCTCGCCGCCGACGCGTCCGAGGCGCAACGCCGAGCGTGGCAGCAGCGCGCCACGCGGCGCGAGGGCGGCGGCGCGTCGCTGCGCTACGTGCTCGCCGGCGCCGACCGCGCCGAGGCGCTGCGCGCGGCGGTCGTCGGGCTGACCTTCATCCCCAACGCGCAACTCGACGCGCCCACGCTGCGCCAGCGCTTCGGCGAGCCGACGCAGCGCATCGCCGCCGCCGACGGGCGGCTCGAGCACTGGCTGTACCCGGCGCTCGGTCTCGCGATCGTGCTCGACGCCGAGGGCCGCGACGTGCTGCAGTACGTCGCGCCCGCCGACTTTGACGCGAAGCTGCGCGCGCCGCTGCTCGCCGCGCGCTGATCAGGCGCGCACGACGATCGGAAACGTCGTCTGCACGCCGTCGGCCGCCGGCCGGAATGCGACCGTGATAAGGGCGCGCTGGTCCTCGGGCAGGCGCCGCCACAGGAAGTCTCGCTCGTTTCCCGGGTCGCCCTCGACGTAGAGCTGCGTCGTCAGCAGCTCGCGGCTGCCGAGCCGGACCTTGACGTGGATGTGCGGCGTGCGCCCGCCGTACTGCACCGGGCGCAGCGTGCGAAAGCGCCACGTGCCGTCGGCGTCGACGGTGGTGCGACCGAAGCCCTGGAACGCCGGGTCGTGCCGGCGCGGGTCGCCAGGATGGTTGTAGACGCCGTCGACGTCGCACTGCCAGATCTCGACCACCGCGCCGCGCACCGCGCGGCCGTCGAGGTCGACGACGCTGCCGTCGACGGTGGCCGGGGTGCCCCGCGTCGTCACGAGGTTGCCGTGGCGCAGCAGGTCGGCGTCGTGGTCGTCGGGGATGTCGAGCGGGTAGAAGGGGCCTTCGGTCTGCGACGGTGTCGGCCGCAGCGCGCGCGCCTGCGCGACGGCGCCGCGCCAGACGGCGGGGGCGGCAATCAGCGCGGCGCCGGCGGCCAGGTGCAGGACGCGGCGACGGGGGACGGTAGCGGGCATGACGGGTTCCGGTGGCGTCGACGACCCATTGTGAGCCGCGCGCCGGCGCCCGGTTCCATGCAGGGTCAGAACGGTGGTGGCGACTCGAAGGCACTCGGGCCGCCTCCGGTCGGGTGCGCGAAGGCCAGCCGCGCGGCGTGCAGCAGCAGCCGCGGCGCCGCGGCGGCGACCTGCGGCGGCGCGTACAGCGCGTCGCCCACGATCGGGTGGCCGATCGCCTTCAGGTGCACGCGCAGCTGGTGCGAGCGGCCGGTGACCGGCTCGAGCGCGAGCCGCGTCGTGCCGCCGCCTTGCGTGATGCCGGGCGCGAGCACGCGCCAGCGCGTCAGCGACGGCTTGCCGCGCACGTGGTCGACGACCTGACGCGGGCGGTTCGGCCAGTCGGCGGCCAGCGGCAGGTCGATCTCGCCCGTGTCGTGGTCGAGCGCGCCGGCGACGACGGCGACGTAGGTCTTGCCGACCTCGCGCGCGGCGAACGCGCGCGACAGCGTGCGCTGCGCCGCCTCGCCGCGCGCGAACAGCACCAGCCCCGACGTGGCCTGGTCGAGCCGGTGCACGACGAGCGCGTCGGCGAAGCGTT
>JALOSD010000330.1 GCA_025458585.1 Burkholderiaceae bacterium | reverse complement strand
GGCGCGCTACATCGTCGACGAGGTGCAGGACGTCTACCGCCTGCAGGGCGTGAAGATCAACGACAAGCACATCGAGGTGATCGTGCGCCAGATGCTGCGTCGCGTGCAGATCGTCGACCCGGGCGAAAGCGCCTACATCGCCGGCGAGCAGGTCGAGCGCTCGGAGCTGCTGAACACGAACGAGAAGCTGCGCGCCGACGGCAAGATGACCGCGACGCACGCCGACGTGCTGCTCGGCATCACGAAGGCGAGCCTGTCGACCGACAGCTTCATCTCCGCCGCGTCGTTCCAGGAGACCACGCGCGTGCTCACCGAGGCCGCGATCATGGGCAAGCGCGACGAGCTTCGCGGGCTGAAGGAGAACGTCATCGTCGGCCGGCTGATCCCGGCGGGTACCGGCATGGCGTTCCACCAGGCGCGCAAGGCGAAGGAGGAAATGGACGAGAGCGAGCGCCGCGCGATCGCGTTGCAGGAGGCCGAGGAGCTTGCCGCTGCGCAGCTCGCGCAGGTGGACCTCGCGGCGGCCAACGCCGCCGGGGAGCCGTCTGGCGAGTGACCTTGCGGCGCCGCTCGGCGCCGCTGGCGGAGCAAGGGCGGCTGCGGCCGCCCTTTTCTTTTATGCCGCGATCGGTCGCCAGGCCCGAGGAGGCACGATCGCGACGCCGTGCGCCGCCGCCCGCCGCGCGAGCTCGAGCAGCGCGCGGTCGCGCGTCACGAGCCACGTGGCGCGCGTCGCGATCGCGAGGTCGACGAAGACCTGGTCGTCGGGGTCACGGCACGGCAGGCGCATCGCGCTCGGCAGCGCCGGCGGCGGTGCGGCGTGTCCCCAGCGCCGCAGGCCCTGCCGCACGGCGGCCCGGTCGGCGCCGGCGCGCGGCGGCAGCCGGTGGTCGAGCACGTGTTCGAGCTCGGCGTTGGTCGCGTCGGTCACCCACCAGCGGCAGCGTCCGGCGGCGACCGCGGCTGCGACGCCCTGCATCGCGGAGTCGGCGAACCACAGCCAGTCGAGCACCGCGTTGGTGTCGAGCACGAGGCCCGGCACCGCAGTTGTGGCGTCGACCGCCGGCGATGTCGTGCGGCCTTGCGGGGGCTGCGGGAGCTGCATATAATGCAAGGCTTTTCGGCGCATTGTGCCCGCGCCGCGCTGCCGCCGCTTCGTGGCTGTTCCGCGAGTTGCGCAAGTGCGGGGGCGGCGGGTGGGGACGGTCTGCCCCAGGGGAATGCCCCGTCCTGTGGGCGCCGCGGATGCCGACCGCTCGCCGCCGGCCGGACGCCAGCAATCAACTCGTGCGCCACGGTCGCCAGGTCGAGGTCACGAAATCGAAGTCGCCGGCGATGCAGAACTCCCCGCAGCGCCGCGGGGTGTGCACGCGCGTCTACACGACGACGCCGAAGAAGCCGAACTCGGCGCTGCGCAAGGTCGCGAAGGTGCGCCTGACCAACGGCTTCGAGGTCATCTCGTACATCGGCGGCGAGGGCCACAACCTGCAGGAGCACAGCGTCGTGCTCGTGCGCGGGGGTCGGACCTGCAGGGGGTCAAGGACCGCAAGCAGTCGCGATCGAAGTACGGCGCCAAGCGCCCGAAGAAGGCCTGAGGCCTTCGTCGCGCGGCGAGGTCGGCCTGAGGGCCGGCGGCGTCGCCCAGGGCTGCCGCCCCGGGGTGGCAGCCAGTAAGTGAGGAGCCGTGCTGGTTCCTCGAGGTGCGGGCCGGTGGCCCGTGCCAACTGAAGCTAGAAGAGGAAGTCAGTCATGCCGCGTCGTCGCGAAGTCCCCAAGCGCGAGATCCTGCCCGACCCGAAGTTCGGGTCGGTCGATCTGTCCAAGTTCATGAACGTCGTGATGGAGTCCGGCAAGAAGGCCGTGGCCGAGAACATCATCTACGGCGCCCTCGACCAGGTCGAGAAGAAAGCCGGCAAGGACCCGCTCGAGGTCTTCATGACGGCGCTCAATAACGTCAAGCCGATGGTCGAGGTCAAGAGCCGTCGCGTCGGCGGCGCGAACTACCAGGTGCCGGTCGAAGTGCGCCCGGTGCGCCGCGTGGCGCTCGCGATGCGCTGGCTGAAGGACGCGGCGCGCAAGCGCGGCGAGAAGTCGATGGCCGCACGCCTGGCCAACGAACTGCTCGAGGCGAGCGAAGGCCGCGGTGGCGCGATGAAGAAGCGCGACGAGGTGCACCGCATGGCCGAGGCGAACAAGGCGTTCTCGCACTTCAGGTTCTGACGCCGTCGCGATCCGACCGTCACCGTCTTCCGGCCGCTCTCAGGGTTAACACGGACCCGCGAGCGGCCCTGTCTTTGGAGTACACCATGGCCCGCAAGACCCCCATCGAGCGCTACCGCAACATCGGCATCAGCGCGCACATCGATGCCGGCAAGACGACCACGACCGAGCGCATCCTGTTCTACACCGGGGTGAACCACAAGATCGGCGAAGTGCACGACGGCGCCGCGACGATGGACTGGATGGCGCAGGAGCAGGAGCGCGGCATCACGATCACGTCGGCCGCCACCACCTGCTTCTGGCGCGGCATGGACATGTCGTTTCCCGAGCACCGCATCAACATCATCGACACGCCCGGGCACGTCGACTTCACGATCGAGGTCGAGCGCAGCATGCGCGTGCTCGACGGCGCGTGCATGGTCTATTGCGCGGTCGGCGGCGTGCAGCCGCAGTCCGAAACCGTCTGGCGCCAGGCCAACAAGTACAAGGTGCCGCGGCTGGCGTTCGTCAACAAGATGGACCGCACCGGCGCCAACTTCTTCAAGGTCTACGAGCAG